>JAFGAY010000168.1 GCA_016933425.1 Pirellulales bacterium
CGACAGCGGACCGAAAAACCGGCGACGCTAACCTCCGGTTGCCGTCCGGGGTCGACTCCCCCAAGCCGAATTCGGTACTGGGTCGTGCTGACGCGGCACGACGGACTAAAAACCCGCCAGGCGGCCGAAGCTTTTGCTGGCACATCGGCCGAAGCGGGAGGTCCTGCGAGAGAGGAGGTGGTGCGTGAACATGATTTCTGTAAGCCAGCGAGGTGGCGCCGTTTGACGACGGTCGGCGGGCTGATCGTCGAACAGCCACCCTTGCGAGCGATTGCGCAAGCATTCGCCATACGAGCTACGAGGCTCGGGCGCTCCTTGGCGTCCGGGCCTCGACTCTTTTCTTGACGGCCCATTTATGGCCGCTTCCTTACGGGCGCGGTTCGGTTTGGGGAGGCTTTCCGGCCGCTTCTGTTTCCATGGAGAGGGCGGCGGTGGGGCAGACGGCGACGCACTCGGCGGCCAGGTCGCCCAGCGCCTCGTCGAGCGAACCGTCCATCGGCACGCCGACGCGCACATCGAACCCTCGGCCGATGAACGTCAGGCCCAGCAGGTCGCGCCGCCTCGCGGCAACCTGGATGCACAAGCCGCAATCGATGCACTTGCCCGAGTCGAAAACCACGCCCGAGGCGCCGCGCAGCAACGTCCGCACGCGCCGCGTGCCCTGAAAGCGCGCCGGTCGGGCGTCGTATTGTTGCGCGTAAATTCGCAGCCGGCAGGCGCCGCGGCCGCCGCAATCGCAATGGAGACACCGGGCCGCCTCGTGCCGGGCCTGCTCGAGAAGCAAGGCAGCCGGCCCGGATGGGTGCTCCGGCGGGGCGATGCATGCATCTCGGCCGTTTTGCCGGGAGGATGGCACTGGCGAGACGCCGGCGGCGCCTGTTATTTCAATGAGCCTGGCAACTTGCTCGGCCGGAAGCCGGCCCGAGCGAACGGTAAAAAGCGGCAACGTGCCGGCGGCCGGCGTGCCGGTCAGGAAGGCGTCGATCGAGGCGGCCGCTTCCTTGCCGTCGGCCACGTCGCGGACGACGGGCGCGGGACCGCGAATGGCGTCGCCGGCGGCGTATACGCTGTCGATGCACGTCCGATAGTTTTTTTTGTCGACCTCGATGCCGCGCGGGCCGACGGTCAGCCCCCACGCTTGGCCGAGTTGCCGGCCCTCGGCGCCACATGCCACAAGCACGGCGTCGTGGTCGGCGCGCAGGCGGTCGAACGACGCCCGATCGCCGACGTTTACGTCGAGCCGCAACACGACGTCGAGACGAACGATTTGGGCGATTTCGGCGTCGATCAGTTCGTCGGGAAGCGTCGCGGCGTCGAACTCGCGGCGCAATCGTCCGCCGGCCTTGGATTGCCGGTCGATGAGCGTAACGCGGTGTCCGGCCCGAGCCAGATGGTACGCGGCCGCGAGACCGCAGGGTCCGGCGCCGACGATGGCGACTCGTTTGCCCGAGTCGGCCCGGCACGACGGCCGATAGGGTTCGTCGGAGGCCAGATCGAGTTCGGCCATTCGGGCCTTGAGGGCGCAGACGGCGACCGGTCCGTCGGCCGCTGCACGGCGACAGCCTTTTTCGCACGGTTTTCCACAGACGCGACCCAGCACGGCCGGCAGGGCAATGTCGTTTTTGATGGTGACAATGGCCTGACGGAATTGGCCGTCGCGAATCTGGCGGAGCATCAGGGGGACGTCCATGTGGGCCGGGCAGGCCAACTGGCAAGGCGCCAGACAATCGCCCTGGTGGTCGCTCAGCAGCAGCTCCAGAGCCGTCCGCCGGGCATGGTGGACCTCGGGCGTCTCGCTCTCGACCTCCATGCCGTCCATCGCGACCGTGGCGCAGGCCGGAACGAGACGCTGCCGGCCGCGCACTTTTACGACGCACACCAGGCACGACGCCGAAGGCTCGTAGCCGTCGCGATGACAAAGCGTCGGCACGTCGATGCCCAGCCGCCGGGCAGCGTCGAGAATGGTCGCCCCGGTCGGAACTTCAACACGTCGATTGTCAATAGTGATGGTAGGCATGGGAGGAAGGCCGGGAACTTTGGTTTTCAAGCCCAATTATGATAATTTGAGATTTGAGATTTCAGATTTGAGATTTCAGATCTGGGAACACTTCAGCCGAATGGTGAAAATCCTCGTTAGCCGCCGCGACTGCGCGGCGTTGAAACGTTACTTCCCGACAAACGAACGCCGCGCAGGCGCGGCGGCTTACGTTTTTTTCGTCAAATACATCAGACGGCTGAACTATCACGGAAATGGTTATTCGTTCAATTGCCGGTCGCGGGCCGGCTTACGATTTCGATGGCCTCGGCGGGGCAGATTTCTCGGCAGGTGTCGCAGCGGGTGCATTTGTCTGAGTTTATTTCGTGGCGTTGATAGGGCGTCATGGGAATGGCGTCGGCCGGGCAATGTTGGGCGCAGAGGGTGCAGCCGATGCAGCGGTCGGTGATTTCGTAGCGCACCAGGGCCTTGCAGCGGCCGGCCGGGCAGCGGCCTTCGAGGTGGGCCTCGTACTCGTCGCGGAAATATTGCAAGGTTGAAAGGACCGGGTTGGGCGCCGTGGCTCCCAGGGCGCAAAGACTCGCGTCGCGCACGGCGTGGGCGAGCGTTTCGAGCGCGTCGAGGTCGCCGCGCTTGGCCTGGCCGGCGCAGAGCCGCTCGAGAATGTCGAGCATTCGCCGCGTGCCGATCCGGCAGAAGGTGCACTTGCCGCACGACTGATCCTGGGTGAATTCGAGGAAGTATCGGGCAATGTCGACCATGCAATCGCGGTCGTCCAACACGACCAGTCCGCCCGAACCCATGATCGCCCCGGCGCCGGTCAGGGCCTCGTAGTCGACGGGCACGTCGGCCAATTCGGCCGGAACGCATCCGCCCGAGGGTCCTCCGACCTGGACCGCCTTGAACCGGCGGTCGCCGGCCACTCCGCCGCCGATTTCCTCGACGATCCGCCGCAGCGAAATGCCCATGGGCACTTCGATCAGTCCGCCGCGTTGGACCTTTCCGGCCAGGGCGAAAACCTTGGTGCCCTTGCTTTCCGGCGTGCCGACGGCGGCGAACGCCTCGGGCCCGCGACGGATGATCCACGGCACGAGGCAATAGGTTTCGACGTTGTTGACGAGCGTCGGTTTGCCGTGGAGGCCCGAGGCGGCGGGAAACGGCGGTCGCAGCCGGGGCATTCCCCGGCGGCCTTCGAGCGAGGCGATTAGGGCCGTTTCCTCGCCGCAGACGAATGCGCCGGCGCCTTCGCGGATTTCGAGCCGCAGCGAAAAACCGCTTCGCAATACGTTTTCACCAAGAATGCCGTGCCGTTGGCATTGGTCGAGGGCCTGGCGGATTCGCTCGACGGCCAGCGGATATTCGGCCCGAATGTAGAAGATCCCCTCGTGAGCGCCAACGGCCCAGGCGGCGATGGCCATGCCCTCGATCACGCGATAGGGAAACGATTCGAGGATCATGCGGTCCATAAACGCGCCGGGATCGCCTTCGTCGCCGTTGCAGATGAGATACTTGGGCGAGCCTTCAGCCCGGCGAACGGCGTCCCACTTTTGGCCCGAGGGAAACCCAGCCCCGCCGCGGCCGCGGAGTCCCGAGCGAGTGATCTGTTCGACGATCGCCTCGGGCGAGAATCGCGCGAGACACGTTTTGAGGGCCGCGAAGCCGCCGTGGGCGACGTATTCGTCGAAGTCGGTCGGGTCGATCTGGCCGCAGTGCTCGGTGGCCATGCGAAGTTGTGGGCCGAGAAAATCGCACAGGGGCGCCTCGCCCGGGGCCAGCGCGCGGCGGGCGTCGTCGGGCTCGGCCGGTCCGGCGACCAAGCGATCGACCAGCGCGGCGGCCCGATAGCCGATGCGGCGCATCAGGCCGCGTGGTTGAAAGTGGCGCAATACGATTTGTTCGACGGCCTCGGGCGCAACCTTGGGGTATAATCGCGGCGGTCCGTTGGCCGGAACGATTTCGACCAGGGGGGTCTGGTGGCACATGCCGACGCAGCCGACGCGTTTGACCGTGGCCACCGCGCCCGAGTCGGCCAGGACCCGATCGATCGCGTCGCGGACCTTGGCGCTTCCTTGGGCGACGCAACACGACCCCAAGCCAATGCGGATTTCGCCGAGCGGGCGGCCGTCGAAGACCTTGGGTTCGACGGGACTCGCCGCGCGGCGGCTCTCGTTTTCCAGGAAGTCGTCGATCATCCGGGGGACGGCGGCCGGGGTGAGCCGCCCATAGGTCGCGCCGTCGATCTGCACGACGGGGGCCAGCGTGCAGCAGCCGAGGCAAGCCACTTTTTCGATAGTGAACTCGCGCCGGGCGTCGGTGTCGTCGCCGGCCGGAATATCGAGACGGCGGCGCAGCGCCTCGTCGACCAGCGCCGCGCCTTTCACGTGGCATGCCGTGCCGTGGCAAACGCGAACGACGTGCAGGCCCATCGGCCGGCGGCGAAATTGGCCATAGAACGACGCCACGCCGATGATTGCCGCGGGCGTAATCCGAGTGGTCTGACAAACCCGCCGGAGAGCTTCGTCGGGCAGGTAGCGAAAATGGGACTGAATCGCCTGGAGGATGGGAATGACCGCGTCGGCGCGGCCGCCCAGCCGTTCGACCGTTTCGTCGACGAACCGGTGGATTGCACCGGCGTCGATCGGTTCAGCCGTTTGTGGGTCGGGTCGATTCATGGGGGTCTATTGCGAGGTTGCTTCACCACGAAAGATACGAAGGGAATTCGACTTCTTTTTCGTGTTTTACGTGATGTTATTCGTTTTTGGTAATGTCTTCGCTGCCGCCGATGGCCATGAGGTGTTTTTTGGTTCGGATGTAGATTCGGCCGTTTTGCACCGCGGGACTGGTGACGCACGATTCGCCAAGGTCGTTTTCGGCGATGATTTTGCACTCGTCGCGCGAGGGTTCGAGCACGAAGCTCTTTCCGTTTTTGGCGAAGACGTAGGCGAGGCGTCCGACGGCGGTGGGCGACGAGGTGATTTGGGTCTCGAAATCATGGTCCCAGAGCATTTCGCCCGACAGGGCGTCGTAGCAAGTCAACACGCCCGAGCTGGTGGTCAACAAAAGCAGCCCTCCGGACGCCAGGGGGCTCACGGTGTCGGGCAACCCGTCCTCGCCGCGCCACGCGATATGGGTTTCGGTCACGTTGCCGGCGCCGCCCAGGCGAATGGCCAGCCATTCGCCGTATTCGTTGCCGACCTGGACCAGACCGCCGGCCGCGACGGGCGTCACGCCGTGGTCGCCCATGATTCCCTCGGCCCGCCAAAGTTCATGACCGTCGGCCGGATCGTAGGCAATCACCCAGGGATCGGCGGCCGTGACAAGCGCCGGGCGGTCGTCGTGCACAACGACAATCGGCGAAGCCCACGAACCGGTCACGGGCCGCGGAACTTGCCAGACCGTTTTTCCGGTGGCCGCGTCCAGGGCAATCATCTTGGACAGTTTGTCATCGGCCGTTCCCTCGTCCCACTGGATCAACAGGCGATCTCGGTAAATCGCCAGCGAGGCGGCGTAGCCATACATATTTTCCTCGGGCACGCCGAGGCCGCGCGACCAGACGATCTGGCCGGCCAAATCGACCGCCACGACGTCGCCGTTGGCGAAAATGGCATAGGCGCGGCGGCCGTCGGTGGTCATCGTCGGCGCGGCGAAACCGGTGGCCGCCTCGACCTTGGGCACGGCCGAGCGGCTTGGGGGCGTCGAGGGAACTTCGCGGGTCCAGAGCAATCGGCCCGAGCCGGCGTCGAAACAATAGACCTCGCGCCGCTGTCGGTCGGCGCCGGAAAGGAAAATGCGGTCACCCCAGACGATCGGCGAGTTGTTGCCGGGCAGCGGGACGGGCGTTTTCCATGCGATATTCTTGCCTGAGACCGCGTCCCAGGTCGTTGGAAGATTCTCGTAAGCGGCGATCCCGTCGGCCCGAGGTCCGCGAAAACGGGGCCAGTTCCTGGCGATTTCCTCGTTGGTCGGGAAGTCGGGTTCGGGCGCCGGGGCGACGCCGGTGGTTTGCCGCGCGCCGTCGCCGGCTCGTGCGGCAATGGCGCGCTGTTGGTCGGGCGCGGTCGATTGGTCGGCAAGTTGATCGACGGCCAATGGCAGGTTCGTCCCGACGCCGAACGCGGCGAACGCGGCGATCACGCCAAATGCGATTGCCGCCACGCTTACGGCTATCCGCGAGACGCCGGCGGCAGCCAGACGCTGTTGCGTGCCGGGGGGAGAAACGGCCGGACCGGGATGCGGCATTCGACGGCGGAGCGTTGCCGCCGCGCGCTCGGCAAGAACTAGAACGACGACACCCATCACCAACAGGTGGGCTCCGACGTGGGCCAACCGCTGACGCTGGAAGAACTCGCGACGGAGGTTCTGATCGAGCACGCGAAGTTTCATTTTAATCGCGTCGCGACGCGCGACACCGACCGACGGATCGGCCAACTCTTGCTTCAACGCGATAAACTCGGACGAATCGAATGGATTGTCCCATTGCCGGCGGGCGTAGTCGGTCACCAAGAGTACGCAAACCACGAAGACGAACACCACGGCAACCCAGGCTGTTGCGCTCGCGGCCAGGCAGGCGATGGCGGATGATTCGGGTTGGGGCGTGTTTTGGTTCATCTTTTTTTACCACGAAAGACACGAAAGACACGAAATTTTTTTATTGTCGGTGGGTTGCGATACGGTTTACTTGGCTAACAAGCCGTTTTCGTGTTTTTCGTGTCTTTCGTGGTCTGTAAACGGTGGACTTGATCTTGGGGGCAGTACCAGAAACAACGGCCGCAGGAAACGCAGGCGGCCGGATTGGGTTCGTAGTCGGTTTGTCTGGGGTATCGGGCCAGCATGATGAACTTCATTCCGACGACCAGTCCAACCCAAGCGCCAAAGCCCATGCCGGCCCAGGCAAGTTTGACGCGCTGGCTTTGGGCCGCTCGGTAAAGTTCCTCGGGCGGGCGTTGGGTATTGCGGAAGGCGTCGCTGGCGTCGGTGGTGACGTGGGTCAGCCCGTGGTCTTCGGCCCAAACCTGCTCGGCCAGTTCGACCGCCGGATCGAGACGCGACAAGGGAACGGCCAAATGGCTTCCCAGGACTGCGCCGGCGGCGATCAGGACGGGCAGCAGGACGAGGAAAAAGACGAACCAGCCTCGCACGGCCGGCCTCGCGGCCGGCGACAGGGCAGAGGTCGGAGGTTCGATCGCGCCGTAGGGACACACGTCCTCGCACAGCCGGCACCCAATGCACTGGTCGGGCGTGATGCGGACGCGCCATTTCGACAATCGCGAAAGCCAACCGAGCACAACCCCATAGGGACACAAAAACCGGCAATAGGGCCGGCCCACGAAAACCCCGATCGCCAGCACGCAGCCGCCGAAAATCAGCATGGCCGACGTCGCGCCGAGGCGAAAAAACCCGACGAACGGATCGTAACGGCATATGAGAAACGCGGTGCCCACGGCCGCCAACGCCACGCCCAAACCCAAATAAACGTGGGGCAACAATCCCAGGGCGTGTTCGAGCCAACGGGGAACGCGGATGGGTCGAACCGCGACGAGTTCCTGGGCAGCGCCCAGCGGACACACGGCCGCGCAGAACGTCCGTCCGAAGAAGAGCGTGAACACCAACGGCAGGACGAAAAACGCAACGACGACCCAGGGAACCGTGTAATTCGCGTTGCCGGCGGCCAGGGCCACGTTCTGAATCGCGCCGATCGAACACACGCACCCGTGTCGGACAAAACCAAACCACGCCAGAGCCGCGATTGACAGCACGAACAACCCGCGGCGCGAACGCCGGGCCAGGGCCAAATAGCTGGCCAGAGCCAGACCACCGGCCAGCAGGGCCACGTCGACGTATTGTATGAACGCCGGACGCGCGGGAGCAAATTGGGTGGTGGGCAGCGCGTGGTCGGTGAACTCGGGTGGGGGAAACCGCTCGACCGCCAGCGCCGCGTTCGAGGCGGCGGCCAGCAGCACGACCGCAAACAAAACAAACCGGATCGGCCGCATCATGATTCGGGGTCCCCGTCCTTGGGCAAATAGGGCGTTTCGGCCGTGACCCGACGAACGGCTTCCGACGGGCAGGCCACGGCGATAGCGCACTCGTTGCAGTGCATGCAGCGGTCCTGGTCTATCTGAAGGTAGAGCGAACCGTTGCCGAAAGCGATGCAGCCCTTGACGCACTTGGCGCAGCCGATGCATTTTGGTTCGTCGATCGTGTATTCGTAGTAAGGATCCTCGACGAACGTGCGCACAATGGCGCCGGTTGGGCAAAGCACGTTCTCGGCGCCGGTGGTCAATTCGGCGGCTTCCGGCTCGAAATAGCCGGTGCACAAGTTGCAATAGCCGCACATCCGAAAAGCATGTTTGCAGACGGCGGCCGACTTATCCAGCACGCAATGGGTTGCGCAGTTGCCGCAGGCGACGCACTTGTTGGGATCGATTTGCCAAAGGTTGTTGATTGGTTCGCCGCCGCGGCGCATGGTCAGCAAACCGGCCGCGCCGAACAGCCCGGCGGCGCCAGCGACGCGCAAACCATCGGCAACGAATTTTCGACGATTGATGGTAGGCGATTTTTCAGCCATGACGGCGCTTTCCTTGTTTTTGTGCGACTCGTCCTACGGATTTTTCACGTCTTTCGTGTCTTTCGCGTCTTTCGTGTTCTGTTCAACAAACACCCGAACGGCCTTGGCGTCCGGATCCAGGACCAGGATGCGGTCTTGGCTGTCGACGGCCAGGTCGACGGCCAGGAGTTTATGTTGTTCGCGGGTTTCCACCTCGCGGCCCGGCGTGGCGCCGAGTTGCTCGGGCGTGGCCACGACCGACTCAAAGCGGCCCTCGGGCGAGTAAACCTTGACGCGAGGGATGCCTTTTTCGGCCGTGACAACCCGATTGTCGGCCAACAGGGCGATGGCCACGGGATTGCAGCATCCGCAAAACGCTTCAACGTCCATTCCGGCGGAACCCCAATCCAACGGTGTTTCGTGGTGGCCATCGGGCGTGAAAAACTCGATCCGGTGGCGGCCCGGATTCACGACGCGGACCAGTCCATCCGAGCCGACGGCGACATCGAAATAGGGGCTGGGAATGACCGGCGGGGGGACGTGGTTTCGAGGATCGCCCTGGGCGAGCTTGCCTATTATTTTACCCGATCGGTCGTAACGAAGCACGCATTTGTTCCCGGCGTCGGCGACGAAAACGTCGCCATTGTCGCCGAGAGCCACCGACGTGAAAACGTCGCGCCGCGCGGACGATTCCCACTGGGCGGTCGTTTCACCCCGGTTATTGAAAACCAAAAGATAGTTTTGGAACGCCACAAAAGAATTGCCTTGGGCGTCGACAGCCAGCGCGCGCGGCGCGTCGGTCAGGTCCATCCGCCGCAGGCGTTTTCCCTGGGCGTCAAAAACAAGGATGGTCCGATCACCCGCCACGTGGATCGCATCGTCGGGTCCCACGGCAATCGCGCGGAGGTCATACAGGCGGACGGGCACCACGGCGTCCTGGCGGTAGCGCACCAGCGCGGGATCGATTTTCATGTAGGGATCGAGGTTGTAGTCGAAACGGCGAGGCAAGCCGCCGCGTCGAGGCGAAGGGTCGCCGAGAAACCACAAGGCGCCAATCCCTACGACAACCAGCGCCGCCAAAAGCAGCATCATCCAGAAATTGGGCTTCCGCACGGCCTCATCCGAATCGGTAGGTGGTTGGAGCTTCATGTCGATGCATGCAAAATAAACGGGTGTCCAGGAGTTACTTCCCGATTTCATGATTTTGCGTAGGTCAGGCTGTGCCTGACAACAAGCGTGTCAGGCACAGCCTGACCTACGAAAACTACGTTTTTTGCGCTGGGGAAATGGAAATAAGTCCCGGAGGACGATTAATCGTATCCTTCACAGATCATTCTTCGATCGTCCCTCCGGGACGATGCCACTTCGCGGTAGCCCCTTCTACCCAGCGATAAATCGCTGGGCTATTTTCAAACGACCCTCCGGGTCATAAATCCCTGTTTCTCCGACATATTACGCAAGAAAATGTGGGTAAAGACAAGGTCATGACCCGGCCTACGGGGATTCTGTTATTTCGAGACAAACCATTTGGGTCAGGTCGCGGACCAGCAGTCGTCCGCCGGCCAGCGCCATGGGCGCCCAGGCTTCATGGCCTTCGAGGACCCGTGCCTGGGCAACGGGCCGGAAGGCGGCGGGCGTTGCCTCGACGAGGGTAAGCACGCCGGAGTCGTCCAACACGAGCAGTAATCCGTCGGCCATCATGTAGGGGCCCTTGCCGTCGCCGAAACGATGGTCGGTCCCACTCGCCCAGACCTCGCGTCCCTCCTGGTCGAGGCAAACAAGCTGGCTGTCGCGCTCGCGGACGCCGTACAGGTAGCCGTCGTAAAAGACGGGCGTGTGCTGAGTCGAGCCAAATTGTTTGGGCGTCAGTCGAAAGACCTCGCGAGCCTCGAATTTTCCCTCGGCTTCGACCAGTTGGAGCATGACCGCGCCCGAATTGTAGCCGCCGCAGCAAAAAATGCGGCCCTCGGGCAGGATAACGGGCGAAGGGCACGTGGCGATGCCAATTTTCCACGCGGTCGTATCCCAAAGGAGCGCGCCGTCGTCGGCCGCGACGCCCACGACGCCTCCCTTGCCGAAATAAACGTACATTTTTCGACCGGCAAACTCCATGGGCATGATCGAGGCATGAGTCATTGCCCAACCGCGCGGATTGGGGCATTGCCAAACGAGCTGGCCCGAGCGGCAATCCAGCGCGATCATCAGCGCATCGCCGCCGGGCGCGAAGACGGCCCGACCGGCGTCGATCAGTGGGCACTGTCCGGCATACCACTGGGGAACTGTGGCGCCGAACTCGGCGGCAAGGTCCTTGAGCCAGTAGGGCTGGCCCGATCGGGCGTCGACACACAAGACATGGCACTTGGGGCCGAGGGTGACGGCGTATTGATCGTTCACGGCGGGCACGGTGCGCGACATGCCGTGGAATCGTTTGACGTCGACCGGATAGGAGCACTGCCAGATTTCTTGTCCATCGGCCAGCGAGAGGCATCGGAGCACGTCGTTTCGGCGCAGTGGATCGTAATCGAGCACGTAGACCCGACCGTCGCGGACGGCCGCGCCGGCGTAGCCTTCACCCAGTTCGACCGACCAAAGCCGGCGTGGGCCGCCGGCCGGCCACCGCCGGGCCAGGGACACGCTGTCGTGGGCAATGGCGTCGAAATAGGGTCCCCGGAATCGCGACCAATCGCCGGCCAGGTTGGCCGGTTGGCCCTGGCCCGAAGCGAGTGTTGGCACTAGCGGCCGGCGCCGGACGGCCGAGGCCGCTACCGCCGGTCGGTCTCGTCCGGGAATTCGAGCCTCGGGTTTATTCGCGTCGCCGGTTGCCCGCCATGCAAGAAGTCCCGCCAATGCCAACAGAAAAACGAGGCCGGGAACGAGCAGCGGCGCGAAATGCGTTGGTTTCATGCGATAGGGTTGACTTCCGAGTAGTCCGCGGTCTTTTGCCGTATTGGATGGACCCAAAAAAGAGACCGCCGCTTCACCTTTTCCCAGCCACCCTCGAACCATTGTTGGGACTCCGGGGTCAAATAGGGATCGAACGCGGTCATTATCAAACGGCGAGGCGCACGGACGCAGGGCAACCACTTTGGGTGTGGGAGTCCCACCTTGGTTAATGTCATGGATATCTTGAATCCGGGGATGTCTGTACGTTCATCATAACCGGTGGACCAAAATACGTCACGATGGATCCGGGTCGGCGTTAGTCGCCATGTCCACGCTTGCGTGGACATGTGTTTCGTGGACATGCGAAAAAACCTCAAGGATCATGCCTGCGGTAAACGTTGCCCTGGCGATCGAGCACGATAGGCGTGCCTGGCGTGGAAGGGCAGGCCGATCTACCGGTCAATAACGCGAGTTTTCTGGGGGTTTCCGGTTTCTGGCAGCTTGTTTTGGCCCGGGGGGGGTGGTATGATTGTGGCCTTGTCGTTCAAAGGGGTTTTTTAAGCGGCGGCATTTGGCCGTTCGCGCATCTGGAGTACCCGGCCGTGTGGAGTCACAACGAGAAATTTCAGCGCCTTGTCGGCGGCGGTTGGCTTGAGCAAACTTTTTTGAATTCGATTTCCCGGGTTCAGTTATTGTTTCTCGGCGCGCACAAGGATCGCGAGGTGGTCCGGCTTGTGAAGCAATCGCGCCGCAAGCGCAAGTCGCTCATGTCGGCCTACGAAATGTGGATCGTCCACGGTTACGCCCGGGCACAAAGCCGGCTGCCGGGCGCGATGGCCGAGGTGGGCGTGTATCAGGGCGTGTCGGCCCGGCTCATCTGCGAGGTCAAGGGAGACAAGTCGCTCCACCTGTTCGACACGTTCGAGGGTCTGCCTCAGCGGACCCACGCCGATCGCAACGTTCACCGGACGGGCCAGTATGCGACGAGCGTCGAGTCGGTCCGCGAGTTCCTCGACGGTCATCCGAACGTGCATTTTCACAAGGGGCTCTTCCCCGACTCGACGGCCGGGTTGGAAGAGAAGCCGTACTGTTTCGTCCATTTGGACGTGGACTTGTTTGAGAGCACGCTGGCGGCGCTAGAGTATTTCTATCCGAAGATGGTTCCCGGCGGCGTGATTCTGTCGCACGACTACTCGATTCTGGCCGGCGTCAGAAAGGCGTTCGACGAGTTTCTCGCCGACAAGCCGGAAGGACTCGTCGATCTTCCTTCGACACAGTGCGTGGTGACCAAGCGGTAGGATGTCTGACGGATGTTTTGCATTAAGGCGATGATTTTGTCAGGCACAGCCTGACCTACTTATTTATTCCTCTCCCTGCGTCTCTGCGTCTCTGCGCGCAAAATATTCTCGCGCGGAGACGCAGAGACGCGGAGTTTGAGATTTTCGGCGCTGGGTCACGATTCGGCTTACATCCTGACGAAAATTTACATTACCGCGATAATACTACGTTAAACGGTGCGTGCGTTTTTACGCATTCTTGAAGGAGGGAATTCATGCCTAGTTGTGTGCTTGCTTACTCGGGCGGGTTGGACACCTCGGTATTGCTGGCCTGGTTGCGCGACGAGGGCTACGAGGTCCACGCGGTTTACGTCGACCTGGGCCAGCCCTGCGAGGATCGCGAGGCGATCATGGAAAAGGCGACCCGAATGGGCGCCAAGTCGGCCCGGCTGATCGACGCCCGCGAGGAAATGTGCCGCGAGATCGCTTTCCCGGTGATGCAATTCCAGGCCAAATACGAGGGCGTCTACCTGCTAGGCACGTCGGTCGCGCGGCCGTTGATTTCGAAAGTATGCCTTCAGGTGGCCCGCGAGGTCGGCGCCGATGCGTTTGTCCACGGCGCGACGGGCAAGGGCAACGATCAGTGCCGGTTCCAGTTGGCCGCCGAGGCGCTCGATCCGCGCGTTCGCGTCATCGCCCCGTGGCGGATTGAGCGGTTTCGCAAGCAGTTTCCCGGCCGCACCGAGATGATCGCCTTTTGCCGCGAGAAAAACATTCCCGTCAAACCCTCGGTCGCCAAGCCCTACAGTTCGGACGAAAACTGCCTGCACATCAGCTACGAAGCCGGCCGGCTCGAGGACCTGGAAATCAACGGCGTCGACCTGGTTGAATTCGGCATGGTCACCAAACCCCAAAACGCGCCCGACAAGCTAGAGCGGGTCACCATCGAGTTTGACTCGGGCGTGCCGGTGGCGGTCAATGGCGAGCGTCTGAGCCCTTTCGGCGTGGTCGACGCGCTCAACACGATCGGCGGGCGCAACGGCGTCGGGCTGTTGGACATGGTCGAAAACCGCTTCGTGGGAATGAAAAGCCGCGGCGTTTACGAAGCCCCGGGCATGACCGTGCTCTACGAGGCCCATCGGCTCGTCGAGCAATTAACGATGGACCGGGACCTGATGCACCTGCGCGACCGGCTCGCGCCCGAGGTGGCCGAAATGGTCTACTACGGCTTCTGGTATCACGCGAAAATGGACGCCCTGTTGGCCTTCATCCGCGAGGCCCAACGCCCGGTCAGCGGCGAGGTGAGCCTCGATCTGTACAAGGGCAACATGATCGTCGCCGGACGCCGCAGCCCCAAGAGCCTCTACGACGAAGGCATCGCCACAATGGAAGGCGGCGGCTCCTACAACCAGACCGACGCCGAGGGTTTCTTGCGGATCCAAGGCCTTCCGAGCCGCGTCCAAGGGCGGGTTA
This sequence comes from Pirellulales bacterium, assembly GCA_016933425.1. GTDB lineage: Bacteria > Planctomycetota > Planctomycetia > Pirellulales > Thermoguttaceae > UBA11386. The sequence goes on from JAFGAY010000168.1 coordinate 14,177, forward strand.
ACCCGAGGGAGTATTGAGCGTCTATCCCCAAAAGTCCCCTCTCCCTTTGGGAGAGGGTTAGGGTGAGGGCCAAATTGTGAGTATTGTTGGGTATGTAATACTACAGCGCTACGTCAGGCCATTTTTCATCACGAAAACACGAAAGTACGAAAGATCGAAAGCGGCGACAGTACAGTACGAACACGGATGTTTCGCGTTTTCGTCCTTTCGTGCTTTCGTGGTGAAGTAAGACATGGAATGCGTCATCTTGCAAGCAGTTGCCACTTCATGGGTTACGATTGCCCTCCTTCCGCATATAGCGCTGTAGTAGTCATTGCCCCCTTGTTTTCGGAGGGATAGGCTCTAACCCGCTCCGCATCATCCGTGCAAGCCCGCATTCTACAGCCACAGAATAAACCACGACGCAAAGGCCGACCAGGCAATCGCGGGCAAGGCGACCAGCAGGAGGATTGCCAAGGCAATCCAGACCGTCAAGAATCGCGCCGGCGCCAGCGGCGATGGCGTGTTCCACTCGGAACGATCCTCCTTGCGATAACACCGCGCCAGGGCCACGACCGCGGCAATGAACAAGGCAAGTTCAAGGTAGCCCAGGGGCGTACCCGTGAGTGTTAAAACCACTGAGAGATTATACAGTACATATGGCCCAAGAGTGGCGACGCATGCGACCAATAAAGAGACAATGCATGTGATCAACAAGAACGTTTTTCGTTCGTGACAATATCGACCGGCGTGCCGTCGCCACGATGAATTGCATGCTGGGTGTAATTCGTGGGACATTTGCCACGCGACCGCCGTGACGAGCATGGCGCCCAGAATCAGGGCAACGACCCACTGGTGTGATTTTGCACGGCCGAGCCCTTGGGCAAAGTTTGGTGCAAGCCATTGGAGTCTCCAGCAGTACGTCGAGATTGCAAAGGCAGCAGGCATCGCCAAGCTCAGCGCCGCCAGGATTCCACACGTCCATCGCAGCAGTGGACGACGCCAATGTCGAGCCATTTTCGCAATGAGCACACCACCAAGGACTGTAAAGCCGAGCGCCAGCCAGGCCTCCCAGAAAAAAATGCGTACTTGGCTTGCGTAACCGTGTTTGAGTGCTTCTGGAGTGAAATTGAGCGAACGGCTGGCGTCAATACCGAATAATGCAATAGCGACCAGAACGGGAACGACAACAATATCTCTTAAAAGCCGGGCAGCAAGGATCACTCCAAATATCGCACCAAGTACGTTTATGACATTTCGATAAATACTCCTACGTGGGGCCGAGCGGGGCAGGCCGATACTACCAAGAATGATAATCAGACCAAAGAAAAAAATGACGTCGCGTAAGTCTTTACCGGATGCAATGAGAAATATATCTTCACTTTCCGGCAAAAGAAGTTCACCCTGTTTGGGCAACAGAAGTATTGTGTAGTAGGCAACGAACAATACGGCGATAGCCAAACGCCAAATGATCGAAAACCAACAACCGAAACGTTCACCGGCGGGCAGTGTGGTCGCTCTCTGCCATGTGAAAAGGTCGTAGGCCTGCCAGAGTATGCCAAACATCATCCACGTAGCCACGGCCAGCAGCGGACCGTAAGTCCACGGCATGCCGCCGACACGAAAGACCGACAGGCCAATCGCCACGCCGGCCGTGGCGACCAACATGCCGCCGATGGTAAATTGAAATCGTCGGCGCGGCGGAGGATTGTGGGCGGTCGTTTCCGGTGGATCGGATGACATGAGTCGGTTTCTAGGTCGCTCCCTTACGGTCGCGGTTCGGTTTTTTAACTTGGTGTGTGCAAGCACAACTCCTACGCCAGGAACGCGGCGTAGTGGAGCAATCCGGCGACCGTTTTTGCGTCGCGGATTTCGCCGTTGCGGATCATGCGGAGCACGTCGTCCCACGGGGTTACGCGGAGCGTGATTTGTTCGCCCCCTTCGAGCGCCTGGGGGCCGGGGGCGAGGCCGGTGGCCAGGTAGACGTGCATCCGTTCGTCGAGGATGCCCGGCGACATGAAGAACTCGGCGATTTTCTCGATTCGCGCGGCCCGATAGCCCGTCTCCTCGGCCAGTTCGCGTCGGGCCGTCTCGGCCGGGTCTTCGTTGGGCTCGCACGTGCCGGCGGGCAGTTCTATGAGCGTTCGGCCGACCGACTGGCGGTAGTTGTCGATCAGGCAGATTCGCCCATCGTCCAACCGAGGGATGATGGCCACGGCGCCGGGGTGGCGGACGATCTGGCGAACGTGGCGCCGGCCGTCGGGCGTTTCGTACGACTCCTGGACAACGCGGAACAGCCGGGCTTGAAGCAACGTCTCGGGTTCGTTCATGGCGTGTGGTCTCGATTCATGATGTTGTGGGGGCTATTCTTGCAGCATATCGGCGCGAGGGGGCGTCGTGAAGGCCCGTGGCTGCGTCTACCGGCATGATCGTCACGATTGTTACGAGCATTGTGGGGGTTTGGGTGCGAAGCGAGGCAGTCAAGGAGAGTTGATTTGCCCACCCCCCCGGCGTGATGTAGCCTTTCCTGCGGCATTGGTCGCATCAGAGAAGAGGCACTTCTCGTTTTAGTTGACCACGCGAATGTCATCAACCCAAGCGACATCTTCAACCTCGGCCATGCTTCCGCCTCAGGACGTCGCCAGCGGCGCGCCTCGCGAGTCGGACGTTTTGGCGCGATCGGTTCGACAAGTGCTCCATCGGGCATTCGGCATCGATTTTTCGGTGGTCGACGGTCGCGGCGGCCGACTGCTCCATCGGGCGCCGGACCAGCCGGCTCGCGACTGGGAGGCGCTGGCCGAGCTGTGCCGATTGGTCGCCGAGCAAGGTTATCCCGAATTTCTCGCCGACGAAGATCCGTTTGTGGTGCTGGCCCTGCCGGTCGCTGGCCTATTGGGCAACGACGATCGCGTGGTCGTGGCAACGTTCGTCACTCGGCCGGTTGCGCCGGGCGAGGATCTGAGCGTGGCGGCGCGGGCCGTGGGCCTTGCGCCCAACGCGGCGCGCGACTGGGCGAGTCGGCAGCCGATATGGCCGATCGATTCGATTCGCCGGGTGGCCGATCTGACGGTCGAGCGGCTTGTGACGGGCCGGCGCACCGAGGCGCTCGACCACGAGGTGCGAAGCCTGTCGGCCAACCTTTCGGCGACCTACGAGGAAATCAGCCTGATCTACCGGCTGACGCAGAATCTGCGGCTCTCGGCCGGCGACGAGGCGCTGGGTCAAATGGCGTTGGCCGGGCTCGAAGAGGTCGTGGCGGCCAAGGGCCTTGCCTTGCTCATGCTGCCCGTGGTTCTCAAGGAAGAAACGCTCCAACATGCCGCGCGCTGTGAAGAACTACTGATGACTCGGGGCGATTGTCCCCTGGACGCGGCCGAGCTGAAGACCCTGGTCCGTCACTTGGGGCTCCACGTCCGCAGTCGACCGCTGGTGGCCAATCCGCCGGTGACGACGGCCCCCTCGTGGCCTGTCCCCGCCGTCCGCGAATTGATCGTTGTGCCTTTGTCCGAGGGCAACAATTTGTTTGGCTGGCTCGCCCTGATCAATCATCGTTCGGGCGGCGAGTTCGGCACGGTCGAGGCCAACCTGATTCACTCGGTGGGAACCATCCTGGGCATCCACAGCGGCAACATTGAACTTTACCGTCAGCAGTCTGAAATGTTCGCCGGCGTGGTTCGGGCGATGGTCTCCGCGATCGACGCCAAGGATCCCTACACCCGAGGCCACAGCGACCGCGTCGCGCGGATCAGCGTTTGCCTGGCCCAGGAAATGGGGTGCGACCAGCCGACGCTCAATTCGATATATCTATCGGGCCTGTTGCACGACATTGGCAAAATCGGCATCGACGACCAGGTGTTGCACAAGCCGGGCAGCCTTACCGCCGAGGAATACGAGCACATCAAGTCGCACGTCACCGTGGGCCACCGGATTCTGAGCGACTTGAAAAAAATGGAAAACGTCCTGCCGGTGGTTCTCCATCATCACGAATCGTGGAGCGGCGGCGGCTACCCGAGCGACTTGCGGGGCGAGCACATTCCCCTGCATGCGCGGATCGTCGCCGTGGCCGATGCGTTCGACGCCATGAGTAGCGACCGACCTTATCGCAAGGGAATGCCCGACGAAAAAATCGACGCGATTTTCCATGATGGGTCGGGCAAGCAATGGGACCCGACGGTAGTCGACGCCCTGTTTCGCGTCCGCGACCGTGTCCGAGAAATCAGCCGCGAGCGCAACCAGGAGAGAAGGGAAATCCGAATCTGGACGTAGCCTGGGCAGTTACGGCAAGCATTCGTTAGCCGCCGCGCCCGCGCGGCGTTGAAAATCGCGCCCAAGAACAACGTCGAGCAGGCTCGACTGCTAACGGGAATCGATCGCTGAGTCGAATGCGGTCGTTTTCCAGACGCCTTCTACGACTTCTTCCCGGCCGTTTTTTTCGCTGGTTTCTTTGCCGTTTTTTTGGCCGTTTTCTTTTTCGCCGGTTTTTTCTTGGCGGCCGGTTTGGCGGCGGCTTTTTTCTTGGGGGCTTTTGTCTTGCGTGCGGGTCCGCGGGCGGCCCGCTCGGCCAGCAGGTCGAGGGCTCGTTCGAACGTCAATTCCTCGACCGCCATGGTTCGCGGCAGCGAGGCGTTCGTCGTTCCGTCGGTGACGTAGGGGCCGTAGCGGCCTTCGAGAAGCTGGACCGGCTGGGCCGTAACGGGGGAAACCTCGAACACTTTCAGCGGCTCGCTCTTGCGCCGGGCCCCGCGCCGGGCCTTGGGCTGCGAAAGCAACTCGACGGCCTGCTCGAACGTCACGTCAAGCGGCGAGAGCCCCGCGGGCAACGAGCGTGTTTCGCTGCCGCACTTGACGTAGGGGCCGAAACGCCCGTTGTGGGCCACCACCGGCTCGCCGCTTTCCACATGGTTTCCTAACTGCCGCGGGAGCGATAGCAACTTGAGGGCCGTTTCGACGTCGACGTTCTCGGGCTCCATTCCCGACAGGAGCGAGGCGTTTTGCGGTTTCTCGTCGTCCTCGGCCGTGCCGCGCTGGACGTAGGGTCCGAATCGCCCATTCTTGATGAAGATGGGTTTGCCCGTCTCGGGACAAATGCCCAGCGGTTCGTCGTCCTGGATCGACTTATTGAGCATTTCCAGGGCCGTTTCAAGGCTGAGTTCGTCGGGGGGCAATTTCTCGGGCAGGCTCGCGCGGCGCGATCCTTGCTCGAGAAACGGCCCATAACGCCCCACTCGAACGTAAACCGGCTCGCCCTCGTCGCCTGTTCCCGCGGCCGGCTTGCCGATCAGAATCCGGCTGACGCTTCGGGCGTCGATCTCGTCGACCTTGTTGGAAAGCTGCTGTTTCAGGCCCGGGTGTGCGTTGCCGAAATAGAATGTGCGGAGGTATTCGACGTGTTCGAGTTCGCCGCGGCTGATGGCGTCCAGCTCGTCCTCCATTTCGGCGGTGAACTGATAATCGACCAGGTCGGGCAAGTGGTCCTCCAACAGGCTCGACACCGCGAATGCGACCCAGGTGGGCACCAGGGCGTTGTTTTTCTTGAAGACATATTCCCGGGCGAGGATCGTTTCGATGATCGACGCATAGGTGCTTGGCCGGCCGATGCCCATTTCTTCCAGGGCCCGGGTCAGCGAGGCTTCGCTATAGCGGCCCGGCGGCTGCGTCGCGTGGCTTTTCGTTTCGAGGCTGGCGCAGGCGAGCGATTGGCCGGTTTCGACCGCCGGCAGCACGGCCTCGCGGTCGGCCAGATCCGCGTTGGGATCGTCCGAGCCCTCGACGTAGACGCGGAGATAGCCCGGAAACTCGACCGTTTTTCCACTCACCTGAAATCGCGCGTCGTCCAGCGCGACGTCGATCGTCGTGCGGTGGCCTCGGGCGTCGGCCATTTGGCAGGCCACGGTCCGTTTCCAGATGAGGTTGTAAAGCTTGAATTCGTCGGCCGTGAGGTTGTTTCGGAGTTCCTCCGGCTTCTCGAACCGGGCGCCGGCCGGACGAATGGCTTCGTGTGCCTCTTGGGCGTTCTTGACTTTGGTCCGATAGGATCGCGGTTCGGCGGGCAGGTAATTGGCGCCGTATTGCGTCCGGATCAGCTCGCGCGCCGTCTGGACGGCGACCTGGGCCAGGGTCGTCGAATCGGTGCGCATGTAGGTAATGTGGCCGTTTTCGTACAAACTTTGGGCCGTCTGCATGGTTCGCCGGGCCGTGAAGCCGTATTTACGGTTGGCTTCCTGCTGGAGCGTGCTCGTCGTGAACGGCGGAGACGGTTTCGACACGTAAGGCTTGTTTTCAACCTTGGCCACGCTGCACGGCTGGTCGAAAAGCCGTTGGGACAATGCTTCGACCTGCATCTGGTCGAGCAGCAGCAACGAGGAATCCTTGATCTTGCCGGTGGTCGAGTCGAAATCGCGGCTGGTCGGCACGCGGCGCCCGCCGACCGACACCAACGCCGCCTGAAACGATCCAGCCCCCTGGGGAGTGAACGTTCCCAGCAAGTCCCAGTAGGTGGCCGAGACGAAAGCCATTCGCTGGCGCTCCCGGTCGGCGATCAGGCGGACCGCCACGCTTTGCACCCGGCCGGCCGACAATCGCGGACGGACCTTGCGCCACAACAGGGGCGACACCTCGTAACCGTAGAGTCGATCGATGATCCGCCGTGCTTCTTGCGCGCGGACCAGCCGTGCGTCGACCTCGCGCGGATGCGACAGCGCTTCCTGGATGGCTTCCTTGGTGATTTCGTGAAAAACCAGCCTCCGGACGGGCACCTTGGGCTTGAGGACCTCGCACAGATGCCAACTGATGGCTTCTCCCTCGCGGTCTTCGTCGGTGGCCAGATAGAGTTCCGAGGCCGTTTTGAGAAGCTGGCGAAGTTTGTTGACCTGCTTCGCTTTTTCCCGGGGCACCACGTAGACCGGTTCGAAATCCGCGTCGACGTTGACGCCCAGATAGGCCCAGTTTTCTTTTTTGTATTCCTCGGGCAGTTCCTTTGCTCCCTGGGGCAGGTCGCGGATATGGCCGATGCTCGCCTCGATCGTATATCCGCCGCCCAGGAATTTGCTGATGGTCCGCGCCTTGGCCGGCGACTCGACGATCACCAGGGGTTTGCCTTGCCGTGAGGGAGTTTTTTTTGCCATGAGAAAACCGGTTGTTCGCGGAAGCATGCTTTCGGCCGTCGTCGAGAGACCCAATACAAGTCGATAAGCCGTCTTGTCTTGCGTCTTTGGTAAGATATCAGCGATTCGTGCCCCGGAGGCTTAGTCGAGGACCGTCCGCCCGAACCATCCATCCATTCGGACTATCCCGGCCGAAGGCCCAAGTGTGGAATTGTAGCACCCGAACCAGACGGCACAATCACCATTTTGCCGGCGGGAGACACGCGCAGGTGGTCGCAAACAAGTCCCCTCTCCCCTTTGGAGTGGGTTCTCAAAAAGTTCCCTCTCCCTATGGGAGAGGGTTAGGGCAAATCGGGCCAGGTTCATTATTTCCAAGATTCCCCCAAACTTGTAACTACTGGAGTTTCCGAGTATCCAAAATCTCTAATTATGGCTATTCTCCCCATTCGTGGGGTTCCGTAAACATTTAGCCGTCTATCCGGCCCCCCGTTGCACGAGCGCCAGCCCCGAATTGCCCCCCGGACTGGGATTGCACTTCCGGGGAAGCATTTTAGAATTGCGGGATTCGGGCCATGCTCGCCGGAGCATCGCAACAAGAACCGACGAACCCCCCTTTTCCAGTTCCACGAATCGCAGGATCGCACGATGGCAAGTCCTTTTAGTATTTTTCGGAAGCACCAGAAGGTTCTCATGGCCGTGTTGGGCATTATGGCCATTATTGCCTTCACGGTGCTTGGCATCGTGCTCGAAATTCTCCAGGGCCAGTCCGGCGCGGCGTCGAAAAACCCCGTGGTCGTCGCGACCGAGAAGTACGGCGACCTGCACGAATTTGATCTGCAGCGCATGCGGGATTCGCGAAGATACGTGTCGCGATTCCTCCAAAGCGCCATCCTTGAAGCCAGCCGCGGCGACGGGGAATTCTTTAGAAATCAAACCCTGAATTACCTCTTGCCGTTGGGTTTGGTCGCAGGAAACGAGCAATCAAAAGAAGCCCTGTTCAGCGAACAAGCCACGGTCGACCATTGGCTCGTGGTCCAGCGGGCCCGGGAGCTGGGGCTTGTTGCCAGCGACGGCATGGTCGAGAAATTCTTGTACGATCTCACCGATAATCGCCTTAAGGGCCCCGACTTCGCCGAACTCTTCAAACGCCAGGGCGGATCGGAGGAGCTTCTCTTTAGCGCGCTGCGCGACGAATTGGTGTCGCGCAATTATCGAACCATGGTCGGCACGAGTCTCGACCTGGGCACCGCGACGCCGGCCCAACGTTGGGATTATTTCCAGCGACTCAAACGCAAGATTGACCTCGAAGTTGCGCCGATCAGCGTCGCTCAATTCGTCGACGACAAGGAAGACCCGGGCGACCAGGTGCTCGAGGAGTTCTTCGAGCAATACAAGAACAACTTCCCCTCGCCCGAGTCGCCCGAGCCCGGTTTTCGGGTGCCGCCGACCGTCGAGATCGAGTACGTCAAAGCCGAATTTGACAAGTTCGCCGATCCGGCGTCGATCACCGACGAGGAGATCAAGGCCTATTACGATGCCCACATCGAGCAATTTCGGAACGTCGAGCTTCCGGGAATGGATCTGGGTGAGTTGCCGCCGGCCGCCACCGGCGCGACCGACGACCAGAAGCGGTCCGAGCCCTCGGCCCAGGAAGGCGCGACGCCCGATGCGGGTCCCGATGCGGGCAAGGTTTCCAGCGAGAAACCCGAAGCGGCGCCGTCGCAAGAGTCTGAGAAGAAGCCCGATCAAACACCCGCCGACGACCCCAAGGGGAACGAGCCGTCCGGCGGTCAAACGCAAGAGACGACCTCGGCAGCGGCAATCCGATCGCCCTTCCGTCTGGTCGCGATGAGCCAGGAAGCCGAGGAAGACGTGGAAAAGGCGGAGCCGACGGTTGCCGCCGAAGAAAAACCGGCGCGGCCCGATGCCGACGTTCCGGCCGAGCCGGAGCCGAAAGCGCCGCAAGATTCGTCCTTGGCGCTGCCCGAGTTGACTCCCAACGCCCCGTCTTCCGAGAAATCGGCCGAGGCCGAGCCCGCCGCGTCGACCGACAAACCGGCTTTGCCCGAGGCCTCGGCCCCCAAGCCCAAATACAAGCCGCTCGACGAGGTCAAGGACCAGATCCGCCGCACACTGGCGGGGGAAAAAGTCCGCGATCGCATTCTTGAGGGTTTCCGTCCCATTCGGACCAACATGAAGAAGCACCATGACAAGCAGATCCAGTACGAAGTGCACAAGGAAGAGCCCGGCGCCAAGGTCGAGCCGCCCCAGATCGACTTGAATCGTTTGACCGACCCGCCGGCCGGCGCTTTCTGGGTCAAAAAGACCTGGAAGCTGGTCGAGGCGGACGAAGCCAAGACGCTCGATCCGAAGGAGCTTGTCGCGGTCGAGCGTTTTGGACCGCCGCAAAAGACGGGCCTGGTCACCATGATGGAGCTGGCCCAGGTTCCGATTGCCGCGTCGCAAACCGAGAGCGAGCAACTGTTCCTGCGCGAGGCATTCGAGTTGATGCCCGCCTTCATGCCCGGCATTTCCTGGGACTACGACGGAAATGGATATCTATACTGGAAAATTCGCGAGGTGGAAGAGCGCGTGCCGAAGTTCGACGAAGAAGGGATGCGCGACAAGGTGCTCGCCGCGTGGCGGTTCCACGTCCAGGCAAAAAAAGCGGCCCTGGAACATGCCCAGCGGCTGGCCGACGAGGCCCGCAACGCCGGCGGCTCGCTGGCCGACTCGATCGGACGCCAGCCGGGCGTAACCGTCTCGCAAACCGGCCTGTTTACGTGGCTAACCACGGGCACGCTGTCGATGATGCCGTATCAGCAGCCGCGCCTCAGCAAGGTTGAGCACGTTGAGATGGCGGGCGACGCTTTCATGCGAGCGGCCTATGGGCTGGCGGTGAACGAAGTCGGCGTGGCCATGAACCAGCCGGAAACCACCGTCTACGTCATGCGTCTTATCAAAACCACGCCGCTGGAAAACTTTCTCATGGCCTCCTTCGAGTCGGAGCCGATGGTAATGTACCTCATGGTTGCCCAAGTCGAACGCCAAAAGATGATCAACGATTGGTACGCAGACCTGCGGCGCGAGGCCGACCTGAAATGGGAACGCCCGGCCGACCAGCCGACGCGGGACGAACCAAACCCGGACGAATAATGCCGGCCGGTTCTCGAAACGGGGCCTGCTATTGATTTGGCAACCAATAACCCCACTGGGTTTGTCTCGGTTGAATTCGGGTTTGGAAACTACCCGGCCAAGTCAGAAAACGGGTGAGGGGTCACCCATGTGGCGTTGAAGCATGAATCCCCGCCGCGATGCCGCGTAGGGTTAAAACATGAATAGCCGGGGGTAAAGCGCAACGCAACCCCTGGAAAGCGTCTCCATTTCAAACACTCATCTCAGGCGATCAACTTTCGGTTTTCGCCAAAGTTTACGCAACCGACGCACCCCGCCGGGAAGTCACGGTTTTCGCGTCGGAATCATGCTCGAATTGCTTGCTCCGGGTAGCTGGCGGTGTATGATTCCAGCGCGGACCCACCTTTTTTTCATTCCCAGCACGAAGCCCGGGAGAGCGAGCCATGCCAAGAATCGCGGTAGCGATAATGGTCGTTCTGACGATCGGGGTGTCGATTGGGGTGAATACGGCCCAATTTCCCGTCGTGCGAAAAATGTTGAACCGTTCGGCGGGCAATGCGGCATCGCAGGCCGCCTCGCGGGCGCCATTGGCGGCGGAACCGGCCGAGTCGTCGCGGGAAGACGTCGATCTGAGTCAGTTTGCGCCGCCGACCATTCAAGCGGCTTCGTCCGACGTCCCGACGCTGCCCGAGGCCACCCCTTCGCCCACTTCCGAAACAAACGGGTCGGGAACGGCGGACTTGCACACGTCCGTGAATCCATCCTCGGATGCATCGCCGGGCGGCGGCGCCATGCACCTCGTGTCGCAACAACCGCCGATCGACGGCCAATCCATCGTTTCTAAAAGCCTGGGAACCAGCAGTGTCCTGCTCGGCGAGGAGCAGGACGCGGCACGCGGGCCCGCGCCGGGGTTTTTGGCGGGCGATCCTGGGGCGGCGGGCGCTTTGTTCCCGGAACCGGCGAGGCCGATTGCCTTTGGGCCGGCGGCCACCCCGATCGGTTCGACGCTCCCCGCCGGAAGATTTTCCTCGAGAAACGTCGAAAACGCGGCGCCGTATGACGCGAGTGAGTCGACAACCTGGCCGGCTGAGATGGCGCCAACGCTGAAACTGGCGGCAAAACCGGTGATTGCCGGCGGCGACGACGGCGACTGGCGCGAACAACGCCCGCTGGTGCCGCTGCGCCGGCCAAGCGACCAAGTATCGGCGACGCCGGTCTCGACAAGCCGGTCCGGGCTGTCCATCGAACGGCTTCCCGAAGTTTTGGCGACCGAGCCGGCGCCTCCTTGGAAAGACCTCGTCCGCTCGCGGGAGATCTCCGAGGCGATCTATCCGAGCACGGGCCAATAGCCCGACGGCCACCGGGAGCGACGCCATGGGAGAAGCCAAGAAGCACGGCGGGTGGCTGACCTTGGCCATTGGCGGGGCGATTGTGCTGGCGATTGGACTGGCCATGGTGGCGCCCCGGGCGGCCATGGGATTCGAGTTGGGGGGCACGATCTTCTTGAACTTGCTCAAGATGCTGGTCGTGCCGTTGGTGGTTTGCTCGGTGAGTTGCGGCATCTTTGGGCTGGGCGACATTCGCCGGCTGGGCAAACCGGCCGCCGCAACGCTAGGCTATTACCTGGCCACCACGCTGCTGGCCGTATTGCTGGGGCTTGCGTTGGTCAATGCGATTCGGCCGGGTGTCGGCGCCGAGTTGTCGCAAAAGCCGCAAGACGTTACGGAAACCCAACGGAAAATCGGCGATTACCTGGCCGACGAGGTCCACGTGCCGCGCGACCACGTGGCCACGTTGCTCGGCGAGGAAAAAACCGAAGAGCACCGCGTCGGCCTGATCGCGCGGAACCTGGTTTTGTCGCTATTCACGGACAATTTGTTCCGCTCGGCGTTGGAAATGAACCTGCTGCCGCTGATCGTGTTCAGCATCATTTTCGCGGGCGTGCTGACGACGTTGCCGGGGGTCGAGGGGCTCAAATCGGTCATCGAACAGACCAACGCGGCGTTGATGGCGCTGGTCGCGTTGTTGATGTACGTCGCGCCGGTGGGCATTTTTTGCCTCGTCGCCGCGCAGTTTGGCGAGGCCCAGGCCCAGGGCCACTTTGGGCACGTTCTTCAACAGACCGGTTGGTATGTCGTGACCGTGCTCGTGGGCCTGGCGATTCACGCGCTGGTCGTGCTGCCGGCGATCCTGTTTTTCTTTACGGGCCGCAATCCGTATCGGTTTCTTTTGCAGATGTCGCAAGCCCTGCTGACGGCGTTCAGCACGGCCAGTTCGACGGCTACCTTGCCGATTACGATGGAATGCACGGAAAAGAACGCCGGCGTATCGCGGCAGTCGGCCGAGTTCGTCCTGCCGCTGGGCGCGACGATCAACATGGACGGGACGGCGCTCTACGAAGCCGTGGCGGCCATTTTCATGGCCCAGGCGCTGGGCATCGACATGCCGCCGGTCAAACAGGCGATCGTCGCGTTGACCGCCACGCTGGCCGCGATCGGAGCGGCCGGAATCCCGCAGGCGGGTCTGGTCACCATGGTGATCGTGCTGACGGCCGTGGGAATTCCCATCGAATATATCGGGCTGATCCTGAGCGTCGATTGGTTCCTGGACCGCTTCCGCACGGCGGTGAACTGTTTTGGCGACGCCTGCGGGGCTGCCGTGGTCGAAAGAACGATGCCGGCCGGCGAAGTGACGTAGGCCGTCTGATTGCACGACGTAGGCCGGGTCATGACCCGGCAATTACATCGAAGGCGCCGAGTCGCAACCGGGACACGCTCAATGACGTAAGGGCGCGTATGCAAGGATCAAGGAGCCATGTGTCAGGCACAGCCTGACCTACCGATCGGTAGATGCCCGCGAGGCGTCATTAATTCGATGGATCGGCCACCACGGCGAAGGCGGGCAGTTCGGTGCCGCCGTTGCCCAGGTCGGTCTGAATGTGGATCGTTTGGGCGATTTTTCCCTTCTGGTTACCGCCAACGAACGTGACGGGCACCAGGTGCCAATTCTTGGCTTCCGAATTGTTTGTCTTGCCGAATTGGAACGAATGGTCCTTGCAATCGACCGAGAGAATCTTGAACGGTTTCTTGGCGCGGAGAACAACCTGTTTCTGGACTTTCTCGCCCGGCTGAACCACGCCGAGAAACAGCGGAGCGGGACTGATCGTGAGGTCGGAAACGACCTGGCCCTCGACCAGGACGGGCACCTGGCTCATCTGTTGATCGTTGGTGACGAGCATGAGATGGTCGCGCAGGTAGCCGGCCGGAGTTTTGGGATCGATTCGCACAACCAGGTCGTAAGAAACTTGCCCGCCGTAATCGCGGCCGTTGACCGCCTTACCGGAGACGTAGGGGTTGTCGCTGCGCACGTCGACGATGCGCCAGTCGCTTCCGCCGGAGTGGCTGACGGCGATTTTCTTCTCGATCGCCCGGCCCTGATCGACCTCGCCCAACACGACGCTGCCCGGCTCGAGAACCAGGTCGCTTCGGATGTAGACGGTGTCGTGCAACTGGACCTCGGCGTAATAGGGTTTGTCAAAAGTTACCGTGAGCGTGGCGCTGCGATTACCCCAAAATGATTGGGTGTTGATCGTGGCGATAATCGCGCCGGTTTCGTAGGTTTTCAGCGTTTCCTTTTCGACCCGAACCTGGGTGCATCCGCAGCTCGACCGGACCCCCGCGATATGGACGTCTTCGAGGTAGGGGTTTTTGAGATTGAATTTGAATTCGGCCTTGGCGCCTCGGGCCACGGTGCCAAAATCGTGTTTTGTGGTCTCGAACATGTCGGCCGCCCAATGGTCGGCCAGAGCCGGCGCGGCGTGGAAAACCACGAGGATCAGCATGAGAATCATCGAACGACGCATGAGAAGACCTCCCGCGTTGTCATGTTGCACTGAGCTAGTCGCATGGAGCCTTGCTTTCTGGCGCGGAAAGGCCGATTCACGCGGGCCTTCCGCCGGCTCCACCCCCTTGTCTGTTACCGTCAAAGATGCCAATCCCGGACTGCTCCTGCGAAGGACGCGGGTCAGCATGTCCAAATCTAAGACTAGGATAGGATGCTGTCAATTTCACTTTCTTGCTATTGTGCCGCTTGTCGAGCCAACGATCGATGCGCGCACGGCATAAACCCGATTGCCGGAACCTGACGCGGTTTTCCACGATGACATTTTCCAACTTGGTTGTTGCCGCGCGACGACATTTTCGGCAAACCACTGGCGAGCTTTCGACCCGGCGTCAAATTCAACATAATCCACAAGGTCGACGGCCGACCGCCTTCCGAAGTCCGGTCGTTCGCGCATCGAATCGACGGTGATTCCCGTGGCCATGTTTCCCAGGTTGAAAAACCAATGCTACCGCAAGTCGGAAGGCGCCGCCCGCGGTTGCCAAGTTGTCTCGGACAAACCAATGGCGTCGCCCGCTTCACACTCCTGCCACGATTTCATGGGAATTATAGGGATGCGGCCAAGAGTCGGAGTGATGAGTGCCCCAAGGTCAATTTGTGTCTCCTCTGGATAGCTCATGCTGGAAACGGCGGACGCGACGGAGCGCATCCCTCCAAAGGGTCATGCTCCGTCGCGTTTGTCATGTATGACGGATACACCCCGAGAAGACGCATACACCCGAGAAATGGACCGGAGTCATGGAGCAAGACATCCCTCGCATAAGGGGCTTTTTCTCCCCTTTCCGTGAATCCCCGATCGGGTTCCGACGTTTTGTCGACGACAGGACAAGTACGGGTCGGTATTCTGGCTTTCCGAGTGAAGCGGTCCAAATCCGGCCCGGGGAACCATTGCCAAAGTGGCCCATGATCCGGTACCATATGGGTTTACCTTTTTTCGGCCCTTTGGCACCGGCTCGTCGGTCGGCCGCCGGCGCGCGAGCGTGGCGGTTTGGCCGTCGTGATGCGCGCCGCTTGGTAGATCGTCCTAGCGATGTTTGAATCCCTGCAACAAGGCCTTACGTCGGCCCTGAAAACGATTCGCGGTCACGCCAAGCTGACCGAATCGAACATGCGCGACGGCTTGCGTCTGGTTCGCCAGGCGTTGCTGGAAGCGGACGTGAGCTTGCCGGTTGTCAAGGATTTCATGGACCGGCTCACCGAGCAGGCGTTGGGCGAAAAGGTCCTCACGTCGTTGCGGCCCGAGGAACACCTGGTCGGCATCGTCCACCAGGAATTGATCAACCTGATGGGGCCGGTCGACCATTCGTTGCACCTGCGCGAAGGCGTAACGGTTTTGATGCTTTGCGGTCTTCAGGGGTCGGGCAAAACGACGACGTGCGGCAAGCTGGGCCGGATGATCCGCGAGCGAGGCAAGCAGCCGTTGCTCGTGGCGGCCGATCTCCAGCGGCCCGCGGCCATCGACCAGTTGGCCGTGCTGGGCGAGCAGTTGGGCTTGCCGGTCTACACCGACAAGAGCCAGAGCGACCCGGTACAGGTGTGCAACGACGCGGTTCGCCATGCGAAACAGATTGGGGCCGACGTGGCCATTTTGGACACGGCGGGCCGGTTGCACATCGACGACGAGTTGATGGCCCAATTGGAGCGGATCGACCGCCAGTGCAATCCCGGGCAGATATACCTGGTGGTCGACGCGATGACCGGCCAGGACGCCGTCAACAGCGCCAAGGCGTTCAACGACGCGTTGGAGCTCGACGGCGTGATCATGACCAAGCTCGACGGCGACGCCCGGGGCGGAGCCGCCCTGTCGGTCAAGGCCGTGGCCGACGTGCCGATCAAGTTCATCGGCACGGGCGAGCACCTCGACGCCCTCGAGGAATTCCATCCCGACCGCATGGCCGGGCGAATCCTGGGCATGGGCGACATCGTCACCTTGGTCGAACAAGCCCAGCAAAAGTTCGACCAGGAGGAAATGGTCCGGCAGCAGGCCCGGCTCGCCAAGGGCGAGTTTACCCTGGACGACATGAAAAAGATGTTCGGCCAGCTTAAGCGGCTGGGATCCCTGGGCAAGCTGGCCAGCATGATCCCGGGCATGGGCCAAATGGCCGAGGTAATGGGCAACGTCGAGACCGAGAAAGGGATGAAGCGGACGCTGGGAATCATCGACTCGATGACGGCCGAGGAACGCCGCAATCCCAAGGGAACGATCGACCAAAGCCGCCGCCGCCGCATCGCCGCGGGAGCGGGCGTCGAACCAAACGAGGTCAACGACCTGGTCAAACAGTTCGACGTCATGGCCGGTATGATGAAGCAAATGTCGGGCATGGGCCGGCGCGGCCAGTCGCGCATGATGCAAGACATGATTCGCCAGGGAATGCTCAATCCCGACGGAAAACTCTCGAAAAAGAAGATCGGAACCGGCAAGCGTCTCTCGCCCCAGGAACGAGCCAAAATGAAAAAAATCCGCGAGAGGGAAAAAAGGCGAAAGCGGCGGGAGGATCGAAAGAAATAATCCATGGGCAGCAGTCCATGGGCCGGGTCGCAACCCGGCACGCGAAGAAACCAATTAACCAGGAGTTTTGAGGGTGGGCGCGGCTCACCATGATTTTTCGGACAAGGAGTATTACGTGGCAGTACGCATTCGGATGAAAAAGTTTGGTCGGAAGCACCGTCCGTTTTTCCGCATTTGCGCGATCGACCAGCACGCCTCGCGAAACGCTCGGGTGCTCGAGGAATTGGGCACTTACGACCCGATGGTTCCCGAGGTTGACGCCCGGGCGATCCTCAAGGGCGAGCGAATCCAGTATTGGCTGGGCGTCGGCGCGTTGCCGTCGGACAAGGTGGGCGTGTTGATCAAGAAGTACGGCCCCCAGGGAACGCGGCTGGTCGAGCAGAGCGCGGCGCTGGCTCGTCTAGCGCAACAGCGGAGCCGGCCCGAGCCGCCGACGGTGATGCCGAAGCCGAGGAAGGCCGAAGCGGCCCCGGCGGACGAACCGGCGGAAGCAGCGCCCGAGCAGGACGGCGAGTGAGCCCGCGATGCGATTTGACGTGCTGACCTTGTTTCCCGGGATATTTTCCGGGTACATGGGCGAAAGCGTGCTGGCCAAGGCGATCGATCGCGGGTTGATCGACGTGCGGCTGCACGACATTCGCGACTGGACGACCGACAAGCATCACACGGTCGACGATCGGCCGTTTGGCGGCGGGCCGGGAATGGTTTTGAAGGTTGAGCCGGTCGTCGAGTGCGTCGAGGCGGTTCGCCGGCAGGACGACGAACCGGGCCACCTGGTGATGTTGACGCCCCAGGGGCGGCAGCTCAACCAGGCGATGGTGGAACAACTGGCCTCGCGGCGGCGAATTCTGCTGCTGTGCGGCCGCTATGAAGGATTTGACGAGCGGATACGGACCATCCTCGAGCCGGACGAGATTTCGCTAGGCGATTATATTCTCAACGGCGGCGAGGTGGCGGCCATGGCCGTGATCGAATCGGTGATTCGGCTGGTGCCGGGAGTGTTGGGCGACGAGGACAGCAGCGCCGGCGATTCGTTTTCGGGGCCGGACCGACTGCTCGAGTTCGCCCAGTATACGCGGCCGCGGGAATACCGGGGGCACGTGGTGCCCGAGGTCCTCGTCAGCGGCGATCACCAGGCCGTTGACCGGTGGCGCGAGGAAAACCGCCGGCAGCGGACCCGACAACGCCGGGCCGATTTGGTGGAATGAACGTGAAGCACGCGTCGGGCGTTGCCCGGCGAGAAAGAATACACGAACACGAGAACCCGTTGGGCGTTTTGCCCACTTTACATGAAGGGAAACGGAAATGAGCGAAGAATTGATGAAAGTGGTCGAGAAGGCCAGCATGAAGGAGGAGGTTCCCTTCTTCGAGGTGGGCGACACGGTCGACGTTCACACGCGAATTCTTGAAGGCGAAAAGGAACGCATCCAGGTCTTCACGGGCGTGGTCATCGCGCGGAGCGGTTCGGGCACGCGCGAGATGTTCACTGTCCGGCGGATCGTCCAGGGCGAGGGCGTCGAGCGGAAATTTCCGTTGCACGGCCCGCGGATCGCCAAAATCGAAGTGCAGCGTTCGGGCGTGGTTCGTCGGGCGAAGCTCTATTACCTCCGCGACCGCGTCGGCAAGGGAACCAAGCTGAAGGAACGGCGAACGGATCAGGACCGGAAAGGCTCCTGACGTTTTTTGCGGCGATTGAATTCTTTTCGTAACGCTTCAGGCGACTGAAGTGTTGCCTGGGATCGAAGTTGGTTGCCCTCACCCTACCCTCTCCCAAGGGGAAAGGGGACTTTTACCACCGAAACGCGAGGGATGACCAACCATGGGGCTTCTCGCGGTCTTGCGGCGTTGGTTTGATTGTTTGGCGCCGTCGAAATCGTTGGGGCTGCGTGGCGAGAAGGCGGCCGCGCGGCATCTCGCGCGGTTGGGCTATCGGATCGTCGGCCGCCGGGTTCAGTTGCCGTCGGGCGAATTGGACCTGGTGGCCCTGGACGGTCAAACCATTGTGTTTGTCGAGGTAAAAACGCGCGAGAGCGATCTGCACGGTCACGCATCGGACGCGGTCACGCCGGCCAAGCAACGCCGGCTGACCCGATTGGCCGTGACCTTCCTGAAGCGCCACCGGCTTCACGACCACCCGGCGCGGTTCGACGTCGTGGCCGTAACCTGGCCGCCCGGCGGCAAACCGCGAATCGAACACTACAAAAACGCCTTCGAGGCCGTGGGACGTGGAGAGTTTTACTCCTGAAAAATAAGTCACCTTTCAGCCGAATGGTGGAAATCCTCGTTCTACTGTTCAAGATTGAAATCAACCGATAGTCTTGGCAAAAAGGCTGTTACGCGGTTCTTATCTACCACGAAGATCTCGAAGCACACGAAGAAACCTAAAACGCCAGAAGCTAATACTACAGCGCTACATTGAATCGTATTTCACCACGAAAGCACGAAAACGCGAAACAGCGGCAGATGAGATCAA
>JAFGAY010000169.1 GCA_016933425.1 Pirellulales bacterium
AAAAGTAATTTCTCCGTTTCTCGCGCGCGAACCGCCGGGCCGCTTCCTGACAGTCGCGGTTCGCAGTGGTTTGCGGAAATCCGAAATGCGCTTACCGCGCGCCGAAGTATCGCAACACAACGTCAAACACGTCGGTGTCGCGGACGATGTGGTTGGGAAAAAACCCCGGCTGGTCGCAAACCAGCACGGTCATTTGGGAGGGATCGTGGGCGGGTGCGCCGTGCGAACCCCGCACGAGCGTCGCGTCAAGAGGAATGGATTTCGTGGCCGCGTCGAAAAACAACTCCACTGGATCATAACCGGGCTTGCGGTGGATGTCAACCGTTCGGGCAAACGCGGGGGCCTGCTCGTCGTCAAGCCACCAGTAGTAGGACTGCCAACTATTGGGGGTCGAAACCAGCACCACCTCGCCGCTGCGCGGGTGGTCGAGATCGTAGTGGGCCAGCCGCTCGCCCGAGAGCGCGTCGGCCACGCCCGGCATGCCCTGGAACGTGTCGACCACCTTGGCAATGGTCCGTGGATCGGCGTCGGCGACGAAGACGTGCGACAATTGGTGGTCGACCATGGCGAAAGCGCGGCTTTTCTCGAAATCGATTTCCTCGCCGGCTCCCGTCGCGCGGACCTTCAAGAGTCCCGCCATGCGAAGAATCCGGTTTGG
Source organism: Pirellulales bacterium (assembly GCA_016933425.1). Taxonomy (GTDB): domain Bacteria; phylum Planctomycetota; class Planctomycetia; order Pirellulales; family Thermoguttaceae; genus UBA11386. The sequence goes on from JAFGAY010000169.1 coordinate 659, forward strand.
AAAAGAGACGTGGTCGACCGGCGTGATCGTGTATTCGCCGGCCACGAGCCAGCGCATGTCTTGCCCGGCGTAGGCGGCCGCGATTCCCTCGGCCAGCCGGCCGATCTGCTCGTCCAATTCGGCCACGGCAGCGGCCGCCGCCACGCTGTCGGGTCCGGCGCGCTGTGCCGCGTAGTCGAGAGTGGGCAGATAAATGTAGAAGAAGTTGGGCCGATGCTGCTCGGCCGCGTAAACGGCCGAATCGACGATCCAGGCCGTTCCCTTCACGTTGGCCAGGGGTCCCCAGTAGTGTTGCAGCGGAAAGTGGCCCAAACGATCGCGGAGCGTGCCGTAGAGTTCGGCCGGCCGCGTGTAGCACCAGAGCGATTCGCTTCCGTCGGGATTGTGTATCGGCGCCGGCGTGCAAACATAGTCGGCCTCGCAGCCTTTGCTGTGCAGCGGAAACCAAACGGCCGAACGTATCGCATCGTCATACTGAGAAAGCAGATCCCAGATTTGCGGCGACTCGATGCAGTCGGCCGGCGACGTCCACATCTCGACCCGGCGCCGGTCGCGCCAATAAAACCCGTTGGCCGGCACGCCGTGTTCGCGGGGACGCTTGCCGGTGGTCATTGCCGCCTGCACCGGGCACGTGACGCAGGGAAAGCCGGGGACCAGGTTGGCGATTTCCCCGCCGGCGGTCAACTCGCAAAGCCGCGGCATGGCGGCCACGTCCTTCTCGCGCAGTCCTGGAATCGATAGCAAGATAAGGTTTTTCTTCATGGCTCCGTTCGTTCCTCGTTAATTGTCGAATCATCGGTCAGCCGCCGAGCCTGCTCGGCGTCCATACGGCGAGGTTTCCCATCGCCGCGCGAACACGGCGACTAACCCGTCGAATTCTCCTCTTCCACCATGGGCCGCAAGAATTCGATGGCCTGCCGGGCCGCGTCGGGTCCGATATGGCTGTGGCGGCTCAGTTCGACGTAGACGCCGCCCCGGTAGCCGACCTGGCGAAGCGAATCGAACACCGGCGAAAAGTGGATTTCCCCTTCGCCGAACATCAAGTGCTCGTGCACGCCGCGGCGCATGTCGTCGAGATGAACGCAGGCCAGCCGGCTCGACCAGAGATGCACATACTGTGAGATGGGCGTCTCGCCCTGGCAGTGCAAGTGGCCCACGTCGAGCGTCAGCCGCAGCCGCGCGGCGTCCAACCGGCCCAGCAGTTGCTCGAACCGGACCATCGTGTCGACGAGCATTCCCGGCTCGGGCTCGAAACCGATGGTCACGCCACGCTCGTCCGCGTAGTCCATCACCACGGTCAGCCCGTCGACCAACCGAGCCAACGCCGCGGAGTAGTTGATCGGCTCGTGCGGCGCGCCCGACCAGAGCGACACGCAGTCGCTTCCCAGCGCGGCTGCGCAGTCGATGGCGTATTCGTAAAACTTGATCCTCCGCGCCCGATCGTCCGCGTCGGCCGAGACCAGAGTCGGCTCGTGCTTCCGTCGAGGATCCAACAGCCAGCGAGCGCCCGTCTCGACGACCGACCGCATGTGGCGGTCGTCGAGCGAACGGCGCAGCCGCTCCAGCTCGTCGAGCCGATCCTTGCGCCGGGGGCTGACCGCCCCATGGTCGATCGTCACCCCGACGCCCCGATAGCCCAAATCGGCCAACAACGCCACCGCGTCGAACAAATCATGATGGGCCAGACCGTTGGTGTTGTAGCCGAGGTACATGTTTGTGGTTCGTAGTCCGTAGTTCGTTGCTCGTAGTTCGTAGTCCGTTGCTTCGTGCGGCGTTGACCGCCGAGAGTCAGGATAATAGCCGTGGGCGGAAGCCCACGGTGAAGCTCACGGTCGTTTGATGGCGCAACGTGTCGATTCCTTCCTTCAAGTCTCTCCCTGATCGGGCGTTCGTTCAAGGGGGTTGTCGCACTCCGGCGGCCCGAGTCATGTCGAATAAAACCACCGCGACAAAATCAGGTTGGGCACTAAAAGCGCCAACACGGCCACGCCGGGGACAAGTCCCGCCACGGCCGCCGTGATCACCGCGTCGAGCACCACGAGCGACCGGATGCTCTGTCCGACGGTTCGTTGTAAAACGGCCGGCGCCGGATCGACCACGGCCCGAGCGCACCGCCATGCCACCAGCACTGCTAAAAGTCCGACAATGCCGCGCCAGACCGGGTTTTGGACGAGAATCGGCCGCCAGTCGGGCAGCCACCACAACGCTCCGACGGCGGCCATCATCAGGACGACGCCCAGGAGAACCAGAAGCCGCGTGGTCATGGCCGGCCGGTCGTCGCGTCTGGCCTCGGGTCGAGCCATGACTGAAACCCCGACAATGAACAGGCCAATCACCGCGGCAACCTGGACCCCGTCGCGCTGCCACGTCGCCGCCACACTCATCCCCAACAAGACGTTTATGGCGCGGCAACCGCCCAAGGCGATGGGGCCGGCGAAGGTCCGTTTCAGGAACGCATCATAGCCGACTACCAAAACGCTCAGGCTTGCCGCGCAGATCCATGGCCCGTCGTGACCCGCCACGAAGGAAGCCAGCAAGGCGGTTGCCATGCCGCCGGCCAACAGGCCAAACCCAAGACGCCTGGCAACGACCAGCGCAATGTGGCCCGACGGCAACGGCCGGTCGGGCCGGTCGCGGGAGTCTTCTTCATGGTCATATACGTCATTGAGCACCATGCCGGCCGAGTAGAGCAGGCTCGAAGCAACGACCAACAGCCCAAGCGTCAAGCCGGCCCTAGCATCCAGCGCGGCCGCCGGCGTGACGAAGAAAAATCCCATCACGACGTCGGCCATGGCCGTAAACACATTGGGCACGCGAATCAATCGCAGCCAGTCACGCAGCATGGTCGTTCCAGAATAAGCTAAATTCACCACGAAGGACGCGAAGTCCGTAGACTGGGTTGTAACCCGGCGGCGAGGATATTGTTGCCAGATCACGATCCGACCGACTGTGTCAACCTACGTTTCTTCGCGTCCTTCGTGCTCTTCGTGGTTGATGATCTCGGCCAAAATGCCGTCTAAATACATTTTCGCCTCGCGGCCGGCGGCGTCGGGATCGTCGATATAAGGGTATAGCTCGACCGTCACGAATCTGGCGTACTCCGTTTTTTGAATCGCGCGAAGCACGGCCGGCAGATCGATCGCGCCGCGGCCGGGAACCAGGTGTTTGTGCTCGCGCGACGGAGCGATGTCCTCGATGTGATAGTGCCGCGTGTGCTCGGCCAGCCGCGGGACCCATTGGTCGGGCGGCTCGCCGACGCAGTAGGCGTGGCCAATGTCGAAATTCAGGCCCAGCCAAGGCGAATCGACCCGATCGGCCAATGCCAGGTATTGCTCGAACCGCTCGATCAACAGCCCGGGCTCCGGCTCGATCAACAGCATGACTCCCAGCCGCTCGGCCAGCTCGATGCACGGCATCAGCCCGTCGTAGAAGACGGTCATGGCTTTTTCGCGCGACTGGTCTTCGTCGAGCGGTCCGCCCGGCTCGGTCTGGATCGACGGCGCGCCCAGATCGGCGGCCAGCATGAGCGCGTTCTTGGTATGTTCGGCACGGAGCTTTCGTTTGGCCGCCACCGGTTCGATCCACGATGGGTGCCAGAAGGGATGCCGGGGATCGGCCGCCCCGCGCATCATGAAAGCGTTGACGTTGGCGATGCGCAGCCCATGGTGGTCGAGCGTCCGAAGAATCGACTGCTTGCGGCCCGGCGTCATGTCGGCCGGCCAGGCATGGGGCACGTCGGCCAAAATCTCGATCCCCGCGTAGCCCAATGAGGCAACTCGGGCAATCGCTTCTTCGATCGAGTGGTTCGTGTAAGCGTTGGAACTGTAGGCAAGAAGCATGTCGTTAGGCGGTTGGCAACAGGCGGAATAGTGGAATAATTAACCTCGGATGGACATAATAGCCGTGGGCGGAAGCCCACGAAAGCAGAAATAATAGCCGTGGGCGGAAGCCCACGAGAAAT
>JAFGAY010000170.1 GCA_016933425.1 Pirellulales bacterium
GGGCGCGGATAGTGGCATTGGATCGGTCTCTCCATCTTCCCCGATGTAATCATGCGGGACAAGGTAGTGGGGAACGCCATGCCCGCCTGGTGTCCCTGAACCGACAACGAAGGCAAACTAGCGTTTTTTGCCGCATTTGATTGAAAAACGAAACCGGCAAACAGACGCAAACGGCAGCCCCCTTGACCTGGGGGCCTTGCATAGACGATCAGTCTTGCTAACATTACTAGCATAAGGTCTTTTCTTTATCTGCCGTGAGATTGCTTCTTTTCGTTTCACGAGAGGCCGACGAGAGACCACCGCGCTCCCAACGATGGGAGCCGATAGGAGGTGGGGGTGATGGACGGCACGACAGCGAAATCCGTGTCAAAGGGAATTTTGCGTTGCGATCCCAATGAGCCGCGGGCAAGCAAATGCTTTAGCGACGCAACCGCTGTTTCTTCCGATCGGGATTTTGCCGAAAGCGTGATCGAGACGGCCCAGGCCATCGTGCTGGTTCTCGACCCAGCAGGGCGAATCGTCCGCTTCAACGGTTACATGGAGCATTTGTCGGGCTACCGTTTGGACGAGGTGCGGGGCAAGGACTGGTTTGACGTTTTTTTGCCGGTCCGCGATCGAGAGCCCCTTCGAGACCTTTTCTCGCAAGCGTTCGACGACGTTCCCACTCGCGGCAACGTGAATTCGATCGTAACCAAGGACGGCCGCGAGCGATTGGTGGAATGGTACGACAAGCCGCTGAAGGACGCGGAGGGGAAGAACATAGCTTTGGTGGCTGTCGGACACGACATCACCGAGCGCGTTCAGGCCGAGGACGCACTGCGTCGGGCACGCGATCAATTAGAAATCCGCGTCGACGAGCGCACCAGGGAATTCGTGGCTCTCAATGCCAGGCTGCGCGAGGAAATCGCCGAACGCCACCGAAGCGAACGCCGGGAACGCCGGCTCCGCGACGAACTGGCCCACGTCGACCGTCTGACCATGATGGGCGAGATGGCCAGCGGACTGGCCCACGAGTTGAACCAGCCGCTGGCGGCCATTGTGTTGCAAAGCGAGGTCATTCTGCGCTTGGCCGGCGACCAGGGGCAATCCATTCCGCCCGAGTTGCGCAAGTCGCTCGAGTTCATCACTGCCCAGGCGCATCGCGCAGGGGATTTGATTCGAAGCATGAGGGAATTTGTCCGACATGCCGAGCCCCAGCGCGTGGCATTAACCGTTATGGAGGTCATCGAGGATACTTTGCCGCTGGTGCAGCAAGAACTTCGGGAATCGGGAATCGTCCTTGACGTTAAGATTAGCGATCCTCTGGTCCAAGTGCGGGCGGACAAAATCCAGTTGCAGCAGGTGTTGCTCAATCTGATCCGAAACGCGGTGGAGGCGATGGAAACGAGCGATAGCGGCGGACGCCGTTTGGATATTGCAACTCGGATTCACGGGGCCATGCAGGAAGTTGCCGTGCGCGATACGGGATGCGGCATTCCCGAGGGCGCGGCCGGCCGCGCCGACCGGTTGTTCGACGCTTTCTTTTCGACGAAGAGCAAAGGTTTGGGGTTGGGATTAGCCATCTCTCGTTCGATCGTGGAGGCGCACGGCGGCCGGATCTGGGCCGCGCCCAACACAGACCAAGGAACTACGTTTACATTCACTTTGCCGATTACCAATCATGATTGCAAGAATGAAATCGAATCCCCGCGCATACGTCGTGGATGACGACCCAGCGGTCGTCGAGGCGCTCGCATCGTTGATCGGCATCATGGGCTACGACGTGAATTCGTTCACGTCGGCCGAGGAGTTTCTCCAGGCCTATCGGCCGGGTAGCCCGGAATGCCTGATTCTCGACGTGAGGCTGCCGGGCATGAGCGGCCTGGAGCTTCAACGCGAATTGCGCCGGCGCGGCAGCCGGCTGCCGATCGTTTTTATTACCGGCCACGCCGACCAGAGCGCGGCCGTGGAAGCCATGGAACAAGGGGCCGTGGAATTCCTGGAAAAACCGTTCCAGACCCGAGTGCTGCTCGAGTGCGTCGAGAAAGCCGTCGCGTTGGACGAAGAAAATCGCGTGGACGGCTCGAATTTGACCGATCCTGGGCCATCGGCGAGCTTATAGGTTTGGCTAGGCGTTCATGCCAGAGCCAATGCCCGGTGGTCCATGGCCGCGTCAGACCCGGCACCCCCTTTTCCGTGGGGTTCTGAAATCCCGACGAATTGTCTTCCATTCCTGGTCCGTGCCTCGCCGCCACCCGCCCAGGTCGTGTTTTCGTGCTGATTTTCGGGGAAATATGCCACGAAAGGCTCGACCGTCGTTCCTTTCAACTCGGCGGCAGTGGCATTCAGGATAACGTATGATATAGTACGAAATCGCCCCACTCCCGGCCAACCAGCCCGCCCGATTTGGCCGAACGGTCGCACCCCCCTGGAGACTCAACCGATGCCGGCAACGATCGAAGGTATTTTTACTCCCCACGTGGTTCCCTTGGACGACCAAGGGAATATCAACGAGCCCGAGCTGCGTCGCTATGTCGACTGGCTCATCGACAAAGGGGTTCATGGACTCTATCCCAATGGGTCGACCGGCGAGTTTATCCGGTTCTCGCCCGAGGAGCGGCGGCGGATCGTGCGGATTGTTTGCGACCAGGCGGCCGGCCGCGTGCCGGTGCTGGCGGGCGCCGCCGAGGCAACGGCCCGCGAAACGATCGAAGCCTGCGAGACCTATGCTGAATACGGCGCGCGAGCGGTGGCGATCGTTTCGCCGTATTACTACCGGCTGTGCCCCGAGTCGGTTTATGCCTATTTTCGAGAGATTGCGTTGGCCAGTCCGATCGACGTGACGCTTTATAACATTCCGATGTTTGCCAGCCCGATCGACGTGGCGACCATTCGGCGGCTCGCCGAGTTCGAGCGGATCGTGGGCATCAAGGATTCGTCGGGCGACGTGCCTTTCATGATGCGGATGATCCAGGCGGTGCGGCCCATCCGGCCCGATTTCGTTTTTCTGACCGGCTGGGAGCTGGTGCTTGTGCCGATGCTTCTTTTGGGATGCCAAGGAGGGACGAACGCGATTAGCGGGGTGGTGCCCGAGTTGACCCGAAAGCTGTTCGATCTGGTCCGTGCCGGACAGATCGCCGAGGCGATGACGCTTCAATATCGTTTGCTGGAATTGTTCGACGTGATGCTTTATTCGGCCGATTTTCCCGAGGGATTTCGTGCCGGGGTCGAACTTCGCGGTTTTTCCACGGGACGGAGCCGCCAGCCGATGAGCGAGGGACAGCGGATCGATCGGGTCGGGCTTCAGCGAGTGTTGCAGTGCATTCTGGCCGATTTTGGTTTTGTTTCGGCGCCGGCCGAGGGTTGTCCGGTGCGGACCGGTTCGATCGAGCGCGACCGCGTCGCGCAGATCACGGCCAGCGTCGTACATGAGCTTCGGCAGCGGGGTGTGCTGTGAGTCGTTCGCTCGGCGTGCTGGAAACCATCGGATTGACGCCGGCCATGGTTGCGCTGGACGCCATGGAAAAGGCCGCGACGATTCGCGTGCTCCAGTCCGAATGGAACGATTTTTGCGGAGTGGTTGTCAAAATCGAGGGAGACGTCGACGCGGTCGAAACGGCCGTCGACGTCGGTCGCCGAATGGCGGAACGGATGGGCGGCCGGCCGGTCGCCACCGTGCTGGCGCGGCCCGACTCCTCGGCTTTGCACGGCATCCGCTCGGAACGAGAATATAATCCGTTGATCGAACAAGAAGTCGTATTCTTTCCCGAGTACGAGGTTCTTGCGACGCGCGACAATCAGGAAAGGTCCAACGACATGAGCGGCGGTTCCATTGCCCTGGGCTTTATCGAAACCCAAGGCTTCACGGCGGTTTTCGAGGCAATCGACACGGCCTGCAAGGCGGCCAACGTCGAAGTGCTGGGCAAGGAAAAACTTGGCGGCGGCTACGTGACGATCGTCATTCAGGGAGACCTGGCGGCCGTCACCGCGGCCATCGAAGCCGGCCGGCGGAAGGTCGAGGGGCTCGGCACTCTGATTGCCGCCCACGTCCTCGCCCGACCAAGCCCCTCGGTCCTGGCATTGCTGCCGAAGCGGGCGTCTTGATCTGGTTTTTCAAAACAAGTTCCACGTTTTCATTCCAACCATCGCGCCACGTCCGGCGCCCAATAGGTCAGAATGACGTCGGCCCCGGCGCGGCGGATGGCCGTCAGGGATTCCAGGACTACGTTTCGCTCGTCGAGCCAGCCGCGTTGGGCGGCCGCCTTGACCATGCTGAATTCGCCCGACACGTTGTAGGCCGCCAACGGCACGCCGGGCCAACGGTCGCGGACCAAACGGATCACGTCCAGATAGGCCAGCGCCGGCTTGACCATGACCATGTCGGCTCCCTCGGCCAGATCGAGTTCGACCTCGCGCAGGGCTTGCTCGGCCGCGGCGGCGGGGTCCATCTGATAGCTTCGCCGGTCGCCCCATTGCGGCGCGCTTTCGGCCGCCTCGCGAAACGGCCCGTAAAAACTGCTGGCATATTTTGCCGCGTAGCTCATGATGGGGACGTGGGCGAAACCGGCGACGTCGAGCGCCTCGCGGATCGCGCCGACCATGCCGTCCATCATTCCGCTGGGGGCGATCACGTCGGCGCCGGCCCGGGCGTGAACCACAGCCTGTTCGGCCAATCGTGCCAGCGTGGCGTCGTTGTCGACGTCGCGCCGCCCGGTCTGCTCGCCCGGCACGCCGCACTGCCCATGATCGGTGTATTCACAGAAACACAGATCGGTGATCAGAAGCACGTCGGGCGCGGCCGCCTTGGCCTGGCGGATCGCTTCGGCGATGATTCCCGTCGGGCTCAGCGCGTCGCTGCCGGTCGCGTCTTTTTTTTCGGGAATGCCGAAGAGAATCACCCCGCCGAGTCCCAAACAGCCGGCCTCGGCCACTTGTTCGGCCAGTACGTCGGGCGAAACCTGGTAGTTGCCGGGCATGGCCGAAATCTCGCGTCGCAGCCCCCTGCCCGGCCGAACGAACAACGGCCAAACGAGCTGGTCCGCCGCGAGTCGAGTTCGCCTCGTAAGACGACGAACCGCCGGATGATAGCGAAGCCGCCGCAAGCGAGTCGTTGGAAAACGGCCCTGGGAACCATCGGGGGCGTTGGTCATGTCAATTACTCCATCCACAATGTCCAATATCGAAACTAAAACGAACCCCTTGGCAATAATGCTCTTACGCGGTTTTTATCTACCA
>JAFGAY010000171.1 GCA_016933425.1 Pirellulales bacterium
GGGAGGTGGAAACGGAGCACGGCAGACGGCTATTGCGCCACAAACGGGGAAACCCCGAAACAGAGGTAAACCGAAGCCTACCCCACCACGCCACCTCTCGACTCTACCCTTTTTAGCCGTCAACCGCCCAAAGCATCGCGCAAATGGCGGAGTTCGTCGCCGGCCCGTTGCTGGTCGGCCGCCAGTTCCTCGAGCTGGGCGCGTAGCTGGGCCACCTGTGCGCGCAGATCGGTCAGTTCGGCTCGCAATGCGTCGGATCCGGCGGTCGACGTCGGCGTGGGCAAGGACGCCGCGCTTCGCGGCGGCGATTCGACCGGTTCGGGCCGGTGGGCCGCTGGAGAGGCAGCCGCCGCCCCGCTGCCTAAATGATACTGGCCGCGAAGCTTTTCGATTTCCGGGGGAAGGTAAAGCGAGTGGGTCACAACGTGCCCCCGACCCTCGGGCGTCAGGGAAAGAATCAGCCCCTTTGCTTTGAGCGAGTCGAGCACGGGCCGCAAGTCGGAAAGGCTGGCGATCGGTTCCATTCGGGCAGCGCGGCCGCGCAACTCGCCCTCGGTCTGCGCGCCTCGCAAAAGCAACTCGGCCATGACGGCCAGCTCGACCTTGTCGACCCCAAGCCATTGATAAGCGTAATGCCGATATTTCGACACGCGGCCCAGCCCTTGCACCAACCCAACCGCTCCCCACTCGCGCAGGCGGTCGAGCGACTCCTCGACGTCGTCGGGTTCGAGGTTCATGAGCGGGTCGCGGTTGCTCTTTTGGTTGCAGCCCGTCGTGATGGCGTTGAGCGACAACGGATAGGCATCCGGCGTTGTTTTCGCCTTCTCGATGAGTACCCCCAGAACCCGCCGGTCCATCGACGTAAGCGGCTTCCAGCGCGGCGCTTCGTTTGGAACCTCGGTCGAAAGGGGGGTGTCGCTCATGAGTAGCATCCTTCCTTGCTTGTTGGTATTACGTTATGAAGAGCCGTTTATTCTCCGGTGAGTAAGGCCAACCATTTCTTTTTGGCGCTCTGGTGACCCCTCGCCAGCCGAAACTTGGCGGACCCCGATCCGCCGAGGGACCATTGTTCACTGCCAAACGCCCGGATGCAACACCGAGGGGCGTCGACAGACAAGAAAAACGGGCAAGAAAGCCTTTTTTAAGGCTGTGCAGTCAGCCCCGTGGGCTGAAAAAGCCGCGGCTGCCGCGCTCGCGCGCATAGAATAACACGTGAGACGTCACCGAGGACGGCCTTCCGGCGGGGGCAGTCACCGGCAAGGTCGCCCGATCGGCGCGTCTCAGGTGTAAAACTGAATGTTAATCGCGAGCACTGCCAACACGCCCACGGCCCAGGACGGAACTTGCGACGAAACATCGTCGATTCGAGTGCTGAACAACCGACGGCAGTTGGTGCAGAAATTCAGACCCGATGGATTGGGCCATTGAACCACGAGTTCATTGCAGTGGGGGCAGTGATATCGCTTGGGAATTCTGAACATAGCAGAACTCTCTCATGGTCGCACAGTGCCGAGCAAGCCGGAAAAGGATCGCAACAAGCGATGGCCGCCGGCGCCATGACTTCCCGAGAATTCGGTAATCTCTCTACTGAAGCATAGCACACAAATCGAAGGCCCCACAAAGAAGGGTCGATAAGGACAATTTATGGACAAATCAATCCGCTATCATAAACTGGATTCTCTCCCGAAAAGACGTATCGGCGAACTGCCCTTGCCTCGGATGGGGGATGCCGCTACGATACGCGCCGATTCATGCTCGCCAGTCGCGTGTCCACCTCGGAGAAGGAACGATGCTTGGCTCCGCCAAGGGAAAGGTCGAAAGCCGCCGGCCCCTGGTTAGTCGCTACGTCGACATGTGGGCCTTTCTCAAAATGCACCCTAGCAACATCGACCTGCTCCAGCGTCTCAAGTCGGCCGACGATCGCCAGTTCGGAACCAACATGGACATCTGCGGCACCGTCTCGACCAGGGACGGTGACAACCGGCGCTGGGAAAAAACCCATCTCGTCGGAATCCGCGGCGACGTCTGGAACGCGGGCGACGACCGGCGGCTCGTTTTGAAATTGTTCAAATCGACCGGCGAGCGCATCCGCTGGACCGGCACGATCGAGGAAATCACGACGCGCGAGGTGCACAACTCGATCGGCTCGCGCCGCGCCGTGCTGACCCTGGCCACCATCCTGCCCGGCTACGAGTATCTTATAAACGTCCAGCAGAACCACCGCACGTTTCGGATCCCCTCGATCTTCACGTTTTGCTTCCACGATGAACAGCAGGACCGCGTCTGGTATCTCAACATCAAACGCAAGTGGGTCTCGATCGGCGCCGATTTCGTGGTCGAGTCGGGCACGAGCAAGGTTGGCGAAATCGACGGCAAGCTGATCGGCTTCGGCTACAACGCCTACGTCCACGTCCACGAGCCGATGCTCGCAAAAAACGGCCGTTTCCTCGACCTGCTCACGCTATTTGCCACCTCGGTCGGCTACCACCGCGCCATCCGCCGCTGCATTCGCCGCCGCGTCCGCGATATCCGCTCGGGCCAGGCAGCCCCGCACGCTGTCGAGGACGAGGAATTCTGGCTCCTGAAGAACCCTCGCCGCCGCGCCGCCTAAAAAAGGCGA
>JAFGAY010000172.1 GCA_016933425.1 Pirellulales bacterium
CTCAAATCCTCAAATCCTCAAATCTTAAATCTCAAATCCTCAAATCTCCATTCATACAATTCCCGCGTGGTATTCCTGGAGGCTTTTGACCGATTCTCGGCCGTCGCGTCGGGCGGCGATTCCTTTGGCGGCGGCCAGGGCGGCGGCCAGGGTTGTGACATAGGGAATCTTGCACCGGATGGCCGTTTGGCGGATATAGGCGTCGTCGGCCTTGCCGACGCGTCCTCGCGGCGTGTTGATCACCAACTGGATCTCGCCGTCGATGATGGCGTCGGAGACGTTGGGGCGTCCTTCGCGCATCTTGAGGATCGGCTCCGAGGCGATTCCGCATTCGGCGAGAAACGCGTGGGTTCCGCCGGTCGCCTTGATCGTGAAACCCATTTCGGCGAAACGGCGCGCGACTTCCTGGACGGCCGGCTTGTCGCGGTCGGCCACGGTGATGAGCACGGTTCCCTCGGTCGGGAGGCGAAGACCGGTGGCCTCCTGCGACTTGTAAAAGGCCAGACCGAACGAGCCGGCCATGCCCAAAACCTCGCCCGTGCTGCGCATCTCGGGCCCGAGCACCGGATCGACCTCGTGATACATATTGAACGGAAAGACGGCTTCCTTGACGCCGAAATGAGGAATCGACTTCCGGCCGAGTCCCAATTCCGCAAGTTTTTTGCCGAGCATGACCTGGGTGGCGATTCGGGCCATGGGAATGTTGCAGACCTTGGAGACCAGCGGCACGGTGCGGCTTGCCCGGGGATTGGCTTCGAGGATGTAGACCGTGTCCTTGTGGATGGCGTACTGGATGTTCATGAGGCCGACGACGCCCAGTTCGATGGCGATTATTCGGTTGTATTGGTAGATGGTGTCGATGTGTTTGGGCGCGATGCTGATCGGCGGGATCACGCAGGCCGAGTCGCCCGAGTGGATGCCGGCCAGTTCGATGTGTTCCATGATGGCGGGGACGAAGGCGTCCTCGCCGTCGGCGATGGCGTCGGCCTCGACCTCGATGGCGCCGTCGAGGAATTTATCGATGAGGATGGGCCGTTCGGGCGAGATATCGACGGCCTTGGCGACGTAGTGCTTCAACATTTCCTCGTCGTGGACCACTTCCATCGCGCGGCCGCCGAGCACGAACGACGGGCGGACCATCAGGGGATAGCCGATCTCGCCGGCGATCTTCAGCGCCTCATCGAGCGTGCTCGCCATGCCCGAGTCGGGCTGGGGAATGCCGAGCCGCCGCATGATTTGGCGAAACCGGTCGCGGTCCTCGGCCAGATCGATCGACTCGTGCGACGTGCCGAGGATTTTCACGCCGGCGGCGGCCAGCTCGGCCGCGATGTTCAACGGGGTCTGACCGCCGAATTGGACGATGACGCCCTCGGGCTTTTCCTTTTCGTAAATGCTCAGCACGTCCTCGACCGTCAGCGGCTCGAAATAGAGTTTGTTCGACGTGTCGTAGTCGGTCGAGACGGTTTCGGGATTGCAATTGACCATGATCGACTCGACGCCCGCGTCGCGCAGCGCGAAGGCGGCGTGGACGCAGCAATAGTCGAACTCGATTCCCTGGCCGATCCGGTTCGGGCCTCCGCCGAGCACCATGACCTTGCGGTTGGGCGAGACCTGGGTGGCGTCGGGCGCGTTGTAGGTCGAGTAGTAATAGGCCGCGTTCTCCACCCCGCTGACCGGCACGGCGTGCCATCCCTCGACCACGCCCAGTTCCGTGCGCCGACGACGAATGTCCGCCTCGGCGATGCCTAAAAGTCGGGCCAGATACCGATCGGCGAAACCGTCCCGCTTGGCGCGGCGCAGGAGGTCGTCGGGCGGCACGCGGCCCTTGTGCTTGAGAATTTCTTCCTCAAGTTCAACCAGTTCTTTCATCTGTTCGATGAACCATGGTTTGATGTGGGTCAATTCGTAAAGCGACTGCACGTCTGCTCCCTTGCGGAGCGCCTCGTACATGATGAACTGGCGTTCGGAACTCGCGACGGCGAGCATGTGCATTAATTCGTCGAGCGATCGCCGGTTGAAATCGGCGGCGAATCCGAGGCCGTAGCGCCCGATTTCGAGCGACCGAATGGCCTTCTGGAATGCTTCCTTGTAGTTTTTGCCGAGGCTCATCACCTCGCCCACGGCCCGCATTTGGGTGCCCAGCTTGTCTTCCAGCCCTGGGAATTTTTCAAAAGCCCACCGTGCGAATTTCACCACCACGTAATCGCCCGAGGGGGTGTATTTTTCGAGTGTGCCGTCGCGCCAATAGGGGATTTCGTCGAGCGTCAATCCGCCGGCCAGCAGCGACGACACGTAGGCAATTGGAAAACCGGTCGCCTTCGACGCCAGGGCAGAGCTGCGCGAGGTTCGCGGATTGATCTCGATGACGACCACGCGGCCGGTCTTTGGATCGTGGGCAAACTGGATGTTCGTTCCGCCGATGACCTGAATGGCCTCGACGATGTCGTAGGAATATTTTTGCAACCGCCGCTGCAAGTCCACGTCGATGGTCAGCATGGGGGCCGTGCAGTAGGAATCGCCCGTGTGGACGCCCATGGCGTCGACGTTTTCGATGAAGCATACGGTGATCATCTGGTTTTTAGCGTCGCGGACGACTTCCAACTCGAGTTCTTCCCAGCCGAGCACGGACTGCTCGACGAGAATCTGGCCGACGAGGCTTGCGTCGAGACCCCGGGCGGCGACCGTGCGGAATTCTTCCATGTTGTAGACCAACCCGCCGCCCGTCCCGCCCATGGTGTAAGCCGGCCGGATGACGCAAGGCAGTCCGATTTGCTCGACGATCGCCTCGGCCTCGTCGAGGGTCGTGGCGATTTGGCTGGCGGGCATTTCGATGCCGAGCCGATTCATGGTGTCCTTGAACGCCTGGCGGTCCTCGCCGCGCTCGATCGCGTCGACCTGCACGCCGATCACTCGAACGCCGTGCTGGTCGAGCACGCCGGCGCGAAACAACTCGGAGGACAGATTGAGTCCGGACTGGCCGCCCAGATTGGGCAAAAGTGCGTCGGGCTTTTCGCGTTCGATGATCTCGGTCAGCGTCGCGAGGTTCAGCGGCTCGACGTAGGTCGCGTCGGCCATGCCGGGATCGGTCATGATCGTGGCCGGATTCGAGTTGACCAAAACGATTTTGTAACCGAGGCTCCGCAAAGCCTTGCACGCCTGCGTGCCCGAGTAGTCGAACTCGCAGGCCTGCCCGATCACGATCGGTCCGGACCCAATGATCATGATCTTCTCGATGTCGTCGCGTTTTGGCACGTGAAGTAACTCCTTCAAATTAAAGCGTTTTTTGGGGCGCGTGGGGGCACGCGCTCCATGCTATACGTACTCAATGGTCGCCGGCGGTTTGGGCGTAAGGTCGTAAAGGCAGCGATTCACGCCGGGGATCGACGTCACGCGCTTGCAAAGACGGTGCAAAACGTCCCAGGGCAACTCGACGGGCGTGGCTTCGCGCGCGTCGATGCTGTCGATGCAGCGGACGACGACGATTTCGCCAAATTCGCGCTGGCCGTCGCGGATTCCGGTCGCCTTGTCGGCCAGCAAGACGGCCATGTATTGAAACGCGCCGGTGTCGGCCAACTCCTCCTCGACGATCGCGGTGGCCGTCCGGACCGTGGCGAGCCGCTCCGGCGTGACCTCGCCTACGATGCGCGTCGCCAGCGCCGGGCCGGGAAACGGAATGCGCTCGCTCAGCTCGGCTGGAAGTCCCAGAATGCGAGCCACTCCGCGCACGCCGTCCTTGCGCAGATCGGCCAACGGCTCGAGGACGTGATAGCCGTAGGCTTCCTGGGGGTCGATCCCCATTTGGGCCAAGATATTGTGCTGCCGCTTGATGCCGGCGACCGTCTCCTCGATGTCGGTTAAAATGGTTCCGTGGAGCAGGAATTTCGCGCCGCTGTTGCGGACCAGGTCGCCGAAGACGGTTTTATAGAACGTTTCGGTAATGGCGCACCGTTTTTCTTCCGGGTCGGTCAAGCCGGCCAGGGCGTCGAGAAACGTTTTTTTCGCGTCGACGCACTCGACCGGGATTTGCATCTGGTCAAACAGCGAAACCACACGCTGGGGTTCTCCCTCGCGCATTAGCGCGTTGTCGATGAAAACGGTCTTCAGCCGGTCGCCCAGCGCGCGATGTCCTAAAACGGTAACCACCGAGCTGTCGACGCCGCCGCTTAGCGCATTTAGCGCGGTCGACTCGCCAACCTGCCGGCGAAGTTCCGCGATTTTATTTTCGACCCAGGCCTCATAATCCACGAGATGGTCCTCCTGTCGCTAATGGGATTGAAGACGCTTTCACAAAAACCGAACCGCGCCCGTCAGGAAGCGGCACACCAGTTGGGGTATCTCGTGCCGATTCCAGTCCGACCGTTACGCGACAGGTCCCCTCCCTCACGGTCGGGGCTCGGTTTGGGACGTAACTGATGAACTGGAAGCGGCACACGCCCATGGCCGGCGGCGGCTCGGCGTCCCGCGGTTAGCGATAAGCTAACAGAGGTTGAGGCAAATGAAAATCCGGGGCCGCCTCACCCCCCGGTGGAAAGGCTTATCACTGTGGTCTCTGGGAGAAAACGAAGGGTGACGTTCAGGCGGATTGTCGCGGATCCTTGTCGGCGGTCGAGCCGGCCGGCCGCGCGACATACTGGATCGAAGCCGCCTCGGCGACGCCGGCCAGGAAGAAAAGCAGCATGTTGCCCTGGGGCATGAGTGCGATGTCTTGGAACATGCCATTGGCCACGTAGTAGCACATCATCGCCAGGAAGAGAATCCCCAGGGTTTGGGCCTGGGGGCCGATGGATTCCGCGCGCTGGAGCCGATTCGCATCGATGGTCCAGAAAGCCAGCACCGCGACGAAAAGAGCCATGCCCACCAGCCCCGTCTCGGTCAACAGCGACAAAAAGACGTTGTGTTGGACGTAAGGTCGAGCTTTTCCGAGCGGCAAATCGGTCGTGTGGTCCGATAGGTAGTCGATCTGGGCCACGGGGTACTGGCCATAGCCGCAGCCGAACAACGGCCGGTCGAGAAACATGTTCCATGCGACCCGGGCAAGAATCGGGCGAAGTTTGACCGATTCGGCCGCTTCGCGGGCGCCCAGCGCCTGGTCGCGTTTGAAGGCGACAATCCGGTCCCATTGCGTGGCCGCGACGATGGTGCCGACCATAAGCACGCCACCCAGCAGGGGAGCACGCCATCGCCGCGGAATTCGCAGTGTGACAATGAGAAGGCCGCCCAGGCCCGTCCCGAGCCATACGCTGCGGGTCAAGGTGCAGAAGATGCCGACTCCCAGCACGAGAATGAGCCCCAGCAGCGTTGCGCGGCCGACGCGGCCCAATCGAGGCCACAAGAGCATCGCGGCAAACAGCCCCACCGCCTGGTAATAGCCGCCGGCGACCGGATTCAACAACGGCCCGCGACCTCGACCGAAAAACTCGAGATGGTGCGGGTCGGCGATGTATTTGGGGAAGACGGCCCACCATTGTCGGGTAACTTCGGCAACCGCCGTCGCGGCGAGGTATAGAGCAAAAAGGGACAATCCGACTAAAAAGACCAGCAAACTCCGCTCGGAGAGCCGGCAAGCGCGGGCAACCCAATAGACTCCCAGCGGCATCACGTAGAAGAAGAGCAGATGGGCCAGCGGGGCGTTTCCGTCGCGGCGCCAGTCGTGTAGGAGCGTGCTGGCCGCCAGAACGATGAAAAAAGCGGCCAAAACCCAATCGACGCGGCGAGGCGGCCGGGCCGCGCTCCAGCCTTGACGCAATCCCACGACGTAGGCCCCCAACAGCCCGACCCAGAGCACGCGGTCGAGCGTCAAGGGAATCGGTTTTAGGGGAATGTGGAAGAAGGGATGGCCGAAACAGCAGCCGGCCACCAACACGGCGAAACACCCGGCCAGCAATCCGCCCCGGGCAAAAAGGACCATGCCCCAAACGAGGCCGGCCAATACGGCGATGGCAAGAATGATATCCATGGGGCGCTGGCTCGGTGCGGCAAGCCGAATTTTGCGGGGCAGGTCGGATGGGAGTCGCTTTTCAAGGATAGTTTATCGTCAACGGCCGCGTTGCTCTTTTTCAACATGCTTTAATGAGTCTTGAATTGTGTTTTGAAATGGATCGTGGGACTTGCAAGAAGCAATGCTGACGGCTGTGGCGGTCGTGTCGTAACGCCTGTGTCGAACATGTGGGATCATGGTCGTTTTACCCCGCGCCGGTCGTGGATTATGACTTATTCTTTGATTGGGCAAGAAGGTGTGACGCGAACGGGGTGAAAGGTCGTCCGGCCGATGGTCTTTCCCGGTCGCCCTATGGTCCTTGGTCTGTTGCCGGGCTCTTTTTGTTGCCGGCGCGTCCTTTGCCACAATAAATGACAATCGTGAGACCGGAGCCCGCTGGGATGAGCAGCACTCGATACATGGCCTCGCTTCTGGCGCCGTTCGAGCCCCAGGTGCCAACCGAAGTACTCGTGGAATCGCTCAATCGTTTCTATCATGCCCGCGAGGCCGATCTTTACGATGCGCGGCATCCCGAAATTCACGAGGAACTGACGTCGGTCTGGAAACACATGGTCGAAGTGGGTCTGCCCGGCAGGCCCGACCATGATTTGCGCGTGCTCGATTTCGGGTGTGGCACCGGATTCGAGGCCGCTATGCTTCTCGGAGCCGATCTCGAAGGGCGCGTGGGCGAGATGGTATGCTACGACCTTTCGCCCGAGATGATCGACGTCTGCCGCGACACGCTCTGGAAGACACGCGTGCCGATCGAGTTTGTGACCGACGGCGAGGCGTTGATGGAACAGTCGCGGCCTTTCGACGTGTTGATCACCAACTCCCTGCTCCACCATCTGCCCGATCCGCTAGCCACCATCCGTTCGCTCATGCCCCTGTTGACCGACGACGCGGTCTGGCTCGCGGGCCACGAACCGTCGAGCCGGTTTTTCAAGAACGGACAGTGTTGGAAGACGCTCCAGGAATGCGAGCGAATGCGGAAGTTTCGGAAGTACGTGACGCCCGACAAATACCGCGAGGCCCTGCGGCGAATCTTGAATCCCGACGCGGACCCGGCGGAGGGAACGGCCCGGGCCGCGCTGAACGAGGGACTGGTCAAAAAGAAGCTCTCGCGCGACATCATCCATCGGGCCGTCGATTGCCAGGTTCCCCATTCGCCGGAAGAAGCCCACTGCGGCCGAGGACTCGACTTCGTCCAAATGGAACACGACCTGGCGGGCCAGTGGAAACTCGTCTGGAAACGCACCTACAACTTCATGGGCCCCTATCTCGAACGCGATTTGCCGAACAAATGGCGTCTGGCCGCCCGACGACTCCACGAATGCTTCCCCGACGACGGAGCCAGCTTCTGCGCGATCTGGCAGCGCGGGGAAACTCAGGATGCCCCGTGACAGAGGGGATCGCGAAGCCGGCAAACTTGGCAAAATGCCAAGGTTTCACAATTTGCCGCTGCAAGGTCCATGCGACCTTTGCACCGCCGCGTAAGAGTGAGGCTGTCGGGGCTCGAACCCGAGACCTACGGATTAAAAGTCCGTTGCTCTACCGACTGAGCTACAGCCTCTAAGTGGTTGTCTTTTATTGTCTTGCGGCCAGGCGACACTGGTTTCTGTCTGGCCGTGCGACGTGTTCAATGGCCCGATCGCAAGAATGGGGGCGGAAAGAAACGTTTGCCGATTTGCGGTTTCGGGGGTGTTTTTGACGTGGCCGAGGATCTTAGGATCTTGTCGGGCGGTGGCCCCAAACCCTTAATTCTACCAAAAGGGGCCGATTCTCCAAGGGCTGGGAACCGTTTGGGAAAAACGGAAAAACGCATGTTCCCCTACTCCACGGTTTCCACGGCGGTTGCAATCAGATCGTCAAGGCGGTCGAGTCGGCGCAGGTCGTCGACCACGCGGGGGTGGGCGAAGATGCGGACTCGTTTGACGTAGTCGTCGAATTGGTCGCGGGCCAGGGTTCGGACGACCGGCGAGACTTCGTCCAACGGGCGGTAGCGGCCTTGTTTGGGGAAATAGACGTCCACGTCGAACTGGACCTCGCGGTGGACGGGCGGGGCGTCGATGAGGATTTCGTGCGGGGCGACGACTCGGCCCAGGGCCGTGCTGGCCAGGGTTGCGAATCGCTCGGCGCAGGCGGCCAGCCAAGGGTAGGGCTGCCGCGCCAGTTGCCGGTGCAGTTCCGGCTGTTCGAGATAGTTGTATTGCAGCAGACGTTTGTATAGTTGACGGCGCGGTCCGAAAAGGCCCGCGAGCAACTCGCCGGCGGGCGTTCCGGCGGCGGCCGTTTCGAGCCGGGCGATCATCGACCGCTCGGTGAGCCGGAAGAGCGCGTCGAGGTCCAGCTCGCCATGCAGCAGAAAAAAGGCCCGTTGGAGCATGGCGGTGGCCGCGCGGACGCCATGGTGCCAGTAGACCTCGGAAAACATGACGTAGCGCGAGAAAACCATCATTTCGGCGGCCGTTTTGCCTTTGTCGGAAATGGCGAGCGACTCGCCCGACTCGTCGAGACAAAGGCTGCCGATGAGCCGCTGGTGGTCGAAGTTGCGGCCGTAGGGCACACCGGCGTGGAGACTGTCGCGGAACAGATAGTCCATTTTGTCGATGTCGACCGGTCCGGAAATCATGCTCGTGAGAATGCGCGAGGCGCGGTCGCGCGGCTTTTCACTGAGCAGGCTGACAATCTCCTCGGGCGCGATTGCCCAATCGTCGTGCAAGACGTCGGCCACTTCGCTTTCCAAAATAAAACGTTTCGCGAACTGCTCATGGCTTGGGACGCCGAGCAGGTCCATGTCTTCGATGGGGTGACAAAACGGCCAATGGCCCAAGTCGTGCAACAGGGCGGCGGCCAAGAATCTCGTGGCGTCGACGGCCGAGATGGCCTCGTTGAATCGCTCGTCGTGGGCCAGACGCCGCAGGAACAGCAAGGCCAGGCGATAGACGCCCAGGCTGTGCTCGAATCGCGTGTGGAGCGCGGCGGGGTAGACCATCGACACCAGCCCGAGCTGGCCGATCTGGTTGAGCCGGCGGAATTCGGGCGTGTCGATCAGTCGCCGGACGCGCGGCGTGAGCGGCACGTCGAACTCGGGCGGAATCCGCACGACCGACTTGCGGGAATCGAGCCACGCGATTTCGGGAACGTCGAGGATCGAGGACATGGGGA
>JAFGAY010000173.1 GCA_016933425.1 Pirellulales bacterium
GAAATTGGACCAACCGAAAACCGCGCAACGCAAAGGGCAAGGATCCGCTGGGCCGTCCGGGACCCCGGCCGGCAAAGCAACCCTTGCCCTTGCGAAAACCAATACGGCTTAGATCGACGGGGTTACGTTCCGCTTGTTGCCGCCGAGCCAACCACAGGTCAGGCCGCGGGCGCCGAGCGTGAACATGACGGTGGCCCAGCCACCAAAGAGGATGTTGATGCCCAAGAGCAGTCCGACGACCCAAAGGGAGTCGGCCGGCCATCCCATCCAGATGATGGCCGAAAGCACCAGCGACAACGCGCCGCTGAAGGCGATCCAGCCCCAGTTTTGCGTCGGCCGCACCTGGAACGCCAGGAACAGCTTGACAATTCCTTCAAAAAGGAAGAACACGGCCAGAAGCAGGGTCAACATGAACATGGCGCCGACCGGATTGGCCAGCACCAGGATGCCGACGACGACGTACAAACACGCCGCCAGCGCTTGCATGAAGAAGCCGCCCCAGTTGCGGACGAAAAAGGCATGAACGCCCTGGAAAATGCCGCCGATCAAGAGCGCCCAGCCCAGGATCAGCGTTGCGCCAAACGTGGCGAGGCCCGAAAAAACGATGGCCAACGCGCCCAGCACGATCAGGCCGATGCCCAAGGCCATGAACCAGCCCCAACTCTGTTCGAGCGTACCTTGAGCCTGGTTCGAGCCACTTGACATTTGGCTCTGTGATTCGCTATTCATTCTCTCCACTCCTCGATTCAAGGAAAAATAGGTTGTAGACGCCACGGCTGGAGAATTGTAGGATGCCGTTTTGCATGGGTCAAACGTTCCGGCGCGGGGCAAACCACCCAGTCCCGGTGCGGCGCGAAGAAGGTCGCCGCCCTGGAAAATCGTTACAACCGGACCATCCGTGATTTTTCACAGGAGCGGACCCAACAGCTTGGCGATGTTACCTAGCACGCGGCCGAGCCGGCCGCGCTGGCTCCAGACTTCCGGCGTGAGCAGGCCCGACCGCTTGATATAGCCGTTTTGCAATTCGCGGAGATAGGCCGTGACGTCGGGTCCGTAAAAGAGAAGGCTGATTTCGAAATTCAGTTCGAAGGAGCGAATGTCGAAGTTGCTCGACCCGATCAGGGCGACCGAATCGTCGACGCTCATCGTCTTCGCGTGCAGCAGGCCGTCGTCGTAGAGGTGGAGTTTCACGCCTAGCCGCAACAGGTCCTCGTAATACGCCCGCGACGCCGCCCCCACGAGCACCTGGTCGCAGCGCCGCGGCAAGATGATCTCGACCTCGACGCCCCGGAGCACGGCCACCTCGAGGGCCTGCAAAAAGGCGTCGTCGGGAACGAAATAGGGCGACGTGATGATCACGTGACGCCGCGCGGCGTGGAGCGCGGCGACGACCATCCGCTGGTAGTTTTCCGTTGGATAGTCCGGCCCGCTCGGAAGCGTTTGCACGGCCACGGGACCGAGCATGGGCGGGTCGGGAAAGACGTCGTCGCTTGTCAGGATTTCGTCGGTTTCAAAATACCAGTCGCCGACGAAAACGGCCTGCAACTCGAGCACGGCGGGACCGGTAATCCGGACCGACATATCGTGCCATGCCAGGTCCTTGTGGCCGTAGTCGGCGTTGACGATGTTTTGCGAGCCCGTGTATCCCACGCGGCCGTCGATCACCGCGAGTTTGCGATGGTTTCGCAGGTCGAGTCGGGCAAAACTGCGTCGAAACAAGCTCACCGGCAGCGCTGGATGGAGTTCGATCCCGTCCTCGATCATCCGGCGAGCCAACCGCTTGAGCATTGGCCGGGACCCAACCGCGTCGACCAGCACGCGGCACTTGACCCCCCGAGCCACGGCTCGGGCGAGGGCCTCGGCGATTTTGCGGCCCGTCCGGTCGTTGGAAAAAATGTAGTAGAGCAAGTGGACGTGGCGCCCAGCGGCGTCGATGTCGGCCACCAGGCGGTCGATTACTTGGTCGGTTTCGGTCATTAGGGCGATTTCGTTGCCCCCGACGATCGGCATGTAGCCTAGCCGCTCGGCCAGGGTGACAAACGGCATCTGGTCGGTCGGCAATTCGGGATGGACGACCGCGGGGTGTCCCTCCAGACGGCGGCGGATGAGGCTGAGTTCGCTCAACAACCGCGCGTGCCGGCCGGCGCGCCGTCGGGGGAGGCGGTTCTCGCCGATCAGCAGGTAAAGCACCAGCCCCGGCACCGGGAGGAAGAAAATGACCAGCAGCCAGGCCATGGGCGATCCGCGGCGCCGGTTGGTGACCACGACCAGCATGACGATGCGGATCACCCACTCGAGCAAGTAGTTCAGCAGTGACCAGCTAAGCCAATCGTGCATGATTTACCGTTTTGTGTGTGTTTTGAAATACCCTGCGCCGCGAGGTTCGCCAGGTTACCGCTCGAACTGCCGGACCGTTTGAACCAATTCCACGATATTCTCAAGCGGGGTCTCGGGCGGCAAGTCGCAGCCGGTTGAAACCACGAAATTGTCATATTCCCGCATGGCTTCCATGAGCCGGATGGTTGCCTGGCGAACGCCCTTCCGGCCGCCTTGCAGCATGACCGAAACCGGATCGACGTTGCCGATAATGGCCACGTCGTCGGGCACGCGCGGGGCGATGCTCGGCAAATCGACCAGCGAATCGAGGCTCAGCCCGTGCGTCCCGGTCCGGCACATTTCCTCGATCAGATGGCTTGTCTTCCCGCAGACGTGCAAAATGGTTTTTGTGTCCAGATGGCGAAACACGTTCCGGATGCTTTTGCCGGCGAACTCCCAAAACATCGGAGGCGACAGCATCACGGCGGTTGGATCGAGAACGCACACCATGTCGGCCCCGGCCCGCTGAAGCGATTTGGCGTAGTCGATGATGACATGTTCGCAAAAATTCACAGCGGCGTGGACGACTTCGGGCATGTCGAGCACGGCCAGCGCGATGTCGTTGGCGCCCATCATCAGCCCGGCCAGCGTAAAAGGCCCGCTCACGTAGACTCCTAGCGGAACGTCGATCAGCTCTTTGAGCAGGCGGACCGTTTCGAGAAATACCCACACGCGGCCGTCGTACATCGGATCGACCACCTTATATTGGTCGAGATCGGCGACGGTTTTGACCGGATGCATTTCGACGGTGGCCGTTTCGTCCAGTGGAAATCGGACCGGCAAGCCCAATGCTCCCGCCTCGACCGAAAGGTCCATCATCGTGAACGCGGCGTCCGGGCGAATGCGTTCGATCAGCTTATAAATTGAACGAGCATGAAGTTCGGCATTGAACATGTTTTGCTTGATCGACGAATCGGTCAATTGCATTCCGGGAAATCCCGCCAGGGGTACAACCCGAAACCGGGGACTTTCGTGAACCCAATCAATCAAACGCAGCGCCATCGGATATCCTCGGTCTGAAAAAACACGCCAAATGCACGGTCGGCCGCGACGACCCGACCATCCGTAATATAGCATTCCCCCAAAAAACCGACGAGTCGACCAGGTGGTTACCGAACGATGGCCGCAATCGCCGGATTCTTGCGACAATCGCCGTTTTCATTCACGCCATGCCCGGGTAAACTGAATGGAATGAGCGACCGCGCGGGCAACGGGCGAGCAAGTCGCGTCCGCCGGCGTGCCCGTTTGATTCTCTCCGGGTGGTTTGGTAATCATGATTCTCATCATCGACAACTACGATTCGTTCACCTACAACCTTGTGCAGCGGTTGGGCGAGATCGACCCGGCGCTGGACATTCGGGTTTACCGGAACGACCAGATCCCGGTCGACGAAATCCGGCGGCTTGCTCCGTCGCGCGTCATTATTTCGCCCGGCCCTTGCACGCCGGACGAGGCGGGCATCTCGATGGCTTGCGTCAAGCAGCTCGCCGGCGAAGTGCCCATTCTGGGGGTTTGCCTCGGCCACCAGTGCATCGCTCAGGCGTTTGGCGCGAAAATCGTCCGCGCCGACCGGTTGATGCACGGCAAGACGGACATGATTCACCACGATGGCCAATCACTCTTCGCGGGCCTCGAAAATCCGCTGGAAGCGACCCGATACCA
The DNA here is from genome assembly GCA_016933425.1 of Pirellulales bacterium. Classification (GTDB taxonomy): domain Bacteria; phylum Planctomycetota; class Planctomycetia; order Pirellulales; family Thermoguttaceae; genus UBA11386. The sequence continues at coordinate 4,039 of JAFGAY010000173.1, forward strand.
CAGCCTCATTATCCAGCCCGACACGTTGCCCGGCGAGTTCATCGTGAACGCCTGGTGTGAAGCTCCGAGCGGGCAGCGGGAGATCATGGGGATTCGCCATTGTGAATATCCGCTTTTTGGTTTGCAATTCCACCCGGAAAGCTTTCTGACCGTCCACGGCATTGAAATCCTGAAACACTTTCTCGCCGTTCCAATATGACCATTCTGGACAGGCTGCGCGGATTTCACCGATCCACTTTCGGCCAGGCGTTTTATGGCGCCGCGTTGCTCTGGGCCGCGTTGCCTCCGTTGGACCTTTGGCCGCTGGCCTGGATTGCGCCGGTTTGGTGGATTATGCTCGCGCGGCGCGACGAACTTCCCGGCCGGCATCCTTACCGGTCGCTCTGGGTCGTCGGCTTCCTTTTTTGGCTGGCCACCTATCATTTCATTCGTCTTCCTCATCCGGCCAACACCATTGGTTGGATCGCCCTGGCGGCCTATTTGGGCCTCTATCTGCCTGGGTTCGTGGCTTTGGTCCGCGTGGCCGTTCATCGCGCGCGAGTGCCCGTGGTGCTTGCGGCGCCCGTCGTCTGGGCCGGCCTCGAGTTGGCCCGAGCCCACCTGTTGACCGGCATCACGATGGGCGCCTTGGGTCACACGCAATACCGATGGATTGGGTTGATCCAGGTGAGCGACCTGGCCGGCGGTTACGGGGTTGATTTTGTCATGATTTTCGTTGCGGCCTGTTTGGCTCGGATGGCGCCCCGCGACGGTTGCCGGGGCGCGGTTTGGCCGGTGCTGCCGGCCGCGGCGCTGCTCGCGGCCGTGTTTTTTTACGGCCACCTGCGACTTGCCGGCGCGGCGGCCCCGGCGCGGACGATCCGCGTCGCCCTGGTCCAGGGCTCCGTCGACGCCGAACTCAAGGCCGATCCCGCGCGAACCCAACAAATCCACGACGACTACACGCGGCTTACGCGCGAGGCGTTGGGCCGATGGGACGACGTGGACCTGGTCGTCTGGCCCGAGACCATGTATCGCGAGCCCCTGATCGACTCGGATCCGGCGATCGCCGCGCCGCCCGAATGGCCGGGCACCCAGCGGCAATACGAAGAAGATTGCGAGTTGTGGTTGCGTGAAAAACGCGCCGACCTGACCGACATGGTTCGCCGGTTTGACGTGCCTATGCTTCTGGGCGTCGACACGTGTCATTACCATGCGGCAAAGGAGTTCAGGCGATACAATTCGGCCGTTCTCGTCATGCCCGACGGCGAGCTGCGGGGGCGCTACGACAAAATGCACCTGGTGCTTTTTGGCGAATACATTCCGTTGGGTGAATATTTTCCTCGTCTGCAACGCCTGACGCCGCTTCCGGTGAACGTCGACGCCGGCCGGCGAGCCGTGGCGATGGAAGTCGGGGGTGTTTGCCTGGCGCCGAACATCTGTTATGAAACGGTAATTCCCCACGTGATCCGGCGCCATGTCGTCGATCTCCGCAAGCAAGGCCGCGAGCCCGACGTTCTGGTGAATCTGACCAACGACGGTTGGTTTCGCGGTTCCAGCGAATTGGACTTGCACCTGGTGTGCGCCGTGTTTCGGGCGGTGGAGTGCCGCAAACCGGTTTTGATTGCGGCCAACACGGGCTTTTCGGCCTGGATCGGCGCCGATGGGCGCATCCGCCGGCAGGGTTCCCGCCATGCCGAAGACCTGATTTTGGCTACGGTGGGCCCGGACCAGCGGCGCAGCGTCTACATGGTCATCGGCGACATCCCGGCGAGCATTTGCCTGCTGGCCTGCGTCGGCCTGGCCCTGGGGGGCGTCGTCCAACGGCGGCGCCCCCAAAAACCGAACCGCGACCGTCAGGGAGCGGCCCAGGATTCCTAGTCGCATCCCTAGTTGCGTAGGCCGGTTTGCGACCTGGCGAGAATCAGCCTAAACGTCGCTCCTTTGCCAGTTTACAACCGGGCCTACATTCTGTTTTTCACTGCCATTCTCCCCTATTTTCTCCCCCAAAATCCCCAAATCCCTAAATCCCCATTCCCCAGATTCCCCCCGCCCTGGTATTCTGATTGACATGCGAAATTCGGCGAAGTTATACTGATAAGGTAGTCTTCACCGATTGTAAGTCGGTTCGGGCTAGCATTTTCGGCTACTCCAGCCAAGCGTGGCACCAGCGAGTCGCAACGACGACCGTCGGCGAGCGTGGAACCGCCCAGACGGTACCCCAGTCGAGTGGATAAAGGAGAGGCAATCCCTATGAATTTCATCGGCAAGATCCTCACCGTGTTGATCGCCGTGATGAGCCTCGTTTTCATGACGATGGCCATCATGCTCTA
>JAFGAY010000174.1 GCA_016933425.1 Pirellulales bacterium
CCATTACTTTTTCGGGAGGGCGTCATTATGGATACTGACGCGCCGTTGCGCACTACTGCCCCCAGCGTTTTTGTGCGTCTTGCAAACGCCGGTCGCAAGTATATAATGAATGCTTGAGAAGGACCACACAAGAAGCCAGCGGTAACGCCGCGCGACGGCCGACGAACATCGCCTGCCGTCATCTTCCCTAGGACGCGGAACCGTTTGCCCTATGGGCTTTTGCACGGCCAATGAGCCGAGGCGGGCCAACGGGAGGCCGGTAAATGGGCCGGATAAGTTGGCGGAACGGGTCCTTATCCGAGCAAACATCAATAGACGCTTTAAGGAGACGCAATGGATCGTCGGAACTTTATCAGGGCCACGGCAGCTTTTGGTGCCTTCGGGGCGATTCGTCCGACTCTCACGATGGCTGAAGAGCCGGCGGCCCATGGCTCGGTTTCGCAGCGATCCGTCATTGGGCCTGATGCTCTCGGTGGCATAACGCTCAAGCGGCTTCGCGATGACTACCACGACCGACTTTTCAACTACTATCTTCCATTCTGGGATAAAGGTGGTTTCGATCGGCAACTCGGCGGGTTCACCTGCGAACTGAACGATGACGGCTCGATCGCCAAGGATGAAAAGTACATTTGGTATCAGGGCCGTGGCATCTGGGTCTACTCCTTTCTCTACCGGCACTTCGGCCAAGATCCCAAGTGGCTGAACATTGCCCAAAAAAGCCGTGATTTTATGGTGAACCACATGTACGCGGGCCAAGGACGCTGGTATGAACGCGTGCGCCGCGACGGATCGGGCCAAAGTGGTTTCGGGGAAAACGTTTATGGCTGGTTGTTCGCGGCTCTCGGACTGGTCGGTTACCACGACGCCACCGGCGACAAGAAGAGCCTTGCCTTGGCCAAGGAATCGCTGTGGACGGCCGTTCATGCCTATGAGGATCCAGCTTACGCCGGCGCTTTCGCGGCCGACGAGACCTTCGTCGACATGCCTAAGATCGGACTCCGGGCACAGGGCCACTCCATGTGCATCCTGTGGCTGCTTTCACAGTTGCTGCGCCACGACAACGATCCTCGATTGCATGAACTCCAGGCCCGGCACGTCGACTTTATTGTGAACAAGTTCTGGAATTCCGAATTGGGCATCGTCAACGAGTACCTGTTGCACGACTATTCCCGCATCCCAGGCGCCGAGGATCACATGTTCGCGGGCCACGCGCTCGAGACCCTCTGGATGCTTGCCGAGGAAGCCGTCAGAATCAAGGATCGGAGGCTCTTCGACACCGCGGTGGGGCGAATACGCCGGCTCTTGGAAATGTGTTGGGACTACGTGTTTGAAGGCTGGGGCACCGACGACTTTTTCGTCTTCGGCTCGGATAAGCACGCTCAAGGTCCCAACTTCGCCCTCAAGACAATGTGGGGGCACTGCGAAATCCTGATCGCTTGCTTGTTGGTCCTGGAGTACACGGGCGAGGCCTGGGCCAAAGAGTGGTACGACCGCGTGGCCGCCTATACGCTTCGAACCATGCCGTCGGTGAACCCCGGCATTTGGCGCCAAGCAGTCGATCGGCGCGGCAAAGACGTCAAACGAATCGGCATAAGCACCCAGCGAAGGGACAATTTTCACCCGCCGCGATGCTTCATGCTCAATCTCCTGCGCATTCAGCGCATAATCGATCGCGGCGGCAAGCTCGCGACATTTCCATCATAGCTCTCTCCGTCTCCCTGCATACGGCCGCCATGCGAACGGCAAATTCACGCAGCCGACGAACGGCATCGCGATCGCCGACGGCTACGGCAACTACGCTCCGATCGGGAGGTAGGCCAACTCGGGCTCGGCAAAGTCGCTCTCCACGCCCGCCGGCAACTGCCCAACGCCGGCATCGAGCCGCTCGATGATGGACCCCCTTGATTTCCTGGGATATTATTGCCCTGGGTCTGCGTTGCGTTGGTCGACGGCAAACGTCCTGGCGTGGGGCGAGGGCACCTTACTCGAATCGCTCCAGAACGTCGCCAATTTGCTGAATTCGTCGAACATGATTCGCGGCATTTCCAGGTCTACTTGCAGAGCCGGCCAGTCGCCGTAGTCGAAGGCGATCATGCCGCCCTCCGGCGTGCTCCAGTTCTCGACCAGGAGGCGGGCCTCCTCGCGGATTTCCGCTTCATCGCCGCGCGGCAGGGTCGATTGGATGTCGACCGTGGCCAGAAAACACACCTTCCCCCGGTGCTGCTGCCCAAATTCGACCAAACCGTAATTGCGCGACTGTTGCATGTTGAGCACGTCGACTTCCAGGTCGAGGAAGACGGGCACAAAATCGTTGATCCGGCCGCAACTGTGGAGGATGACGTGCCAGCCGCAGTCGTGAATGGCCTTGAATATTTTGGCGTAACGAGGCACGAAAAATTCGGTAAGAATTTTCCTGCTGATGAAAGTCCCCTCCTGCGTCCCCCAATCGTCCGTGACGAACAGGCCGTGTATCCGATCGCCAAACCGACGGCGCAGTTCCTCGCACTGGGCGATTTTAAAGTCGACGATCAGGTCCAGCAGTCGGCCAACTCGCTCGGGCTCCAGATAGAAATCTTCCATCGTGTTGGCGAAGCCGCGGAGCTTGTGCTGCCGCGAGAAAAGCAAACTATGCGCGGTGAGCGCCACATAGCGATCGCCGGCTGCGTCGATCATTGGGCCAAGCCGGTCGTAGTAGAACGGATTGCGAGGGTCGGGCGCCTGGTAGTGGTCCAGGGCTGACCAGTCGGCCAACGGAAATTCCGTGACCTGGCCAATGGTCTTCTGCTCCGTGGAGTTCCAGCCGCAACCCCAGTCGTCGGCGGCGTTTGGGTTGTCGAAAAACCAGCCCGCCTCCTGGCGGTCCATCTCCCAGATGTTGTGTACGTCGTCCGGAAAGCCCGGCATCTTGTGATTCCAGTGCTGCCAAAACGGCAGGCGGGGAGGCCGGTCGAACTCGATCGCGCGACGTACAATCTCGTGGGGTTTCATCATCGGTGCAATACTCTGTTTCAAGCAGGGTGTGTACAGTTTCACAAGGTTCTTCGGTTTTGTGACTCAATCGGTCCTTGCTTGCTTTGCACTTGCACGATATAGGGTTCCCGGACTAACCTTCTCGGCATAGGACATCAGCGCGAACGCCGCCAACTGGTCGCGACCCGGCGATGGGGGAAGCGATTGAAGCAAACGCCCGATGTAGCGAAGCTCCTCGTCGGCGGCATGCACGATCCGTTTGCTGCCAGGCACGTGTTCAGCATAGACATACATGTGAAAAGGCAGCCCGCCCGCCTTGCTTCCCCATTGGAGCGTGTAGCCGATTCCCGAACGGCCGAGTCGGTTGCGGGTCATCCAATCGATGGCGACGGTCCATTGTTTGATGGCTGCCTTGAATCGCTCGCTTCCCGGCTCCAGGTGAGCAAACGCTGCGGAATATGCTTCCAAGGCGTACATCATCACTGTCGGTTTGTTTTCCTTCGGCGGGTAGTGGACGTCGACGGTCAAGAGATCTTTCGTGTTGAGCCAGTCAATGGTCTCGAGGCCCACCTTCAGATACGACTCGTCGCCCGTCTCGTCGTAAAGCAAAAAAGCCAGCGACCCAAACACGCCGGTCGTGAGCCACCATTCTTTATCGGATTTGGGCCAGTAGCCGTTGGCCACTCCGCCGGTGGGACCAACCCAGCGGTCCATGACGAGCTTCATGAACTCCTTGACCGAGTCCACATAGCGGGCTTTTTCGGCTGGGTCGTCGCAGCGAACCGCGGTGGCCAACACGCCCATCGCGATGGTGGCGGCGTCGGCCACGTACCAGTTGCCCTTGTTCTCGCCGGGCATTCGGCCGTAGTTCATGTTGTAGGCGCCGGCGGGAATCATGCGGCGTTGGTCGTCGAGCATCCGGTTGCTCCACCGGCGGCACACATCGAGATATTCTTGCTTGCCGGTCATGTCATAGGCAACGCACAGCGACCGGACCACATAGGAGTCCTTGTAGAATTGCCGGCCTTGCTTGGTGGTTTTCGCTTGCTGGTCGACGAGTTTCGCGTGTTCATCGCATAAACGCAAGAAATCGGCCTTAAAGTCGTTTATATTGGGCGACCGGGCCGGCGCGGCCGTCGGCACTCCCGTGATCAGGAACACAATTACAAGAGCGGTCGTTTGGAATGGGCGCATCATGGCGGGGGACATGTGGGGTGGAGTTACTCGGGAAAGGGTATGGGGACAGCCTGGTTCTTCAACATGCGTTCAAGACTCTGGAGGTTCAACATCAAGTATCGGGCCTGGTGGTAATTGTCGCGTCGTTTGTCGCTGATTCCATACTCGGCGCGGACGTGGTCGTTTCCCAACCGATCGACGGCCTGACGCCATACGCCAGCCACCTCGCACGGCATCGTCCGCAGCGCAAACTCACGAATCCGCGAATACCACTCCTTGGCCCACGCATGGCCAGTGTACTCGAAGACCGTCATGCAGCCAATCATCGCTTCGCATTGCGCCCACATGGTCTTGATGTCGAGTCGTTGCCCGTGGTGGTGCTCGGGCAATTCGAATACCATGAAATCCTCGGACCCGCAACCGCCAAACACATCGTCCCAGCTAATTTCGATGAGTCGACGGAAGCGGTTGGCGGCCAGGACGAATAAGTCGCGGTTTTTCCGGCGAACGGCCTCGTGCAGGACAATCCACATCGCCGCAAGGGCATGGCCCGAGTACATGCAGCCTTCATACCGCGGAAATCGCGCGTAGTCATGCAACAGCATCTCGGTCAGGATTCCATAGCCGGGATGCCAGAAGCGATTCATGATGGCGTCAAGATGTTCGTCGCGGGCCGATTCGATTTCGTCATCGACGTCTTCCTCGGGCCACTGTGACAGCACTCGCAGGAACACCAGCGAGTGCGCTAAGGTGCGCAGTCCACGAGCGGGAACCGTTGCCACGGTATAGGTGGACATAGTGTTATTGTAATCGGGCGACTCATACTGACGCGCGGCGGTGACGACCGTCTCCCGCGCTAATGCCAGATCGCCGCGATTCCCGAAGGCGCGGTAATGCTCCAGCAGCCCCTCGGCCACGTAGAGGCCCGAAAGCACCAGCGGCAGCGCGCCGTCGATAGGCACGCCGTTTTGGGAAACGTTTTCGTGCCAGCGTCCATGGCCCGCGTACATGTGCCGGAGGACAAAGTCGTGAATCATATTGGCCGTGTCGCGCCATTTTGGGTCGCCGCCGAATTGATTGTGGAGGAACGAGTAGACCCAGATGCCTCGGCCTTGGTACCAGATGTTCTTGACGCTGTTCGACACCGACCCGTCGACATTCAACTCGCAGATGATCCCGCCGTGCCGGCGATCGATCGCGCCGTGTTCCCAGTAAGGCAGATATTGCCGGAAGAGGCGGTCGTGGTAGTCGTTCCGCAGTCCGGTCAGACTCATCCCGGCGATTTCCGCGAGCGGCTCCGGCGAGGCGAATCCCGTTCGTTGGGTGACCGGCGCCGTGCCGAGGAGATCGGTGCAGGGTGCCCCGTCAAAACGCCATCCCGCCGCCCACGTCGCGTCCATGGACCCATCGCGGCCGACCTTCGGAGATTCGGTCGTCGCATTCACCGCAGTTTTACTTTGATCCATAAGCCCTGATTCGACCTCTCTCTTGCTCGGCGGAGCCTATTGATGTTCGGAAATGTAACGCAACAGCAGTCTAAGGCATGTCCCGAGAAAACCGGCCTCCCGTTGGTCGGCCTAGTTGCATTACTATTCTGAGGGTCTATAAACTCCGTTATTCGCTTCGTTCCGACACGGTTCGTTCGGCCGCTCCGTTTGCGGCCGGAATGAACGTCGATTTACTTCTCAAGTTCAAGAACCACGTGTTCCTCTTTTCCCGCCGACACGACTACCGAGAGACCGGATGAGTCGGGCTGGGTGTATTTATGGGGGATCAGCAGTCGGGCGCGGTCCGACTCCAACTCGGCCGTCGGATTTCCGTCATAAGCAACCACGGTCAAGCGGTGCTTGCCCACGACCGCTCCTTTGCCGTATTCATTGGTTTCCAACTCGAACGTGCCGTCGCTTTGAATCATTGCATGCGCGCCGCGACCCGATTCCGTATAGCTGATGACGCACCCGCCCGAGACCGGGGCTCCATCGAGGGTGACCTTTCCGCGAACGCTGCCCATCTCGGGTTTGTCGGCGCCGCAGCCGGCCGTTCCCAACAAAGCGGCGCAGAGCACGGCGCGCAATACGCATGACGTGAAATCGCTCATGTGAAATGCTTCTTTCTCATTCCGAAACGTAAGCCTCGCCCGACTCGCGGCTCGCCATCATCTTGAGCAAGCGAACCGGCACGTTATCATTCAGGAAATGAACCGATGCGTCGGCCATGGCGACATTGGCGCCGCCCGGATGCTCGCTGCCGAGGCTGCCGTCGTTATTGGGGTATAGGATCGGCGTCGGTCCGTGCAGAGGTTCATGGTATCGATAGGCCACCTTCATCGCGTGAGCGACATTTACCGAGTTGTAAATCCATCGGGCCAAACCCAGGTCGGCGTCGGTCACGATCTGGCCGGGGGTACCGCCCACCCCCACGATCCAAGTCCGCCCCAGGCCGACTTTTATCCAAGACTGTTCGCCCAGGAGCATGGTTTTGCTCGCCCCGTCGGTGATGTCGCGAAACGCGATATCGCTCAGGGGAAACATGATTCCATTGTTTGCAAAGCCTCCCGTGGTGCCGCTCGAATCGGGACAATTGCGGATCGTGTAGGTTGACTCGGGAGAGCTGGTGGCCGTATTGGGGCACCCTTCCTTTGCTCCCATGATGGCGACATAATGCCCACGAAGCGGGGAATTCTCCACGATGACGTTCACGGTGGGAGAATAGGCATGAATCGTCGGTATTGCGGTTCCCGTCGAAGGACACGTCACGTGCGGGAGAGGCGTATTCATGGCCACCTCGTTCGCCGGATCGTACCAGGTCCTGTCTTGGTCCACGAGGTTGTGGAGCGCGCTGTCTTCCATGTATGGCAGAATTTGGGCCGTCCAACTGGCCATCGTTTTCGAGGCCATCGACGGCGGTAAATGGCCTCGCGCGCTCTCGAAGTTGTGACAAGCCAAGGCCAGTTGCTTCATTCGATTCGAGCAATCGATGCGGCGCGCCGCCTCGCGCGCCGCTTGTACGGCCGGCAACAGCAGCGCAATAAGAATTCCGATGATGGCTATCACCACGAGGAGTTCGACAAGGGTGAAGCCCAAGCGATGCTCTCTCTTGCTCATAACAGGCCTTTCACGTGAGCCGTGACGCGTACACGGTCGGCGCCACCAGCTCTCGATTGTCATGCGATAGACACTCGACCGTACAAATTGCCTTCAACACAACCAGTCCAAATATGCATGCGCCTTAACGCCCCGACGGCGTCCCCTTAACGAGGCGGGTCTTCGTCGTTTCCGGCCTCAAGTGCGCATCCAGCCAGCCATAGATCAACTCGCGCGATTCATGCGGGACCGCGTGCCCATGCCCGTGGACGAAAAATGCGAAATTCCGCGGCACGCCGAGCAGTTTGTAGACGTCCATTACCTTCATGAGCATGAGAACACGCTGGCGTTGAGTCAGGGGATCACCATCATCGAGCGATAACACTTCTAGCAGTGGTCGAGGCGCAACGAGCGCCATGATTTCATGGAAATCGATGGGGGGCCGTTCGCCGCGCAACAAAGCGGGCCGGAGGTGCTTGAAGTAAACGTACCAGCGATTCCGCGCCCAGCTCTCCGCGCGGGGATTGTGCCGAAAGGTGGGCGCCGCACAACTGCACGCGGCAGCCTTGATCCGGGGGTCGTAGGCGGCCAGGAAAAGCGTTCCCTGGCCTCCCAGCGAGTGTCCCATGACGCCGATTCGAGCGGAATCAACCTGTTCGAGCGACACGAGCACGTCGACGGCGATCGAATGCTCGTAAGTGAATTTGCCCACGGCGGTCCAGTCGGGATGTTTCTTGTAAAATCGCCTCGTGTCGTAAGAGCCCTCGGGCGGAATCCGGTGGCCGGCAACGAAATGGTCGGGGGCAATCACAATATAGCCGCGACGGCATAGATGATCGAGAAACGCCTTGTCTGGATTGTCTTCCAGGCCGGCCGCAAGTTCCTTCCCCCGCGGGTAAGTCCCGTGCAACACGACGACGGCGGGATTCTTGCCCTTGCCTTCAAGTTTCAAGGGAATTCCCAAAAATGCGTGTGCCCGCTCGTCGTTTTCGACCTGGTAGCTCACCAGCCACCGCGTGTAAACGCCGTCGACAACGACCGATTCGTGCCATTTGAGTTTCAAGGAAGGTCGCTCGGGCTTCTTGTCGTCGCGAATCAGATCGAGAAACCGTTTTTGGAGGATCTTGCGGTGGTTGGCCCAATCCTCGGCGGTGCTGACGCCTTCGAGCAGGTCATCCCAGGACGAATGAACGGCTGGCGGATCGTCCTGCTTGCGCGGCGAACCAGTTTGAGCATCAACACTTGTCACCCCAAACAGGCCAATTACTAGCGTCAACGCCGCCAAACGTCTATTGATGTTTGCGTGGATAATGACCCGCTGGGCCAACGTATCTGGCCCATTTACCGGCCTCCCGTTGGTCGGCCTCGGTTCATTGGCCGTGCAAAAGCCAATAGACATCACTAGTCCTCCTCAAATCGACGGCATCCATAGATCCTCGACAAACCAGTTCGCCGCACGAGGCGGCGTCTTTCCGAAACGGCACGCTTACGTGGCGTCGCCGTCGCGTTCGATAAACGGCTTGCCGCCGCCCCAGGTCAATTTTATCACGAGCGAATCGGTGGGGCCATCGACCGTCTCGACCAGCCCCGAGGTGTTCGGATCGGCGTACTTCTTTGGCGCATGCCAGCGGGTGGCAGTTTCACTGAGCGTCTCGCCAGCCATCACGCTCACCGCGTGCGTGCCGAGAACGGTACCGTCGCCGCACTCAAAAGTCGTCATGATGAATCGGCCGTCTGGGCCAATGGTGCCCGAAGCAGGCCGAGCACCTTTGGGGACCATGCTGATGAAACCATGGGTCAACGGCTTTCCATCGATGAGCACCTGACCGGAGACGGCCACCCGCTCCGGCCGGCCGTCGCCGCAGCCTGACACGGATATTAAAGCGATCCCGCATAATGCGGTAAACAAGATCAACCTGGTGGCGCTTGGGCTACAGCATATCGCTGGCCCGAAGTCCTTCCAGCCGGGCCAGCGGCGCGCCATGGCCCAGGCGCCCGTGACACGTCGCTTATATTCACTCCTCCCCACTGACCACCTCATTGCCAGCACACGTTGACATCGCTCGATAGACAGACAAATCGATATTGTCGCTGAAGAACACCACGTGTCCATCGCCAAAACCGAAGTTGGCCCCACCGGGATGATAACTGCCAAACGCCGCATTATCCTTCGTTCCGCCGGGGGCGCTATAGTAAGGGGGCTCACCGGGGGGGGTGTTCATCGGAACCCAGGTCTCCCGACTGCAATCTCTCAGACGCGTATTTCGGCTCCAGAAATTGTAGGTCGCGGTCTCGATGGGGGTGCCGCCGGGACGAACGTAGGAGCCGTCTGCGTTCTGGACTTCTCCAGTAAACAACGTCTCTGACAGCCCATCGGTAATGTCGCTCACTTGCAAGCAAACATGGTAGAAAAAGACGCCGTCATTTCTCGACTTGATTGTGCTAATCCCAACCAGATTCGCGTCCAGGGAACCGGCGCAGGTAGCGTAGCTGCCAGTCGCGGCTGGATTGTTGTCGGTACAGTACCCTGCCGCGGCCACGGGAACAACCAACGGCGCCGAAGGGTCGCTCGGACAAACGAACACGGCTGGACGTTCAACGATGGCATCCTTGTTCCCTGGAACCCACGAGACGTCTCCGCCCCACGGACCATTCGTGAAGTCAAACATGGAATAAACACTCTGCAGCTCCAATTGCGGCAGGATCAACACAAAGGTCCCCGTAGCCACCCCCAGGGGTCCACTGCCAGTGATGTTCATACCCACGTGGCCAGGTGGAAACACACCGTGAGCCGCCTCATAATTCGCAATCGCCAACGTGATCTGTTTCAGTTGGCTGGCGCACTGCATCCGCCGGGCGGCCTCGCGCGCCGCTTGCACGGCCGGCAACAAGAGCGCAACTAGCACGCCTATAATCGCTATCACCACGAGGAGTTCGACAAGCGTAAATCCTGCTGGCTTTCGCGTTCGCACTATCGTCCTCCCGTATTAACCAGCCACGTTCCACATCAACATCTAAAATGCCTCTTCTCCATTCCGCCGATCCGACCGCGTCCCCCCTCGCACCACCCACGCTCCGCGTGGAAGAGGACGGCCCAAGGGGCCAGTCCTCTTTCCCCCTTACGCGGAACGCAACGCGCGGCCATTGATGGTCATTATCTTCCTCTTCGCCGCCACGCCACAAGCGAAGCGACAGCTCCAAAGAGCAAGATCATGGTCGACGGCTCGGGCACGCCCGCGGCGGATTCACTGCCTGTGTGGTCCCCCCAGTTAGCCGCGAGGATGGCGGCGTCGGCGGCGTTGACAAGGTCGTCGTCGTTGAAATCGCCGTCGCCAAAGCCGCCCGTGACCGAGATGCCCCAATTCTGAGCCACTTTCGCGGCGTCGAGCTCGTTAACGATCCGATTGTTATCGGTGTCGCCGGGAACCGG
>JAFGAY010000175.1 GCA_016933425.1 Pirellulales bacterium
CGCATGGCCACGCGGTCGACCAGCGCAATGGCCGGATCGAGTCCGAAACCGGCCGCCGTTAAATTCCACGGCGAGAGCGTTTTGACAAGCAATTCTCGTTCGCCTTTGACCGACACGTCGACAGCCGCGAGCCGCCTCGCCGGGGCAACGTCGCCGCGGACGAACATGGCCGCGCAGGCCGGCATGTGAACCAGCTTGGCCGGATCGCTTTTAACGTCGAAAAAGCCCGTGATCCGCCGCAGCTCGAAGTCGGTGTTGTGGGAATAGGCGAACGAAAAAATGCCGTCCCAGGCCTGAAAAGCGCCGAACGCCGCAATCATCGGAAAACCCTCGGCGGCGTATTTGTTGGGCGCCGGGTGGTTGTACTCGCTTACCGTGAAGGGCTTTTCGGCGACGCGCCGAACGGCCAGGTCGACAAGCGTCCCCCCGCGCCGGTTGACCAGGGCCACGTTGCCGATCGTCCAGTTTTTCATGTCCCACGAGCGGCCGGGAAAATGGGGGTGCTCGAAGTAGGCGTGCGCGTCGACATAGTCGAGCCGGGCCTGGATCGACGGCGGGCTATAGCTGAGCTGCGTGCCCGACACGAGCGACTTGACTCCGAGCGTCTCCTTCAAAAACCGGTACATCCGCCGCCAGTAGGCCGCTTCGGTGTCCCAGAGAAAGTCGACAAAATCGCGCCGCGCGGCTTCCGAAGCCCCGGGCGAACCGTGACGAACCACCGGAACGGTCTCGGCTTCGAGCGTCTCTTGTCCCAGCGGTCGTCGCCGCGCGTTCCAGGCCGCCAGCAATTGCTCGGTGCCGCCGTATTTCGCCCGAAGCCACCGGTTCCAAAGCCGCCGGTAGGTCGTCGCGTAGGGTTCGGGCAGGTTGTCCAACTGGTTCCAATTCCAGGAAGCAAACAGCGCGTTTTCGTTGTTGATCTCGACCATGGCCACGGCCGGCTCGTCGGTGTAGGCGTTGCCCGTGTGAGGATTGACGTGGGTCAGCAGATCCCGGGCGTATTTTTCCTGGAGTTCGATCATCCGCGGCTCGAAATTGTCGAGGCCTTTGTCGAACTCGGGCCGCTGGTCGCGCGCCGGGAAGCCCTCGGCCTCGCCGAACGACCGCGAGACGTGCAGGTTGAAGTTGACGTAGACGCCGCGCCGCTTGAGTTGATGGACCAGGTAATCGAGCCGTTCGAGTTGGTCGGGATCGATCGTGAGTTTGTCCCGGCTCTTGCCCCAGATGGCTTGCGAGTCCATATGGTGCAGCCGCGCGCAGTTGATTCCGAGCCGCGCCAGTCGAGTTGCCAGCCTTTCAGCCTCGTCGCGGCTTGGAAAACACGCCTCGAAACACAGGTTGGTTCCCCAGAACCGGATTGGTCCCGCGTCGTTTGCGAATCGTCCACCCTCGGCGCGAACGAAGCCATGACGGCCGGCCGGCCCGTCGAGCCAGTCGGCCAGGTTCGTCAGGTTGTCCGCCGCGTCGTAGGAAACCACGAATGGGAAAAGCGGCTCGCTGGCCGGCGCTCCGCAAACCGACAACGTCAGGAACAACGCCATCGCCCCCAAGGCGACCATTCGACGGTAACCATACCCGTAGGTCAGGCTGTGCCTGACAATCCTATGGGGCGCTCGATGCGTCATGGCGATTGATTTCTCTGGTTTCTTTCGGGTGGTTCCTCGTACAACTCTACCTTGGAAACCATCGCCCGATAGAACGACGTGGTGGAAACGGTCCCGGTGCGTCGGGCTCGAACGATTTTGCAGAACAGACGCCCCTCGACGCGTTCGTCCGGCGCGACGAACGACTCGAGCCGCTTGGCGACGGCGCCGTAAGTCGAAAAAACCAGCGCGCCCTTCTCGATGTAGGGTTTATAGACGTTGCCGGCCGGGCTGGTTACGGTCAACAAACGGCCCTGCTTCAAACTCGTGATGATTTCCCCGCCGATCCAAACCCGATCGAACCGGACATCCTTGTCAATCCACGATTCCGGATCGGCGGCCACCTCCTCGATCGTCGGCGACGGCAGCGCGTTGTCGGGGTGGGCGAGCCGCTCGGCTCGACGTTCGGCCTCGGCCAGCGCCTCGGGCAACGTCCGCCGCAGCGTCGTTTGCCGGAGTCGCCGCAGGGCGTCGCCATGGGGCGGGCCCGCGTCGACCGTTGATTGCCAGTCGTCCGGCAAGCGGTCCTTTTCGCGGAAGTCGACCAGCGCGGCCAGGTCGAACGTTTCCCAGTAGCGCATGGCCGTCGCATCGGCCGCGAGTTGTTCGACGCGATGCACCAAAGCGTCGGCCAATTCTTGCTGGATGTCCGACGATCGGGGAACCGACCGGGCCACGAGCCGAACGGCCTCGGCGGCGTTGCCCTCCTCGTTCAATGCAACCGCTTGTTCCAATGCGCCGGCCGCTTGTCGGTCGAATTGCTCGGTGTCGACCTGGCGGCGCTTGGCGCCGATTTGCCCGGCCAGCGCGACGGCCTCGTCCCTGCGCGTCGCGCCCTCGACGGCCAGCGCCGCGTCGATCGTCCGCTGGGCATCGTCGATCTGACCCAGCTTGAAAAGCGTGGCGGCCTGGCGAGTCAATTGGTCGACCCGCTCATTGGCCCGTTGCGAACGCGAAGGGCCGCAACCGGTCAACGCGAGCATCATCGTTAAAGCGGCGACGAAGGATGTTTTTAGGACGTGTTGGGAAATGCATGAAATGCCTTGACCCACCGATACACCGTTGGTGAAGGGGCATTTCGGTTCGGCCAGGTAGTTGCCAAACCTTATTCCACCGGGGCGAGCCCGGTGGGGATTAGGGTTGCCACTACATTTTTTTGAATAGGCACTTCGGCGCATGAGGAAGAGGACGGTTCGCGTGTGGCGGCGGCTTGGGTTACGTGTCGTAGGGGGTGTTGCCCTCACCCCCGGCCCCTCTCCCACGGGGAGAGGGGTGAGTTTCGATACATGCTCTTGTGTCAAGGCGACAGGCTTCATTTGGGTCAACGTTTTTGTCGCGAGGGATCGCTCGGCGGCAATGGCGCGGATTGCGTGCCGTTGGGGTTAAGCCTTGGGCCCGCCGGACCGTGGGCGGACCGCTCGATGACAATTGAAGGTTCTCGGTGCTCGGGCGCCGGCGGCTCAGCCGGCAAGGATTCGGCGGGTGTGGCCGGCGGGACGTCGCGAGATTCCGTCTGGCCGCTTGACGATGACGGCGCAATGCGGGGCAACAACGACGAAAACACGTGGACCAGCAAGCCAACCGCCGCGCAAAACAGGGCGATCACCACGGCCATCGGCAACACGCGGCGCACCGCCCGGCGGAAACGCCGCCGCGGAAGGGGCGCCAGCGGCGCCGCGCCGGACGGACGGGGCACGCCCAACAGCGCCGGCTCGGTCGACGCGGGCGTCGTCGCGACAGTCGCCGGCCGGCGCGGCGTCCACGAGTCGGACAACCGCCGGTCGTACTCCGCCTTTTTGTCCGGATTCAAAAGCGTCAGCCGCGCGGCGGCCACTTCGTTCAGCAATTGCTCGGCCAGCGGCGCATGGGGACCCAATTGATAGGTCCGCAAATGAAGCATCTGGCGATCGGCCGCGTTTTGGATCACTTCGGGATCGGATTCCCGAGGACGCAATCCTAAGAGCCGATAAGCGTCGGGCGGCTGCTCGCTCGGCGGAATGCCCAGCCACTGATAATAAACGTCCGGCGTTTCCGACATCCTCGCTCTCCCGCGTGCCCGATCCGTGGCAATCCTGCTGAAAGACGTGCCCGACAAACGACTTCCGACCAAAGGCTCGGTCGCGTGAAAAGCCGGATAGTCCCCCCTCTTTATATACCCCGATATGCTTTCTGGAGCAACTTGTCTTTCATTCAAGATCTTCGCCGGTTTCGACGGCGTTCTTTCTTGCTGCCCAGGCGAATCCGCTTGCCCCGGGAATTTCTTCGTTCCGAGGTTTTCGCCATGGCGTCCTTGGGGGCTGACGCCGTGCTTTTGGCGTCCTTGGCCTCGGTGGTCTCGATGCCCGGGTCGGTTTGCTCGCTCGTGGGTCTTTTGGATTTAGCCCGAGCGGGTTTCCGCGTGTGTTGCCGGGGTGGGCCGGGACGTTTGGTCGCGCGACCTTCCCTCTCGCGGGAAC
>JAFGAY010000022.1 GCA_016933425.1 Pirellulales bacterium
ACCGGGCCGGGCGCCGGCGAACCGTTCACCCAACGCCGGGGATGATAGGCCAGCCAGTCGACGCGGTCGGCGGAAAGTGGGGCCTTGGGGTTGCCGTGCTCGCCCGACAACGCCGCTTGGGGATGCACAAAACCCTTGTCCGACGCCGTCCAACGCGACTCGGCCGCCAAGGGACGCCACGCCGATTCGACGGCCCCCCGGCCCGAACCACCGGCCGACGCCTGGTCGACCGGCACGGCCATTTCTTGTTGCAAGTCCAAAGGTTTTCGCGCGATTTGGCCATTGATATAAACGTCGCCGTCGCGGATTTCGACCGATTCGCCGGGCAGGCCCACGACGCGCTTGACGGTTAGCCGGCTGGGGCGGTCGGGCTCGCGGAACGCGACGATTTCCCATCGCCGAAGGGAACGGCGGAAAAACGCCGGCCGCGCGAGCAAGACGCGGTCGCCGGGCAAGACGGAAAGCGGCGATGTGTTTTCTTCCACACTGCCGCAGCAGGGGCAAACACGCCATGCGCCCGGCGCCGGCACGTCGGCGCCGCACGCAAACACTTGCCCGCAGTTGGCACATGCGAAGCGGCAATGGGGCCCCAGCAAGGTTTCGGCCATCGACCCGCTCGGAACGCTCAACGGAACGACGAGCCCCTCGACGAACCACGTTCGGCAAATCATCCACGCCACAAGAAGCATCGCGGTTGATTCGATAGCTTTTCGCAACCGCCGGCGGATCTTGTCGCGAGTCGAGGTCATGGCGTTCCGAACCATGGAATTCGCCCCCAGGAATTGTTTATTGACCTTCGCATAAGTAGTAAGCCCGGGGCAACGAACGCGATTTGGAGGGACGTGCTCCGTCGCGTCCGTGAAATTCGGCTTGTCCCGGCCACGGCGGAGCGCGGCCCTCCAATCGCATTGTACCGCGTTCCGCCATAAATCGTTATTACGCCCGGGCGTCGACGGTAGGGTTTATTCCGAGGGTAGGCCCTGGCCACAAAACCGATTCACTTATCATTCACGGTTTCCCGAGCGCGACCGGTGCAACGCATCGCATCCATGGATTATGGCTTATTCGCTGCAAAGCGACGCAAGTCGTTTGGCTGTTCGGATAATGCCGGTTGCCGGGGGAAAAAGGGGCGCTGTTTTTTTGACGTCGGTGTAAAAGTGGACTATACTAAGAAGCGGCCGGTGATCGAATCCCTATTCTCCTGGTCGCATCGGCCCCCGAATTGCGTTCCCACCAACCAAGATGCGTGATGGCGTAGCGCGGCAATAACCCGGTCATTGCCCAACGGTTTCGCCGCCTCTGCTTCACTCGCAGGATGCACCTCCCCACGATGGATGATGCTATGTGCGTTAACGGTCGTTTGTCGGGTACACAGCGTCCTTGGTCGGCTCGGCCGCGATGGTCGCGTCTGTCGGGTGGGTTTCTTGCCGGCGTGCTGGCGGTCTTCGTGCTCGCCGGAAGCGCCTGGCTGGGTTCGGCGGCAGCCGTCGAACCGCCGCGGACCACGACTTCCGATCAGTTGGCCGCCGTCGGCGAATTGCTCCGCCAGGGCCGGCAGTATGAAATCGAAGACCGCTGGGACGAAGCGCTCGCTCATTACGAAAAAGCGGTTCGCCAGTTTCCCAACGAGCGGAGCTTGAAACATCGCTTCGACGTAACGCGGATGCACTTCGACGTGCGGCGCCGCTTCAACGACGCCAGCTTTCGGTCGGCGCTCGATCAGCTTTCGCTCGAACAAGCCGTGAATCTCTACGAGGAGGTTCTCGTGCGGATCCAGACGCACTACGTCGAGGCGCCGCATTGGAAGGAGTTGGTCGAGCAGGGCATGAATAATTTCGAGGTGGCCCTGAGCGAACCCGTCTACGCACGGCGCAATGTTCCCGACCGCTCCGCCGAACAAATCACCGCCTTCCGGCAAGCGCTGCGCCGCGACTTGGGCCAGCGATTGATTCAGAATCGGGCCGACGCCAGCGCGGCCGTCCGCTACGCGGCGCGCGCGGCGCAACAATCGCTGGGTATTTCGCCCGTCGCCGTCGTGTTTGAATTCACCTGCGGGGCAACCAACAGCCTGGATCTTTATTCGGCCTATCTAACGCCCGGCCAACTCGACGAAATCTACTCTCAGATCGAGGGCAATTTCGTCGGACTGGGAATCGAGTTGAAGCCCCTGAACGGCCGGCTGACGATAGTTAGGGTCATTCCCCGCAGCCCGGCCGAGCGGGCCGGCATCCGCGCGAATGATCAAATCCTCGCCATCGACGGCGCAAACGTCGAACAAATGCCGTCGGAAAAGGCGGCCGATTTGCTCCAAGGCGTCGAGGGAAGCCGCGTCGAACTCATGGTCGCCGGGCCGGGCCAACCGCCGCGAACCATCCGCGCCGAACGCCGCCGGGTCGACGTGCCCAGCATCGACGAAGTGAAAATCATCGATCCCCGACAGGGCATCGGTTACCTGCGGCTGAGCTGCTTTCAGAAAAGCACCTCGCACGAATTGGACGACGCCCTCTGGCAACTCCACCGCCAGGGAATGCGCGGCGGACTCATTCTGGACTTGCGCGGCAACCCAGGCGGACTGCTGATTGCGGCCGTCGAGGCCGTCGATCGTTTTGTCGCCGAGGGAAGGATCGTTTCGACGCGGGGACGCGACGTCGGCGAGGGGTTCACCTACACGGCGCACGCGGCCGGCACGTGGCGCATACCGTTGATCGTATTGATCGATCACGACAGCGCCAGCGCGGCCGAGATTTTCGCCGGGGCTATCCGCGACCACCGCCGCGGCACCGTCATCGGCCAAACCAGCTACGGCAAGGGCTCCGTTCAGGGCATCTTTCCGCTCCATTCCCATTCGTCGGGCATCCGGCTGACGACCGCCAAGTTCTACTCGCCCAACGGCCACCCCTTCAACATGGTCGGAGTCGAGCCCGATCGGATCGTCCACACGGCGGCACGGCAAGATGGTTCGCTCCCGACCGCCCCGCCGGCCGACGAAACACTGGCCGCCGCATTGCAATTCGCCCAAACCTCGCTCCCCCAGCCGGCCTCGCTCGGCCAGGCCCGCGTCCAACGCTGACGCGCGCCGCGCCCCGTCACGAATCGGACGGTTCCATCAGACTCGCTTCCTCGGTCGCGGTCGATTCCCGATGAGGCGGCTCCAACGGCTCGGGCATGCCCGAAGCGGAAGGGGTTATCGTCCGAGGTTCACCGTCGATCGCCGTGGTCGTTTTGTGGAATCTTCTCTCGTGGGCATCGGCCCGGCGGTGAAAGTAACTGCGGACGGTCAGGTTGAGTCCCAAGCAGGCAACCAGACCGACGATCGAAAAATGGTATACGAGGCGCGCCACCAAGCCGGTGGCCGCAATGGCGATTAACGGCGAAAGGAACCAGCAGGTGACGACCCAAACTGCCCGGCCCAGTTTCAGATCGGCGTCGCCCCGGGCAAAGACGCGGTCGGACATGCCGGTGCCCAGCACGGCCGCGAAAGCCACATAGGTCGTGGAGACGGGGAACCCGCGGCCCGACGCGAAGGCGATCACGCTCGCGCTGACACCCGTGATGACCGAGGCTCGGAGCGTGTCATAGTGCATCTTTTTGCCGGTCTCGCTTAAGGCGGTGCTGGGAACCAGGGGAGGTTCCGGACGTCGCAAGCGAAGAAAACCTTGAGCCAGCGCCCGACACCATTTTGGAGCATACAGGGCAACCTGGTCGAACTGGCTGCCCGTGTTGACCTCGGCTCGGGTAACGCGTTGGGCATACGTGGTGAACATGCCGGAGGCCATGAGGACGCCGCAGCCGAACAACGCCCAAATCGGATAGGGAATTTCCGTGGCGCGAGCGGCAAGATCCGCTGGGGAGCCGCCTTGGGTGCGCAACGTATCCCACAATGTGAAGCTGGCTAATCCCGGCGAGGCGGCGTTGGCCAGATCATTCTGGCCGAAGGCAAACGCCATGCTGATCATCCCGAGCACGGCGGTCGCGGAGAATAAATACTTGTATCCCCGGCGATGCGTGCAAACGAGCGCGAGGTGAACCAATAGAGTAAAGATGCCCCACAGCACCATCAATACGAGCCATTCGCCGTAGGCCTCGAAAACCTCTTTCTTGAACGCCTGAACCGCCGACACGCCCTTGAGTCCCTTGAATACCATGAACCAGGTGAGCCAGGTCAAAATGGCGCCTGAAATCCACGGACCGTGCAGCAAAACCGTGTCGCGGTCCTGTGACTTGTCGCGGATCGCGCCACGGAAAACGCGCATCACCATGAAGGACGCAAGCAAACTGATGGCTATCGAGAAGACAATGTTTGCGATGACCTCCGACATGATGCTCCAATTGACATTCTTCGGACCGGCCAAAAACAGAGAGCCTCCCGCCAGCGCAAACACCAGGCACGCCGTCGTGCTCACCGGCATTCCAAAACCCGAGAACGTGTACAAAAGCACCGTGTCGACGAAATAGACGCTGATATAGATGGCG
>JAFGAY010000176.1 GCA_016933425.1 Pirellulales bacterium
AAATCCTCCTCGTTCAGGGTTTGATTCTAACCCAAACGACCGAGAATTTCCATTTCCGACTGGTTCAAGACACATGTCAGGCACAGCCTGACCTACGTAAAATCATGAAATCGGGAAGTAATTCCTGGACACCCGCTAAGACTGACGCCTTATGAGATTTCTTCGCCTTTTTTTCTGGATTTAGAAAGCAAGGATCATACGCCCCGTTCCCGAAGTTCACCTTGAGAGATCCGTCAGGGTTGATAAAGGAATCGGGAGTCTTTGATTGACCACCGGCGCCGACTGGATCGACCCGGCGTACGACCTGGCGTGCAAGATGACGACGATTCCTCATCCGGCGGCGGGCGGGTCGTTTGTGGGCATTGGCCGGAATCCCCGGAGATTGCCCATCGCCGCGCGGGGTCATTTCATCGTGTATAATTATCCAGCGGGAAACATGTCCCTTATTCCCGATCACCAGGGAGACCCACATGGCGCCGTCAACGAACACCATTGCCCGGCAATCCGACGTTCTCGTCGAGGACGTGGAAATCCGCGGCCACATTATCGATAGCCTTATTTTTCCGAAGATTCTCGATTGCATCTGCGCCGGCGGTGGAAGTTTTCGGATCAAGAACATCGCCATCGGCCAAACCCACGCCGATCCAAGCCACGCGCTGGTCGAAGTGTCGGCGCCCGACGAGGCGACGCTGGGTCGCATTTTGGGCCAGATCGCCGACCATGGCGCGGTGCCCGTGGAGGCCTGCGATTGCCGTTTGGCCGAGGCCGACGTCGAGGGCGCCTTTCCCGAGGGTTTCTACAGCACGACCAACCAGCGGACCGAAATCCGCGTGGCCGGCAAGTGGATTGCGGTCGACAGCCAGGAAATGGACTGCGGCATCCTCGTCGACCCGACGACCGGCGCCGCCCGCTGCCTGCCGATGAACGAAGTCCGCAAAGACGACCGGATTGTGGTGGGCCACGCCGGCGTGCGGGTTTTTCCCGAGGAGCGCTCGCGCGACGCCGAGACGTTCGCGTTCATGGGCAGCACGGTCTCGACCGAGAAGCCGAAAGCGATCGCGATCCGCAATATCGCCCACCAGTTGATCGAAAATCGCCGGGGGCCCTTGCGAAACGCCCTGGTCGTCGGACCGGCGGTCGTCCATACGGGAAGCGGCGTTTATCTTCAGGAGTTGATCCACGGCGGCTACGTCGATCTGCTGCTGGCCGGCAACGCCTTGGCCACCCACGACATCGAGCAGGCCCTGTTCGGCACGAGCCTCGGCGCATATCTCGATCGCGAAGGGCTTGCCGAGGCGGGCCACGAGCACCACCTGCGCGCCATCAACCGGATTCGTCGCGTCGGCGGCATTCGCCGGGCCGTCGAGACCGGGCTGCTCCAGTCGGGCATCATGCACGAATGCGTCAAGCACAACGTCGATTTTCTTCTGGCCGGCAGCATTCGCGACGACGGCCCCTTGCCCGAGGTCGTTACCGACGCGCTTGACGCGCAACGCCAAATGCGCGAGAAGCTCCGGGGTGTGGGATTCTGTCTGATGATCGCCACGACGCTTCACTCGATCGCCGTGGGCAATCTGTTGCCTGCCTGGGTCAAGGTGGTATGCGTCGACATCAATCCTTCGACGGTCATCAAGCTCAGCGACCGGGGGTCGTTTCAGACGGCTGGGCTCGTTACCGACGTGGCGCCGTTTCTGAGGGCGTTGGTTGAAGAGCTGGCCGCGCTCGATTCGTCGACGGCGCGAGGATAGCTCGACAGATGGATCAAGCCGCCTGGATCCTGATGTGTCCCCCCGATTTCTTTGGGATCGAGTATGAGATCAATCCCTGGATGAATCGGCGGCGCGACGCCGACCGGACCATGGCAGTGCGCCAGTGGGAATCGCTCCGCGCGTTGCTCGAAGCGGCGGGAGCGGAGGTTGCGTGCCTACGGCCAGCGCCGGGCCTACCCGATTTGGTGTTCACGGCGAACGCGGCCCTCATCCATCGCGACCTGGCCGTGCTGTCCCGCTTTCACCATCCCGAGCGTCAAGGCGAGGAGCTCCTTTGCCGCCGGTGGTTCGCCGAGCAGGGTTTTCGGATTCACGACCTGAAGGCCCGGGGGAGTTTCGAGGGAGCCGGCGACGCTTTGTTTTGCGGCGACACGCTCTTTGCCGGCTACCGCATTCGCAGCGACGTCCGAACGCATCAAGAAATCGGCGAAATGCTCGGCTGCCGAGTGGTTCCCTTGGAACTTGTTCAAACGCGCTACTACCATCTCGACACGTGCTTCTGTCCGCTCGCGCCAGGATCGGCCGTTTATCATCCCGAGGCCTTCGACGACTACGGCCGCCGGGCGTTGCGCCATTGGATTCCCGATCTGATCGCCGTCGACGAGGATGAAGCGAGCCGGTTCGCGTGCAATGCCGTGGTGCTGGGCAAGACCGTGGTTACGGGAACCGGCTGCCCCGACTTGCACCGTCAACTTCTCGACCGGGGATTCACTCCGCGCGAAACGCCGCTCGATGAGTTTATCAAGGCGGGCGGATCGGCCAAGTGCCTCACTCTGCGGCTCGATGGAGAAGACGCCGCGTCGTGGAAGGTTGGTTATTGATCCCTGCATAGCGAATGAACGCAGGGCAACCAACGGGAGCCCGGTTTTCAGGGCATTCGGCGTCGCCCCGCCGATCATGGTTAATGCAGCGATCAATAAAAGCCAATAATCTAGG
>JAFGAY010000177.1 GCA_016933425.1 Pirellulales bacterium
AGCACTACATTTTCCGCCAGCCGGCCGGCAAGGCATGGCGCAATACCACCAGTCGGCTCGCGCCGAACGTCGACACCCGCGCTGATGGCGGCTACATCATCGCCCCGCCGTCAGTTCGCGCCGATGGTGTTTATCGCTGGGCGGAAGGCATGGCGCTGGACGTTTCATGCGAACACTTGCCCGAACCGCCGGCGTGGCTCGTCGCGGAACTGGACCGTTTGGCCCAGTGTCCCGCGACGTCGGCGATGTCGCGGCGCGTGGCCGCCAGCGTCGGCGAGGGTAATTCAATCCCCTCGGGCCAACGCAACGCCACCCTGGCGAGCCTGGCGGGCACGATGCGCCGGGCCGGGATGGGATTGGCCGAAATCCAGGCCGCGCTGCGGGCGTCCAATCTTCGCTGTTTACCGCCGCTGGCCGAGGCCGAGGTGGAGCGGATCGCCACGAACATCGCTCGCTATGCCCCCGATGAGATCACCGTCGCCGTGGTCGAGAACCACTGGGCACAGATGACCGGAGACGAGGATCCAGAGCCGTCCGACAGCCCGACCGATCCCGGACCGTTTCCCAAGCAATTGCTCGCGGTGCCCGGATTCATCGGCCAGGTGATCGAGCACACGGTGGCCACTTCGTTTCGGCCGCAGCCGGTCCTGGCCCTAGGCGCCGCGATCGCCCTGATGGGCACACTCGTCGGTCGGAAGGTCCGCGACGAGGTCAACACCCGAACCAACGTTTACTGTTTGGGCGTGTGCCCCTCGGGCCAGGGTAAGGAGCGCGCGCGTGAGGTGAACAAGGAAATCCTGTTTTTGGCGGGGATGGAGAAACTGGCCGGGCCCGAGGGGCTGGCCAGTCATGCGGGCCTCGTCTCGGCCGTCGAGATGCAACCGTCGATCCTGCTCCAACTGGATGAGATCGGGCGTCTCTTGAAAACGCTCGGCGACGCGAGCCGGTCACCCCATCTCTACCATGTCGTCACCGTGCTGATGAAGCTCTATACCAGCTCGGGCTCAATCTACCTGGGCGACGCCTACGCCGACACGAAGCGGAACAAGGCAATCGATCAGCCCAACGCCTGCATCTGGGGCACCAGTGTGCCCAAGTCTCTCTATGAAGGACTGACCTACGACAGTGTCACCGATGGGTTTCTGTCGCGGATGCTCGTGTTCGAAGGCGAAAACCACGTCGAAAAGCAGCGGCCGGCGATGATGACGATTTCCCAATCGCTTGTCGAAACGGCTCGTTGGTGGGGCGACTATCAGCCAGGAGGCAATCTCCGCGACGAACATCCTGAACCTCGCGTCGTGCCGATTACGCCCGAAGCGGATGAGATGTTGGAGCAACTGGACCGATGGTCCGACCGTCAGGCCGTCGCGTTGGGCGAGCCGCTCGGAACGCTTTGGACCCGCACCACCGAAAAAGCTCGGAAGCTGACCCTAATCCACGCCTGTAGCGCCGACCCTCAGTCACCAACGATTGATCTGGCCGCAGCCAAATGGGCCTGCGCCATGAGCGACTATCTGACGCAGCGTATGATCTACCTGGCTCATCAGTGGGTCGCCGAAAGCCCGTTCGACGCCAAACGCAAACGCGTACTGCGGGTGATTCGCGACGTGGGCTCGGAGGGAATTACGAGAACCGCGTTGTGTCGTCGCACGCGGGCAATGCAGTCGCGCGAACGGATTGAGATCATCGACGCCTTGGTCGGGTGCGGCGATGTGGCCGTCATCAACGAGGAAACTTGCGGCGCGCCGCGGGTGCGTTATGTGGCCAAACAATGAATGCATCCTCCACTCGGGGGTCCTTATTGCGCTTATTTCCCGTCCGGTCTTCTTGTGCGGAAGCGACTGGAAACAGAAGAAATTGAAACCGGGAGGGAAATAAGCGCAATAAGGTATCTCTCTCTTTCTATCTCTTTATTTTTTTATGACTTACGTCTTGGGCTTCGTTCCCATTCGCATGGGAAATAAGTGGGAAATAAGTGGGAAAGAAGGGTACGCGGTTGGGCTCGCGACGTGGGCCCACGGCGCGCCAAGGGCGATCGCGCACGAACAACCTATCGCGTGGCACGTCGACGCGACACGTGGCCACACGGTGGCCCAAGGGCGATCTGCCATTATGGCAGACAGATGTATAGGAATGTACATCTGAATAGGTACTTGGCGTGAATCTGGAGAAGATAGGGGCCATGGGAACAGCCGCCCGCTTAGACAGAGTTTGTTTTGCATGTCCGACTTTTTTGTAACGCCATGAATACAAACGACTTGCACAGCGCCGCGATAGGCGCGAGACGGACGCGGGGCAAGACCCTTTTGGACGGTGAGTGGCGAAGCGTTTTTCATGGTGCGCCGCGCGCATGGCGGCGCGACTGGTTCAGCTTGCACGGAGGTAGTTTCCATGGATCGCACGGAAGTGACCGCGGCGGTGGTGAAAAAGGCCGAGTCGATGCTCGACGTCGGGACAAAGCACGTGATCGTGGCAGGCCGACTTGGGTTGACGCCCTACGTCGTGGGGCTTTTGGCCCGCAATCGCCACCTTCCGCCCGGTGGCCCGTCGTCGCGGAGTCTTGCGCGACGCATTCGCAATACCCAGCGAGGCATCGACGCCACGACGATCCACATGATCCGCCGGATGCTTGACGTCGGGATTCTTCCGCAGGTGGAGATTGCGCGTCTGGCCGGCGTGTCGGCCAATACGGTAGGCGACGTTGCCAGCGGCAAGCGATTGCCCCTCTCGACCTGGGAGCCCTATCTGCAAGCGGGCGAACGGTTTTTAAAGGAACCGATTCGGTGTAGCGTCTGCCGCGGACTAATTGCCGTGGTGCCATGTCGGGTCTGTCGAACGCGACGGGCGATGGCGGTGAAAGAGCATGTTCTCGTTTCCGTTGAGCGTTGACACGCAATAACCGTCAGCATACTATGCACTTACGACCCGTATCGGCTTTGACGCGATGACGCAGGTTTTGGAAAGAACTGACAGCGCATATTTTGCATTGCAGGTATTTCTATTCATGTCCCCTTGCGTGAACTCGACAGCCGACAACGCCCCCCAAGGCATCCGGCGTGGAATGCGTCCAATGTCCTGGCTGGCGCTGCGGGTCGGTGTGGACCGAACCATCACGATTGGAGATTGCTGACTTCGAGAGTTCGGATCTCGCGATCCAGATTCTGTTATCGGATCGGCCGCCATCTGACGCGGCAAGCCAGCAGGATGAGACCGAATAGGGTGAGTGAAAGCGCGGCGGACGGTTCGGGGACCGGTCTGAGCATGATTGCGTGTTCCGCCTGGCCGACGCCGCCGATGCCGACTATCCAGCCAGCATCGTTGATTCCCCAGGCGTTTTTGAACGTCATTCCGTCCGAGGTATCGATCAGCATGTTCAAATCAATGATCGTGCCGCTGTCCCACAAGAAAGCGTGACGACTCGTAGGATAATCGATCTTGAACCCCGTACCCACGATCTGTCCATGGTTGTTGATCGAGCGGGCAACGACCGTCTGATACTCGCCGAACGTGCCCAGGTCGGTCATCGTCCCATGGTCGTAAAGGAACGCGTGACCCTGCTGTTGGCCAGCGTAAGAATAGCCCGCAACCTGCCCCAGGTCGTTGATGTCGTAGGCGCGGCTGGCGTAGGTGTAGTCGGGCAACGTGCCCAGGTCGATCATCGTGCCGGCGTCGTAGAGAAACGCGTGCGAACCTGTCGGGAGATCGGCACTGCCGACAATCTGCCCGGCTTCGTTCACAGCGAACGCCTCGCTGCTGTGCCCGGGCGTTCCCAGATCGGTCCACGTTCCATCGTGATAAACGAACGCGTGGGCCGTTTCGTTGGGAAAGTCAAGATACCCCACCACGTGCCCCGCGTTGTTCACGTCGTGGGCCACGCCCTCCGGCCGATCGTCACCAAAACTATCGGTTAAGTCAGTTAGTGTTCCGTTGTGGTAGAGGAAAGGGTAACGATGTCCTTCGTACGGCCGCATATCGCCCACGACGTGCCCAGCGTCACTGATGGCACGTGCCTCGGCCGTCAGGCGGATCCCGCTAAGGTCGCCGATATCTCGCATGACTCCGCCGTCGTAGAGAAACGCGCGTTCCTGACGCGAGCTGTAGTAGTAACCCGCCACTTGCCCGCCGGCGTTGATGTCGCACGCTCCGGCCGGCCACCCGTCAAGCGTGCCGAGATCCACAACCTCGTAGCGCGGCGCCGGCGCGGCGAAGCACGCCGCGGAACAGGTGAAACACACAACCCCAAGCAGGATTGCAGAACGACAAGACATCGCAGCGCCTCTGTTGAAAGACGGGTCCATGGGCGAGTTCCAGCCTTATCCTGTGCCCCCTTCACCAAAAAATCTGATTCGCCGACATCACCACGCCACCCCTTTGACCGAATGCGTCTATTCTAAACTCTATCGTCCAGCCCCGTCAACGCTTACGAAAGAGCCCCCCAAGAAACAGTATTTCCGAGACGGCCAGAGTACCTCGGCATTAAAGCCCGTCTTTTGTACCGGCAGGTGAACGTCATCCGACCCCGCCCAAACGGTATTCCGCGCAGCCGCTCTGCAAGGCCTTTGCGTGTCAAGAACTCTCCGTGACCTCGGTACAAGGTCCACGGGGATGAGTCCGAGGGCTCACACCCGGCGACCGAAACCGGACGGCCGCCGAAAAAATCCGTTTGACCGCTGGGAGATCTTTTGGTGTTTTTCAGAATCATGGAAACGATTCTTACTCCGTACAACCTGGCGCGCTTGAAAATCCGCGATGGCGACGTGTTGTTATTCCGCCGCCGGCGGACTCTGGCCGGGACGGCGATTAGCGTGGTCGGCCGTTCGCCTTACAGCCATGCGGCGATGGCCGCGTGGTGGCACGGCCGGCTCAT
>JAFGAY010000023.1 GCA_016933425.1 Pirellulales bacterium
ACGAAGCCTGTAGGCCGGGTCGTGACCCGGCAATTACCCCCTCGACGCCGGGTCACGACCCGGCCTACAGGCAACCTTCATGTCCTTCGTCGTGACAAACACATTTTATCTTTCTGCCGTAGGAACCACGCAGGTCACCCGGCCCGGTACGACGTCGACTTCGACGGGAAGATAGCCCGCGAAATCACCATCGAGTTGATACGGGGTTTTGCCATTGGCCTCGATCCGCATTCGCCCGGCTCGAAACCGTCGGCAGTCGGCCAGCCGGCCATGTTGACGTGCCAGCAAGGCTGCCAGGTATCGCAGGCCGTGCCAGGTCGATCCATGGCGAAACGTGCACACATCCAACAGCCCATCCGTCCCATCGGCGCCGGGCGCGAACCGCAAGCCCCCGCCGTAGCAGGGCAAATTGAAAACAAACACCCAACCGGCTTCGCTCGCCGCGGCTTCGTTTGGGGTTCGACATTCATTCGGCTCGTCGCAGTATATCAGTATCTTCGAGTATTCGTAATGGGCAAGCGTCTGGAGGATGGGCCGAGCGTAGGACCACGAGCCGGCATGGCCTGATCGCCGCGCCTCGAAACGCCGCACCACCTCGGCGTCAAATCCACAACTCATCATCAGCAGAAACAAACGCCCGGCGGCCCGGCCGGCGTCGAGCCGGATCATATTTCCCGCGTCGATCGTCTCGGCCAGCGCGTCGGCCGAGCGGCGCAGCCCCAAATACCGCGCCAACAGGTTTTCGTTGCCGGTGGGCAAGATCGTGATGGGCACGCCGGCATTCGTCCGGTTGACCAACTCGGCCACCGTGCCGTCGCCTCCGACGCTGACCAACGCCCGCAAGGTCCCCTCGTCATGGTTTTGATTGGCTCGTCGGGCCACCTCGTCGAGGTTGGTCAGGATCTCGGCCTCGAAATCCCGCTGTTTGAGGAGTTCGACAAGCCGTTGGACCTCGACCTCGGCCGGAGTGGAACCCGCCGTGGGATTGAGCGAAATGAGCACCCGCCATGCACCGGGGGGGAGTGACTCGGGTATGGACATAGGGAAACCCACCCGCAACTAGTCTCGTTTGTTTACGGCCGCAATCGGCGAATCGTTCTCAGGCAAAGCGAAATGAACCCACGGACAATCGGGTGGCCTATTCCGGCCGGAAGTGGTCCGTGCCACGTTTTGGCATATCAAGATGCTCCATGTGTATCGAAATGCAGCACCACTTTCATATTGCCTGGATGGGCCGATTTTCCGAATCAGTGTGGTCTAATAATAATTTAACTCCATACAAGGAAGCAACTTACAGAACAAACTGCCATCTCGCGTAGGCAAGATGTCATATTTGGCACGCCAACTGCATATTAAAAGTAGCGTCAACCTTAAAACCAGATTGACACAAACTTACTGGCCCGTGGGGCCCCTGACGGCGATTTGGCCGAGCGGTTACCTTGCCCTTGCTGCCCGGCTCAGCCACTGCGGAGTGTGGCACGTCAGAGGCCCCCATTTTTTTACCCCCAGCCTGCCACCCGGGCAATCCCGGCACTCATAAGAAGTATTCCCAGAGGGGATGACGTACATCCCCGGAGCATTGGCTTGGGCCGTTGGGCCGAAAACGCCCTAGCTTTCTATTCTTCCTAGTTGCTCCCAATCGCCGAGCACGTCGGGTAAAACGATCTGGACATCCGCCTCTGGATTGGGTACCTTCCGCCCTCTCTTCTTCTACGGGTTACAAGTCCTTATCGAACGTCCCACCGCCGGAGTGACGGATGGCCACGGCGACCACCCCGCACGTAAACTCATTGACTTCGGTCAGTCGAGCCGTCGAGCTGATCCTGCCGATCGGCATCGTGGCTAGCGTGCTCGTGATTCTGGTTCCTTTGCCCGCCGGGTTGATGAACTTGCTGCTGTCGGTCAACATTACGGCGGCCGTCCTGATCTTGCTGACCACGGTTTACGTCCGAACTCCTTTGGAATTCAGCATCTTTCCCTCTTTGTTGCTAGCCACCACGCTGGCACGACTGGTGCTGAACGTCGCCACGACGCGGATGATTCTTACCCGAGCCCCCACCGCCGGCCTTGACGCGGCGGGAGGCGTGGTCCGCGCGTTCGGCCAGTTTGTAGCCGGCGACCAGATGGTTGTTGGGCTGATTATCTTCGTCATCATCGTGGTGATTCAGTTTGTGGTCATCACCAAAGGCGCCACGCGTATCAGCGAGGTGGCCGCCCGATTCGCCCTGGACGGCATGCCCGGCCGCCAAATGGCCATCGACGCCGACCTTAGCGCGGGCCTGATCGACCAGCGCGAGGCCCAGCGCCGGCGGGAACAGGTCACGGCCCAGGCCGACTTTTTCGGCGCCATGGACGGGGCCAGCAAGTTTGTCCGCGGCGACGCCGTGGCCGGCATACTCATCACGCTCATCAACATCGCGGGAGGGCTGTTCATCGGCATTTTCCAGGCTGGCATGTCGCCGGCCGACGCCGCCGGCAAATTCACCATGCTGACCATCGGCGACGGATTGGTCAGCCAGGTGCCGGCTCTGTTGATATCGCTGGCCGCCGGGCTGCTGGTCACCCGAAGCACGCGCGACACGAATCTGCCGGGCGAATTCATCCGTCAGCTTTTCAGTCGTCCCGAGGCGCTGGCGACCGCCGGCGTGTTTTTGGGCGTGTTAGTCTTTACCGATCTGCCGCGAATCCCCCTGTTGGTGCTCGGATCGAGTTGCATGGGCCTGGCCGTGCTCCTTACACGGCGAAACCAGCAGGCGCGCAAGGAAGCCGAAGCCGAACGTCGCCGCGACGCCGCGCCGGCCGAGCCGCGTGTGGAAGACCACCTGGCCGGCGATCCGATCGAATTCGAGTTGGGGCTCGGTCTGTTGCGCCTGGCCGATCCGCGCCAGGGAGGCGACTTATTGGACCGAGTGGGCCGGGTCCGGCAAACGATTGCAGCCGAACTGGGCATTATCTTGCCCAAAGTTCGTTTGCGGGACAACATGTCGCTGGGGCGGAACGAATATCGGCTTAAGCTGGGCGGCGCGGCGGTCGCCGGCGGCCAGGTCCTGCCCGACCGATGGCTCGCCGTCGAGTCGCCGGCCATTTCCGGACGAGTGCCGGGCGTGCCAACCGTGGATCCGGCTCGCGGCGAGCCGGCGCTTTGGATCGAGCGGGAATCGCGCGAGGAAGCCAATCGCCACGGCTACACGCTCGTTGAACCGGCCGGCGTGCTGGCCTCCCATCTGGCGACCATGGTTCGTCAGTATGCCGACGAACTGCTCACGCGCGACGCCGCCAAGCACCTGATCGACGAGCTGCGCCGCACGTCGCCGGCGGTTGTCGACGAGCTCATCCCGGGCGTGATGAAACTGGCCGAGGTGCAGCAAATACTCCAGATGTTGCTCCGCGAACACGTTCCCATTCGCCCATTGAACACTGTCCTCGATGCATTGGGCCACGCCGCGTTGCGGACCAAGGACCCGATCTTGTTGGTCGAGCACGTTCGGAGCCGAATGGCGAGGACGCTCTCGGCGGCCTATCGGGACAAAGAACACCGGCTGCGCGTCGTCACGCTCGACCCGGCGCTGGAAGACCAGATTCGCGCATCGATCGAACGGACGGATCAAGGGCTATTCGTTCGGATGCCGCCGCGGGCGACCGAGGAAATTTGCCGGATCATCGCCGTGGAAATCGAATCATTGACAGCCGACCGCTACCCACCCGTCGTGCTGGTCGATCCGCAAATTCGGCCGGCCCTGCGGCGATTGACGGCCGCATCGCTGCCCAACCTGATCGTGTTAAGCCACAACGAGATCACGCGCGACACGCAAATCGAAGCCGTGGCCATGATCGAGGCGGAAGGAATGCAAATCTGAAATTTGAGATTTGAGATTTGAGATTTGAGATTTGTGATTTGTGATTTGAAATAATAGCCGTGGGCAGAAGCCTGCGGACAACGAGACAGAAATCTCTCCTGCGTCTGGTGAAACCATCATGGAAGTGAAAACCTATCGTGCGACCAATATGTGCGAGGCCTTGCGGCTGGTTCGTTGCGACCTGGGGCCCGACGCCGTGATTTTGCAAACGCGCGACGTGCGGTCGCGGCGGATGCTTGGTCTGCTAAGCGGCCACCGTCAGATTGAAGTGACCGCCTCGGCCGGAATCAATGTGCCCAGCCGGTTGGCTTCGGCGCGGCCCGCGAGGACATCGGCCAGCATTGCCGCGTCGGCCGCCAATGCCGGAGCAACGGCCACTCTCACGCGTCGGCGGGCGGAGCCTCGGGCCGCCGCATTCCCGGACGGCAAGCCGCCGCGCAACGCGATTCCGCGGACCGACGACCCGTTGGAGTCGCAACTGAGCCGCCTGCGCAACATGGTGCATGACTTGTGTCAACAATCGCGCATGGCCGCGCGTCATGAGTTGCCGGACTCGCTCTTTCGCCTGTTTACCGATCTGATCGAGGCCGACGTCGACGAGCAAACGGCCGCGGTCCTGGTCGAACGAGTCCGCGGAGAAACGTCCGGCGAAGACGTGGCTGACCCAATACTGCTCAAGGCACGTCTCGAAAGCATGATCGAGGCGGACATTAAAGTCACCGGTCCGATCGAACCCATTCCGGGCGGGCACCGGCTCGTGGCGTTGGTCGGTCCGACGGGCGTCGGCAAAACGACCACGATCGCCAAGCTCGCGGCTAATTACCGCCTCAAACGGCGTCACAACGTGGGCTTGATCACCGTCGACACCTATCGCATTGCCGCGGTCGAACAGTTGCGGACCTATGCCGACATTATCGACTTGCCGATGCAGGTCGTTTCCACTCCGCGTGAAATGCGCGAGGCCGTCAAACGGCTTGCCGGGCTGGACCTGATTCTCATGGACACGGCAGGCCGCAGCCCGCGCGACGAAATTAAAATCCAGGAACTCAAAGCGTTTCTGGCCGAGGCCGGCGCGGACGAGGTGCATCTGGTGCTCAGCAGCGTTGCCGGCACGCGAAGCTTGATGCAAACGGTCGAACGGTTCGCCGCCGTCGGCACGACAGCTATGATTCTCACAAAACTCGATGAGGCCTCGGCCCTGGGCAACCTGTTGCCGGTCGTCCAGTCCGGAGCCTTGCCGGTCAGCTACCTGACCAACGGCCAAAACGTGCCCGACGACATCGAAACGGCCGAATCGGCGAGGTTGGCCAACTTGATCTTGTCCGAGAAAGCGTCCAGCGGGGCCTGTTGAAAGACGGTGGTGCGAGAACAACGTTTGCGAGAGCGCAAGGCGCAGGTGCGTGATGAACCGCGGGCTTCCGCCCGCGGCTATTATTGTCGAAAATCAAAAAATCCTTGAATTCAAACCCCCATTCCCAATATTTTCCCGTGATTGATCAAGCAACCGAACTCAGACAATTGGCGCGTCGGCAAACGGATCTGGCGGTCGAGCCGGCGTGCGCGACGCGGCCGAGCATGATTGCCGTTACCGGCGGCAAAGGGGGTGTTGGCACGACGACCGTGGCTATTCACCTGGCGCTCGCCTTGGCCCGGCTGGCCGACCATGTTTTGTTGGTCGACGCCGATCCCGATCGGAGCGATGTGGCCGCCTGCTGCGGATTGACCGCCGAGAACGATTTGGCCGATCTGTCCGTCGGACAACAGCCGTTGGACGCGGTCGCGGTCGCTGGTCCTGGCGGAATCCGCGTGGTTTCGGGCGCGGCACGGGCAGCCGGCGACGACGTCTCGACCGAACGTTTTCACGAACGATGGATGGCAGCAACGCGCGACGCGGCCGAGTCGTTCGACCATGTGGTGGTCGACACGGGCAACGGATCGTCGCGCTCGGTGAAAACCATCTGGGAAGCGGCCGAGCTGGTGTTGCTGGTTACGACGCCGGAAACCCCTTCGATTCTCGATACCTACGCTTCCATCAAGACCCTGGCCGACCGGGACGCGCCGCCCCCGATTTACGTGCTGGTCAACCAGGTGAGCGAGCCGGCCGTGGCCCACGACGTGTATGGTCGGATAGCGAGGGCCACGTGGCGATTTTTGGGTTTTCATTTGCGCAGCGCCGGCTACCTGGCCGCGGGCCCTGTCACGGCCGAGTCCGCCGGGGGGCTCACTCGCGATTTTGATCAACTGGCCCAAACGGTGCGTGCCGCCCTGAAGGAATCCGTTCGGCGAAGACTTATCGAGTTGTAAGACGGTCATGTCCACCCGGGGGGATCCCAAGAAAAGAAAAAAACAAGCGTTGTGTGAAAAACCATTCAACCCGACAGGCCGGTCGTCCGATAGAGTGAGCGCCGGCACTAGGCACCCAGCCATTAAACTACGAAAAATGCGTCGAGTTTGACCATTCCCGGACGACTCACGCCCACACCATGCCGGTTTTCAGACCTTGTGGCCATCGCGGGCACGTGAAGGAACCGGCCACGCGATCCTCGGCAGGTCTGAACCCACCGCGAGAAACCAGATATCGAACCCCGGCTGCCAGAACGCACCGTCACGGAGGATTGCATGGCAACCACGATTGTATCCGAAGACATCGAACAGCTTTGGATCGAGTTCAAGAAGGACACGTCGAACCAGGAACTCCGAAACCGGCTGATCGAGATCTACCTGCCGTTGGTCAAATACAACGGCGAGCGGATTTGGTCCCGGCTGCCCGACGGCGTCGAGTTGGACGACCTGATCTCGGCGGGCATTTTTGGGCTGATGGATGCGATCGACGCGTTCGATCTTGAGCGGGGCGTGAAATTCGAGACCTACTGCGTGCCGCGCATCCGCGGTGCGATGCTCGACGAACTACGGAGCATGGATTGGGTGCCGCGGCTGGTCCGCTCAAAGGCCAGCAAGCTCAACATGGCCATGAAGATGCTCCTGTCCCAATTGGGACGCACGCCGAGCGAAAACGAGCTGGCCGCGCACATGGGCATCCCGCTGGCCGAACTCGAAAAAATGATGGTCGACGCCAACGCGGTCAACCTGATCAGCCTCAACAAGAAATGGTATGAGACCGACAGCTACAAGGACGTCCGCGAGATCGACATTCTCGAGGATAAAAAAAGCGAGGACCCGACCCGGCGGGTCCAAAAAAACGATCTCATGCGTCTGGTCACCAAGGGGCTCAACCGCAACGAGCGGCTCATCATCATTCTCTATTACTATGAAGAGTTGACGATGAAGGAAATCGGCGCGACGCTTCATCTGAGCGAGAGCCGCGTAAGCCAGATGCACAGCTCCATCGTCCAGCGCCTTCAAGACCAGCTCGGTTGCCGCCGGCCCGAGTTCGGCGGTTGAACCATGGTTAGCCGTCGAGCCTGCTCGACGTTTGTCCCAACATGGCGCGCGAACGCCGCGCGGGCGCGGCGGGTAACACCATTCTCGCCGAATCACTTCAAACGGCTGAGGTGTTCCCAAAACGCGTTACAAGAGCGCCGCTAACCACCGGCCACCCGTCGACATGGCCTGATGGATTCGATACAATGGGCGCCGGCGCTCACATTCATCAATACCACGCATCCAGGTGGCGGCATGGTTGAATTTTTCAAGAACGTCCCCAAGATTTCTTACGAGGGTCCCGATTCAGACAATCCGCTGGCTTTCAAGCACTACGACGCCGATGCCGTGATCGAGGGCCGGCCGATGCGCGAGCATCTGCGGTTCTCCGTGGCCTATTGGCATGCCTTCTGCGGCACGGGCGCCGATCCGTTCGGCGAGGCAGCGCGGCAGTTGCCGTGGCAGGCAGGCGACCCGATGGAAACGGCCCGCAATAAGGTGGTCGCGTGTTTCGAGTTTTGCGAAAAGCTCGGTTTGGACTTCTACTGCGCGCACGACAACGACCTTGCGCCCGAGGGAGCCACTCTGGCCGAAAGCTGGCGAAATCTGGATGCGATTGTGCCCCGGTTGAAGGAGGCCCAACAGCACACCGGCGTCCGGCTCCTGTGGGGCACGGCCAACTGTTTCAGTCATCCGCGATTCATGCACGGGGCGGGCACAAGCTGCAACGCCGACGTCTTCGCCTACGCCGCCGCCAAAATCGCCAAGGCGATGGAAATCACCCGGGAACTTGGCGGCCAGGGTTACGTGTTCTGGGGCGGGCGCGAGGGTTACAAAAGCCTGCTCAACACCGACATGCGGCGCGAACTCGACCACCTCGCCCGGCTGATGCACATGGCGGTCGATTATAAGGAGAAAATCGGGTTCCAAGGCCAGTTTTTCATTGAGCCGAAGCCCAAGGAACCGACCAAGCACCAGTACGACAGTGACGCGGCCGCTTGTCATGCGTTTTTGTTGCGCCATGGGCTGGTCGACCACTTCAAGCTCAACATCGAAGCCAACCACGCCACGCTGGCCGGCCACACCTTGCACCACGAGTTGGAATACGCCGCGGCCAACGGCCTGTTCGGCTCGATCGACGCCAACCGGGGCGACTTGCTCTTGGGCTGGGACACCGACCAGTTTCCGCTCGACCTTTACGACGCAACCTTCGCCATGCTCGCCGTGCTCCGGGCGGGCGGGTTCACGGCCGGCGGTCTGAACTTCGACGCCCACGTCCATCGCGAGAGCTTCGAGCCGATTGATCTGGTCTACGCCCACATCGGCGCCATGGACGCCATGGCCCGAGGACTTAAAATTGCGGCGGCCATTCGCGCCGACGGCCGGCTCGACGACTTCCTCGAAAACCGATACGCAAGCTGGAACTCGGGCATCGGCGCGCGGATCGAGGCCGGCGACGTCGGATTCGACGAATTGAAAAACTACATGCTCGAGCGGGGTGAAGCCGCGCCCAATGAATCGGGCCGCGTCGAAATGCTCGAAAACCTCGTCAACCAGTACTTCCGCTGATCGACAGACTCGCCATGGCTTATTACCTTGGACTGGACGTTGGAACCTCGGGCACGAAGGCCGTTGTAATGGCGGCCGATGGCCGGGTTCTCGCGACGGCCACGGCCGATCACGAGGTGGCCTCGCCGCGGCCCGGCTGGAGCGAACAAAATCCCGACCGCTGGCACGCTGCGTCGGTCGAGGCGGCACGCGCGGCCGTCGAGCGGGCTGGCATCGACGGCCGCCAGGTTGCCGGGATCGGCCTGAGCGGCCAGATGCACGGTCTGGTGGTGACCGACGCCGCCGGCCGGCCGCTGCGTCCGGCCATCATCTGGAACGACCAACGCACGGCCGACGAAGCCCGCCACGTCGAGCAAACGGTCGGCGGCCGCGACCAACTCATCAGCCTGGTCGGCAACGCGGCCATGACGAGCTTCACCCTGACCAAGCTCCTTTGGGTCCGCCGGCACGAACCAGGGATTTTCGACCAAACCCGCCACATGCTGTTGCCCAAGGACTATGTTCGGCTTTGCCTCACGGGCGAATACGTGGGCGACGCGTCGGACATGTCGGGCACGTTGATGCTCGACCAGCGGACGCGCGACTGGTCGGCGCCGATTCTGTCGACGTTCGAGATCGACCGCGAAATCCTGCCGCCGGTTGTCGAATCGCACGAGATTGCCGGCCGGCTGACCCGGGCCGCCGCCGAGCGGCTCGGTCTTGCCGAAGGGACGCCGGTCGCGGCCGGCGGAGGCGATCAGCCGGTCGGCGCGGTCGGCAACGGCGTGGTCCGCGAGGGACTCACCAGCGCGACTCTCGGCACCAGCGGCGTTGTCTATGTTCACTCGAAATCCTATCGTGTCGATCCGGAAAGCCGCGTCAATACGTTTTGTTCCTGCGTGGCGGGCCAATGGTGTCTGTTTGGGTGCGTGTTGTCGGCCGGCGGCAGCTTGCAGTGGTTTCGCAACGTGCTTGGAGCGAAAGAAGTGGAACAAGCGCGAACGGCCGGTTGCGATCCTTATGAGTTGCTCATGGACCGCGCCGAGAAAGCCCCGCCGGGATGCGAGGGGCTTTTCTTCCTGCCCTATCTAACGGGCGAGCGCACGCCCCACACCGACCCACTGGCCCGCGGATGCTGGATCGGCTTGACCGCGCGCACCGGACGCGACGCGCTGGTTCGTTCGGTTGTCGAGGGGGCCACGTTCGCCATGGCCGACGTCGTCGATCTCTTGCGCTCCCGCGGGGTCGAACCTTGCGAGATTCGCTTGTCGGGCGGCGGGACCCGCGGCGCGCTGTGGCGCCAATTGCAGGCCGACGTTTACGGCGCGGCCTGCGCGACGATCAACTGCGAGGAAGGGCCCGCCTATGGCGCGGCGCTGCTGGCGGCTGTCGGGACGGGCCGATTCGCCGACCTCGACGAAGCCTGCGGCGCGGCAATCCGAGTGACTCAAACCATCCACCCCAGGCCCGATGCCCAGCGGTTCTATCGGGAACTCCATAAGCAATACGACCGTCTTTACGCTGCACTGAAAGACGAATTCGCGGCAATCGCCCGGTTGCCGCGCGAGATCGGCCCGTGATAGGAGCGTCGACCGATGAAATGCCCCGCCTGCC
Organism: Pirellulales bacterium; assembly: GCA_016933425.1. Taxonomy (GTDB): domain Bacteria; phylum Planctomycetota; class Planctomycetia; order Pirellulales; family Thermoguttaceae; genus UBA11386. The sequence goes on from JAFGAY010000023.1 coordinate 10,401, forward strand.
AATCGGAACTCCGGCGGATTCTGTATGAGAGCGTGCCCGTGTTCCGCTGTCTGGAATGTCACGGCTATTTATTGAGCGAAAAGCGTTTGGAGGGAATCCGCCGCTCACCGGCCACGGGCATCGAACAATTGAAGCGGGAAGTGATTCAAGAGGCCCAGCCCGACACGCTCGACTCGGTTCGCTGTCCGCGGTGCGGGCGAAAAATGGACAAGCGATACATCGAGCAACCGGCCGCGCTGCACGTCGACGTGTGCCGCGAGTGCCGTTTCGTGTGGCTCGACGGGGGCGAGCTGGGCCGGCTTCAACTGACTAACGAAATGACCCTCAAGGGCCAGGAATCACGCCGGTTTCGCAAGCGGCTGGCCACGATGACGCCCGAGGAAAAAGCCGAGTTCGAGCGGAACCTCGAAGCGCTGCCCGACGAAAAGGCCGAGCCGAGCATTCTCTGGTCGATGTTCTTTGGCCGGCGGCATGATTGGTTCTGTTGAACCGGGCCGGCGCATGCCTGGGCGGGGCATTGCCGCGGCGGATGGCAACAAGGCGCAAAAAAGAACCGGCTCCCCGCCGCACCCAATCGGGCCATGGCAGGGAGCCGGAGACTTTTACCCTTGGCAATGGATCGACGCCGCTTAGCGGTATCGGCCACCACCGCCGCCTCGGCGAGGTCGGTCGGTCTTTTTGGGCCGGGCTTCATTCACGGTAATCGCTCGCCCGCAAACCTCGTGGAGGTTCAACTGCTTGATGGCGTTGGCGGCCTCGGCGCCGTTGGGCATCTCGACGAAAGCGAAGCCGCGGGAGCGGCCCGTTTCACGATCGTTGATAATGCTCACGGAATCGACTTCGCCGTGCTGGCTAAACACGCTTCGGAGGTCTTCCTCCGTGGCGGAATGCGCCAGATTACCCACGTAGATGCTGGTCACAAAACGTTCCTTTCGGGGTTTGGCGACCTACGCGACCCGAACGTTGTCGGCGCGGGGACCCTTGGGGCCACGACCTTCGTCGTAGGTCACTCGCTGTCCCTCTTGCAGCGTCTCGAACGACGCTCCCTGGACCGAGCTGTGGTGGAAGAACAATTCTCCGCGTTCTCCCTCGATGAATCCGAAACCTTTTTCACTGATCAACTTTTTGATCGTCCCTTGCGGCATTATGCCACTCCTTGAAAAAAATAAAACACGCGGTAGACCGTCATGGATTCACCCAGAGCCCATTCTCGTCGGGGAAGATGGCGGTCGGTACTTAGAAGGGAGAAAATCAACCGCGATTGGAGAGTAGCATCTTGAGGACAAGTTGCCACCGCACAAAAGGTCGGGTGACTGGAACGAGATCGCTCGTATCGAGCCGGGGCCCACTTCACTTCTCACAACTATGGTACGTATACTAGCATGGCCTGGTGGAAAAGGGAATGGGAGGTTTTCTTTTCTCCAAAAAATATCGTTTTTCCACCCCTCTATTGGCAAAACCAGCGCGGCCGGGTCTTCAGCAATCGTAATAGTTGGGTAATAGACTGCTTATTCGACACGGTTTTCCCCATATGCGGGCGACTGGGCATGACCTTTTGCCCTAATCCAGATATGATTACTGTTTGACTTCGTCCTACCCGGACTGCGTCCGACCAGCGCTGTGCCCTTCCATCGCCGCGCTTGTCAGGCCGCAGCGCACCATAAAAATTGACGTGATCCATGACAGATGCGGCCTGCCGAAGTGCCCATACGTTCCACATCCCCGTCATGGGTACGGGTTTCATGATCGATGCGCCGCTTCGGATCGCGAAATACGGCATTTCGTCGGTAATCTCGCTGGTCGACGACGTGCTCATCGAGCAAATGCGGAAATTTCACTGCCAGCGAGCGGGAGAACCCTACGAAGAAATCGCCTCCGGCGAGGAAGATGCCCGAGCCCGCCGCATCACCGCCTATTTGAATCTTCTGGACCGGCTGGTTGGCCGTCAGGTCGACAGTCTGAGGGCTTCGCCCTTTGAGCCCGGAAGCGAGATCACCCGCTATTACGAGTTGTTGCCCGAGTCCCCTCTTTTGGGGGCCTATCGCGAGATGCTGGCGACCGACGATCCGGGGCAGCGCCGGGAGCGAGAGCAGTTGCTCCGCGGTCTTGCGGTGCCCGGCAGCATCGACGTGAACATCATGGCGAAGGGCGACCGCGACGCCTATCGGGACGGCGAAAAATTGCCCGCCCGATTCAGCGACGCCTCGGCCGCCTTGCGAGGCTACGCCGAGAGCACGCTTCGTTCGTCCATCGTTTTCTCCGCCGGCTTCAATCCACGTCTTTATGGCTACATGGCGGAGTTCGACGACTTCTTGCCCGACGCGGAAGGCGCGATCAAGAAAAAAATCGTTCTCAAGGTCAGCGATTATCACTCGGCTGCCGTTCAGGGGCGATTTCTCGCCAAACGCGGGTTGTGGGTCTCCGAGTACCGGGTCGAGTCTGGGTTGAACTGCGGTGGCCACGCTTTCGCCACCAAAGGGTTGTTGCTGGGACCGATCCTGGAGACTTTCCAACGGAACAAGAAGGACCTGATCGAGCAATTGCACAACGAGTATTGCCGATCGCTTGTCCGGCGCGGCCTGCCGGCGCCGTCGCAGCCCCACGACGTCCGAATTACCGTGCAAGGCGGCATTGGGACCGCCGCCGAGGACGCGTTCCTGCGCGAGGTTTACGGCGCCGACGGCACGGGCTGGGGAACCCCGTTTCTGCTTGTGCCCGAGGTGACCAACCTCGACGATGAGCATCTCCGGAAGCTGTCCGCGGTTAGCAACGGCGATGTCTACCTGAGCGATAGTTCGCCCTTCGGAATGCCTTTCTGGAACCTCCGCACTTCCGCCAGCGAAGCGGCGCGGCGGCGGCGCATTGCCGAAGGTCGTCCCGGCAGCATTTGCACGAAAGGCTTTGTCAAGCTGTTCAACACCGAATTTACTCCGCAGCCGATCTGCACCGCATCGCGCCAGTATCAGCAGCAAAAGCTGCGGCAGCTCGACCAGGAGGACATGAGCCCCGAACGACGCGAAGCAATACGCCGGGGAATACTGGCCAAATCGTGCATTTGCCACGATCTGGCGGGCGGGGCTACGTTGAAGCTCGGGATCGACCCGGCGGCCGCCACGGCCGTCTGCTGCGGCCCCAACATCACGAGTTTTTCAAAGATAGCCACGCTGGAAGAGATGGTCGGACACATCTACGGCCGGCTCTCGCTCGTGACCGATCCCGACCGCCCGCACATGTTCATCCGGGAACTGGCTCTCTATCTGGACTTCCTTCGCGCCGAATGGGACAAGCACGCCTTGGAACTGTCGACCAACTCGCCCGACTATTTTCGTGAATTCAAGGAAAATCTACTCGAGGGCATCGATCATTATCGCCAACTTGCCGTTCGGCTTCCCGAGGAGACGCGGCACCGATTCGTCAAGGAACTGGAAGCCCTGCGCGAAGCGGTCGACGCAGCTCCGATGACGACCGCCTCGCGGAATACCCATCGAAATCAAACCACGGGAGCCTGAAGATCCATGTCCAAAGACCAGAACACCTACGCCAAACGGGCCAGGGAAACCGAGAAAAAACGAAAGGCCGAGGCAAAAAGAGCGCGCCGCCAAAGGAAGAAAGAGCAGGCCGGCCAGACCGATTCCGTCACGGTTGTCGAGACGGCCGACGTCGAGGAGTAAACAACCGACAAGAAGTCAAAGCATGGAAGGAAACCGTATTTGTTTTTCGCGCGGGCCTCATGGTTCTGGACCCGTAAACGAAGAAGGGCCACTCCCTCAGAACCGGATGGAGAAATAATCCCATGACTTTAGCGTCCCGACGTGCTAAAGCCGTTGCCGAGATTCTGTGGGAGCTGAAGCAAGCCGACAAGGTTGCCACGCTAAGCTCGATTGCCAAACGTGCCGGATTCAGCCCGGGCTCAAACGGCCGGACGATCCTCACTTGCCTAAAAACCGTTCGTCGCGACTGGTCGCATCTCCAGTGGTGGCGAGCCGTTGCCGACAACGGCCAGATCGACCAGGAGCAGCTAACGTGTCTAGTCGGCGCTGGTTTCGAAAGCGAATCGGTCGACGGCGACGCCGTTGTGCTCAAACGGCTGGACGAACGGCTGATGAATTGGGACGAGCCGGATGATTCGCAAACCGACGAGGCTCCTTCGACCGCCCAACAGGGATAGTGGACGTGTTGCCGGGGGACGCGGGGCAAGCGGTTGGACGGTCTTGCTACGAGATCACCCAATGATCTTGTCGTCGTCGGCCAGCACTTTCCAAAGATGGTCGTAGTCGGTCGCCTTGCGGACGTCGGCAAGCAGGTCGTCTCTTGTGCCTTCGGCGCTGCGTCCTTGGTGTTCGACGTAGATGGTCCGTTCGCCCGCCATGACCTGGAGACTTTCCAACTCGGCGTTGCTGAACTTTTCTTCAATGGCCCTTTTTACGGCCGCCGCGGCATAATCGATGTCTCGAAGTCGCGCCATGGTATTCTCCCTTTTTGCGATAGAAATAGTAGCGCGCGAGCCGTCAATCCGCTTTGACTCGACATGGCTCGGGCGAGCCTATTCTTGCCGTCTCCGCCAACAGTTCCGCCGTCTCGTTCAGGCGATCCATCGCGGTTTGAATTCGGTCGACATATGTCCGGAGTTGATCGCTTCCGAGGTTGGGGGGAACCCGGATGGGCTCGCCACCGAGCAAAAACACTTTTGTAAACGGCTTCGGGACGACCAGATCGGTCCAACTTCCCCGGATTCTCCAGCATCGCACGCACGAACACGCGGTGGGAACCACGGCCCGTCCGGTGCGCGACGCGAGAAAGGCGATTCCCGCGCTCATCCGGCGGCGCGGGCCGCGCGGGCCGTCGGGAGTGATGGCAATATCCTTGTCCTCGACGGCTCGCATGAGTTGCCGCATCGCGCCGGGTCCGATGTGATTGGTCGATCCGCGTATGGTCGACATGCCGACTCTTCGCAGCACCTCGGCCACGAACCATCCGTCCGCGTGCCGGCTCGTCAGCGCGGCGGCCGAATCCGACTTGCCCGCGAACACGGGAATGACCATCGAGTCATGCCATACGCAATAGAGAAATCGCTCTCGCGGCGGCTTGGCATAGGGATTGGTGCCGGGCGTGCTTTCGCGCAGGCTCAATCTCAACGTCCGAAAAAGCAGCCAAAGGGCTGCCGCGAACAAACCTGCCGCGAGACTCGTCAATCGGCGACTGTGTATTCTCAAGAGGTTCTCTCCCGGAGCAAGGCAGCCACCTCGGAGCGACCTTCTTGAATGGCGATTTCGATAGCCGTTCGTCCTCGCCGCGCGCGAGCCAGCGGCTCGGCGCCCGAGTCGAGCAGCACGCCAACCACCTCAATGTGCCCCCGAGCGGACGCCCACATCAACGCGGTGAAACCGTCCTTGCACCTGGCGTTGGGGTCGGTGCCTCCCCTAAGCAGTTTTCGGACCTGGTCCAGGTGTCCATCCTGGGCCGCCCCAACCAGCTCGGCTTTCTTTCTCTTTTTTCTGTTTGAGAAAAAGAGTTTGAGACGTCGTATCATCGTGCAATCCCCTCCATGGCTTTCGATTCTCATGTGAATTACGGGGCCGTCGCGTCCGCGTCGGACGCATCCGGAATCGCTAGCCGCGTTGTGCGCGTTTCTGTACGTCGGTCTCGATCGCGCCGAAGGTGGCTTCGTGGCGCTGGACCGTCAGGTGCAGGACGTGCAGCAGACGCTTTGCCGTGTATAGGTTGGTGACGATCCGCTGTGTCACGGCGATCGGCCGGGTTGGCGCGCCGAACGGTTGCGGGTTGAGCCCGAAATCAATGATCAACTCCTCGGGCGTGCCCGTCACTCGGCAAAAATTGGCGTAACCGGCCACCGCTGCGGAGTCATCGACGTCGACTTGTTCCGGCTGAGGTGGCCGCGACGACTGAGACTCGGCATTGGACGGACGCGCGCTGGTCAGGGAAACCGGGCCGTTTGATTCTGGTTGGTTCAAGGCAAGATTCCTTTTCATTGGGAGGGAGGTTGGCGGCTCAATCGGTTCGCCGGCAAGATCCGGCGCGGGCTTATCCGAGTCCATGGAGTTTTGCCATGTCGAATGCGGCGATGCCGACGGTGCGTGGACGGTTCGGGGCGGAACTCGCAGTCGGTCGAGCACTCCCCGGACTCCCTCTACGCTGCCAGCCGCCTTCAAGGCAGGACGCCGCTGGTTCTCGTACTGAAGGCTGCCCGACAGCGTCACCTGGCCGTTGGAAATCGTCGCGGTGACCCGGCCGTGCGAACCCAAGCTCATTCTCGCAAGATGCTGGTTGACCTTCTTGAGAATCGCCTTGTCCGACACCGAGCCTTGGCGCGACATGATCACGACTCCGCTTCGGGCGTTACCCACAAATGGTCCGGGACCTGATTCTTGATATCTTCCTTGCTCAGTTCGGAACGATCTCTCACCGCGCGAAACGGCATCCCTTCCGCGCGCTCGTAGCGTTCGGCACGGAGAAACCAGAAGGCCAAGCCACCTGTGTTGTGGTAAGCTCCCGGCGTTTTCGTACCCTTGGCGACGAAAGCACGAACTCCCAACGAACCCTTTCGCCCGGTTTTTTTCCATCCACGCTGCTCCATAATCATGCGAACCACCACGCCGACAGCCTGGCGAAGTCGCTTGGTGCGGCGAGGATCCATCGAGCCGAGAAATCGATCGATGCCCGGCTGTGCTTCCAGTTCGCGAACAACGCCCGAGAGCGCCGCGCGGTCGTGGTGAATCTCCGCCTCCTCCATGCGGCGCTGCCGCTCGGCATCATCGAAGAAGGCCAAAACCTCGTCGAACGGCTGCTGCGTATCGTCCAGCACGTCGGAAAAGGTTCTTCCCTGTCGATCCTTCAAAAACTCCTTACGTGTGATTCGGACGGAATGGGGCATCGGCAAGACTCTCTTTTCGGAAACAGACATCATCAATACTCCTGGCCCAGGGGTGGGTGAAGGATTGCAACGGAATGTCGAATCGGCTTCATGGCCCACTCGGGGGCAATGGACATACCGAACTTGGCACTACAAATATTGCATCTACAAAAATTGTACTTCCATATATCGTCCAATACAAGGACCATGAGGTACTTTTCCGAAGGGAAATACTGCCCGAACAAGACCCACACTCCTGTAGTGGCATACCCATCAGAGGGTTCTTGTGTCTGGGCTGATGCGGCGCGGACCACAATGCCCCCCCTTTTTGGCAATGGCTCTGCCTCTCTCGATCAATGCTCACGGAAATCTCCGCAAGGTTTTTTCTTGTGCGGTAACAAACTCATGGAACGAGGTGATGCTCACGCCTTGCTTCTCTCATGGCTCTCTCTAAGAAGGGTGGTCAGCCCGGTCCTCAGGGGACGCTTGTGCGTCCCCCGGGCTGGCCTCGAAACGAGCCTTCAGCCGGAACCCCCTCCCCTCTCTCTTGGCGGCACACTCACGATGGATGCATCGGATTCTGAAGCGGTTGATCTGTATCTGGAACAAGTGGGCCGCGTGCCCATGCTCCGCCGGGACGAGGAGATCGCGGCGGCTCGCCGGATCGCGGCGGCCCGGGCCGAGTTTCGCCGGCACTTGCTTGGAAACGACTACGTGCTGAGCACGATGCTCGGCGCTTTTCAGGACGCCCTGGACGGCAAGGCCCGATTGGACGGCATCGTCGACGTCGCGCTGGGCAACGTCGCGGAAAAATGCCGCATTCGCAAACGCCTGGGTCCCAACCTCGAAACGCTCGACCAGTTGTTGCACCGCAATCAGCACGACTTCGACACGGTGGTCGGCAACGCCGCGCCGGCCGGCGCGCGCCGCCAGGCCTGGCGGCGAATCGTCGCGCGGCGCAATCGGGCGGTCCGCCTCGTCGAGGAAACGCCTGCGCGAACGTCCCGCTTGCAAAAAATCTTTCGACAGCTTCTGGCCGTCAGCCGCCGTATGAACGCGCTGGAGGCCGAGCTTCGGGCAGCCGACCGCCGGGCCGGCGACGCGCAAACCGCCGCGCGCCGGGCCGAGTTGATCCACCTCATGGAACTAACGCTCGAAAGTCCCGCGACGTTGCGCCATCGGATCTCGCGAATCAAACGGTGGCGCCGGCGTCATGCGGCAGCGCGCCAAGTCTTGGCTGCCGGCAATCTGCGGCTGGTCGTGTCGATCGCCAAACGCTATCGCAACCATGGACTGAGCTTTTCCGATCTGATCCAGGAAGGAAACTCCGGCCTGCTCTGGGCGGCCGACAAGTTCGACCACGCGCGCGGCTATAAATTCGCCACCTACGCCACGTGGTGGATTCGCCAGGCCATTACCCGGGCAATCGCCGACCAGAGCCGCATGATTCGCCTGCCGGCGCACATGGTCGACCGGGTGCACCGGATCCACCGGGCGGCCGAGGACCTCACCCATCGGCATCGCCGCGATCCGTTGGCCGAGGAAACGGCCGTCGCGGTTGGTCTGTCGGTCGACAAGACGCGGGTGGCCATGCGGATGTGCCGGCCGACGTTGTCGCTTCAGGAATCGGCCGACGACGACGATCGACGCCGGCTGAGCGACACCCTGGTCGACCATCGCCCCAACAACCGCCAGCGCGAAATGTACCACCGGGCCTTGCGGTCGGGCTTGTCGGAAGCGCTTGGCGAACTGACCGACCGCGAACGCGAACTCATTCGGATGCGCTACGGACTGGGCGACGGTTGCCCCCGAACGCTCAAGAGCGTGGGCCAGCAGTTCCAGGTGACGCGCGAGCGGGCCCGCCAGATCGAAGCCAGCGCGATGCGCAAGCTTCAGCATCCTTCGTGCTTCAAGCGATTGCTCCAGGCGCTCGATCCGCTCTGCTCGGCAACCGACGGCGCTGCGCCGGCCTCCTCCTTGGCCGTGACGGCCGCCCGGGGAGCGTAGTATTCGACCAATTCCAATATTGTGGACAAAATGGCAAAAGAGCCGGAGATGAAACCCCATGCTCGGGGTCCCAAGGCCAAAGGAAAAGCCGCGTAGCGGCGAAATGTGAATAGCCGGGGGTGTAGCACAGCGCAACCCCCGGAAAATGTGATCGCACGCACGATGCCGCGTAGCGGCATTACCATTGTCCGCGATCAAAATTTCGCCGCTACGCGGCTTTTTTCTTTGGGTTCGGGGCCTTATGCCCGGGGGTTTCACCCCCGGCTATTCCCTCGTCAGATGTTGCCCGCGCTGTTGAGCACGCCCAGATAGAAGAACGCGATTCTGAAGATGAAGAAGATAATCAGAATAGCGATGAAGACCCAGACGAGAAAACCGGCAATGGTCATCAGCGCGGCCAGGGCGGTCCGGGCCCGATCCTGATATTGGCCCGACAGGCGTCCCATCGACTCGACCAGCTTGCCCGACTCCTCGCCCACCTGGAGGGCGTCGAGGAAATCGGGTGGATAGCCGCCGGCTTCGACGAACGCCTCGTAAATGCTGCTTCCTTGCTCGATCCACCGATCGACCACCGGAATCTGGTCGAGATAGCGGGCCTGGTTCGTGCTCGACAGCGTCAGCCGCATCGCCCGGCGGACGTCCATGCCCGTGTTCATCGTCAGGTGCATGACCCAGGCCAGCCGCGACAAGGCCAGGATTTCCAGCGACGGGCCGATGACGGGAAGCTTTAGCACGAGTCGTTCGACCGGGCGAATCCACATCATGCCGCGCTCGAACGCGCGAATCAGCAGCACGGCGACGATGCCCACCCCGCAGAGAAACGCGACGTATCGAGCCAGCCCCTTGGTTCCGACCAGCCCGAAGCCGAGAATGTCGATTTTGCCCTCGCTGATCATGCCCATGACCCAGATGACCATGCCCACGATCGCCAACGAGGCGACCAGTTGGATCATCGGCCAGGAGATGGCGGCCAGGAAAATGCGGCGCCGCGTGAGCTGGGCCTCGTAATGGTCGGCGAGTTGGCGGAAGACCTCGGCGCCGCTGCCCGTTTCGTCGCCCACCCGGGTCAACTGGCGAAATAGCTCGGGAAAGAAGTCGCCGCACGCCTCGACGCCGTCGGCCGTGGCGCGGCCCTCGGCCACCGCGTCGTGGATCACGCGAAACCGACTCAGGACGACGGCCCGCCCGGAACTCGACGCTTCGCGTTTCCAAATCGTACGTGAATCGACGCCCGCCGCGAGCGACGTGGCCAGCCGCCGGCAGAGCCGCGCGAGCTCCTTGACGCGGATTCGCGGGGAAAACAATGCGGTGACGATGTCGGCCATGTGCCACTCCTCGAAGTTACCTTCAATGGTACTCTCCGGCGGTCGCCGATGAAAGCCCCTCGCTGTCCATGGGTGTGACAACGACACATGGCAGGCGCGGCAAGACGCGGTTGGAGGGCCACGCTCCGTCGTGGCCGTGACGGCACGTCATGCTCGGCCACGACGAAGCGTGGCCCTCCTTGTCAGAACCACGCGGCAATTCCCACCGTGGCCAGTCCCACGGCCGCGCAGACGACCAACAGGAAAAGACCGCCGGCAATCACGACCGCGTTTTCGAACAGTCTCCGCCGTCGGACGCCCGGCCTGGCGTGGCCGGCCGCCGGAATGGTCGCCAGCACCGGCACGGCCAGTGCGGCGCGCGCCTGGGCTGCGTCGGCGAACGTCGCGCTGCCGCCGATGCCCGAGACAACCATGCCGACTCCCGCGGCGCCGGTCATCGCCACCATCAACGCAACAAGCGTCAGACGGCCGGGGCGCTCGGCGGCCACGGCGGGGGCGGTCGCCGCGCGGGCCGCGACGACTTCGACCGGCGGCAGGGCGAACTGCCGCCGCCAGACTTCGCTCTGATGGGCGACGGCCCGATTGTAGGTCGCGCGGGCCGCGTCCACGTCGCGTTTCAAGGCGGTGAATTTTTCGATTCGCTTCCGCGCGTCCCGCGCCGTCGGCGGCGCCGGCTGCTTGGCCGCGACCGTCGGCGGCACGAACCGACCCAACGGCTGGTCGAGCACGTCGACGTCCTCGGCCGCTGGGCCGATCAGTCCGGGCGTCTCCGGCAGCGGATCGGTCATCTGCCGCAACTCGCCGGCCAAATTGCCCTGCTCGGGCGCCAGCTCATGCGGAATGGCCGCGAGACGCTTTTCCAGATCGGCGAGTTCCTCGTCGGCCGCGCGAACTTTCGGGTGCAGCGGCGTCAGGTCGACCAGCAATTGGTCGCGGTACGCTCTGGCGTGGTCGAGCTGCCGGCGCGCAGCTTGCCATTCGGGATTGATTTTCGATCCGGCCGGTTTGCTCTCCGCTTGATCGTCGCTATCGTCCGTTTGCGAGGCGGTCGGTTGTCGGTTCGGTCCGAGTGATTCTCGAACGAATGCGTCGAATCGGTCTTGGGCCTCGGCGAGTTGCGTTTCGGCTTTGGCCGTGGCTTGCTCGGCCTCGCGACATGCCCGATCGGCTTCGGCTTTTTGCTGCTGGCGAATCGCTTGGGCATACTGCTCGGCCAACCGGTTGACCACCGCCAGCGCCAACCGTGGAGCATCCTTGCTCGTGTATTGGATGCACACCTCGGCGTCGGATGAATCCGATCGTGGATTGGCCGAAACGCGCACCTGCAATTGCTCCCGCATCGACGCGACATAATCGGTCGTGTCGCGGCCCGGCCGAATCGCGCGGCGGAGGTTCGTTTCGGCCAGAATTTGAGCGGCGGCTTCGTCTTGGTCCGTCATGTCGGCCGGCAGACGCACGGCCGCTTCGGCGGTCCAAGGGCTCGACGGGGGCGCCTTGGTTCCCAGCATGTAAACACACGCGCCCAAGACGACAAACACCAAGGCCAGCACGACCGTGCTCGCACTGGCCCTTCGCTCGGCTCGGCGCCGCGGGGTTTTTGATCGAAAGTCGTTCATGTCGGTCCCTATGGTCTTTTCCAGACAGTCTGGTGGTTTTCGGGTAGTTGCCAAACCTTGCTTCCACAAGCCCGGTGGGGGTTATGGCTGCCAGAACTCATTACAAAACACGCTCTTACTAAATGGACATCGACCCGCGAGGCGCCCAATCTTCGAGCGGAAGCCCGCCAACCACCCGGAACGTCGTGCCGTGGACCGCGTTGATGCACGGTTGAGGTCGCCCCGCGGGTGGGTATGCGGTAGAATGATCCACGGGCACCGGTCACCGTGGATTGCCCAATCGGTTCCGCCAACATAAGGCTGGTCCATGTTTTGCATTAAAATTTGCGGGCTGACGAATATAGAGGACGCCCAACAGGCGGCCGCCGCAGGGGCGGATGCCATCGGACTGAATTTCTACCCCGCCAGCAAGCGGTATGTCACGCCGGCCACCGCTCGGCAAATCGCACAGTCAGTTCCCCCGGAAATTGTCCGAGTGGGCGTTTTTGTGAATACCCCGATTGAGGGAATTCGGGAGGTGATTGAGGACGAGGGGGTTAGGCTCGACATGATCCAGTTGCACGGCGACGAAACGCCTGATTTTCTCCTCGGGTTGAGTCGGACCTTGTCCCTTCCGGTGATCCGTGCGTTTCGGCTCACGGCCGACGGGACCGGCGCGATAGGCCGTTACTTGGAGCAATGCGGCCATTTGGGCTGCACCCCTCGGATGATCCTGATCGATGCCGATCAGCCGGGCAGCTATGGCGGGACGGGCCAAACGGCCGACTGGACGGCCGTGGGAAAACTGCCCCCAAAAGGCCTTCCGCCCGTGGTTCTCGCCGGCGGGCTCACTCCCGACAACGTAGCCCAGGCGATTGCCACGGCCCGGCCGGCGGCGGTCGACGTGGCCGGCGGCGTCGAATCGGGCCCGGGCCGCAAGGACGCCGCGCAGGTTCGGGCGTTCATCAGGGCCGCCCGGTCGGAGCTGGGAGCGAGTGACGCAGATCGGGGGGCCGGGAATGGAATGACGCAATGATAACTGCGCCACGGTTTATGTCTCCAGTCATGGCGTAATAGGTGCGTAAAACGTTGGCCGACCGGTCCAGTTGGCATTTGCAGGCCGCCCTAAAACCGTGTATCATCGCGGTTTGAGAAAAATGAACCCGTTGTCCGTTGACCAAGGAGAACTACTGTGTCGCAGGTCGAAACCCGCTCGTCTTATAAGGTTGCCAATGTCAGCCCCGAGGAGTTTAAGAAGTTGGCCGAGTGGGGCCGCAAGGAAATCACCCTGGCCGAGAACGAAATGCCCGGCCTGACGGCACTTCGCCAGCGATATGGGAAGGAGAAGCCTCTGGCGGGCTCGCGGATCGCCGGTTGTCTGCACATGACGATCCAAACGGCCGTCTTGATCGAGACGCTCCGCGAACTCGGCGCCGAAGTGACCTGGACAAGCTGCAACATCTATTCGACCCAGGATCATGCGGCCGCGGCCATCGCGGCGGCCGACGTGCCCGTGTTCGCCTGGAAGGGCCAAACGTTGCCCGACTATTGGAGCAACATCCTGACGCAAGTTCAGAGTTTCGAGAACGGTCAAGGCCCGACTATGCTTGTGGACGACGGCGGCGACCTGACGCTCTTGATCCATTTGGGGGCTGAGTTTGAAAAGACGGGCCAGGTGCCCGATCCGGCCGGCGTTACCCATCCCGAGGAACGAGCCCTGCTGGCGACCCTCCAGCGGAGCCTCCGCGAGGATCCGAAGCGATTCACCAAAATGGCCCGAGACGTCCGCGGCGTGAGCGAGGAGACGACCACCGGCGTCCACCGTCTTTACGATCGGGCCGCCAAGGGAACGCTGCTTTTCCCGGCGATCAACGTGAACGACTCGGTCACCAAAAGCAAGTTCGACAATCTCTACGGCTGCCGCGAGTCGCTGGCCGACGGCATCAAGCGGGCGACCGACGTCATGGTCGCTGGCAAGGTGGTCGTCGTGTGCGGTTACGGCGACGTCGGCAAGGGCTGCGCCCAATCGATGCGGAGCTACGGCGCGAGGGTGCTCATCACCGAGGTCGATCCGATCTGCGCCTTGCAGGCGGCCATGGAAGGCTATGAAGTGACCACGATGGAAGACGCCGCGTCGCGGGGCAACATCTTCGTCACGGCCACCGGTTGCCGCGACGTGATCCGGCCCGAGCACATGGAGCGCATGCCCCACGACGCGATCGTCTGCAACATCGGCCATTTCGATCTGGAGATCGACGTGGCCGGGCTCGAGGCGGTTTCCGGCGTCGAACGCGAGGAAATCAAGCCGCTGGTCGAGCGGTTCACGTTTGCCGACGGCCACGCGATCATTCTGCTGGCCGGCGGACGATTGGTGAACCTGGGCTGCGCCACGGGCCACCCCTCGTTCGTCATGAGCAACTCGTTCACCAACCAGGTGCTCGCCCAGTTGGCTTTGTGGACCGAGCCGGAAAAATATCCGCTGGGCGTTCACGTGCTGCCCAAGACGCTCGACGAGGAGGTCGCCCGACTGCACCTCGACCAGCTCGGCGTGAAACTGACCAAGCTCACGCAAAAACAGGCCGACTACCTGGGCGTTCCGGTCGAAGGGCCGTTCAAACCGGAATACTACCGATATTGAGCGCGAGGCATCCGAGATCGTGGACGACCGTGGTTCGCGTCGTCTGCCCGGCGAGCGCGTGGCCCTTGGGTTCCTCGCGAGGGGGAAGATTATGCCGCGTCTTGTCGTCGAAAACGTTGCCAAGGAGTTTTCCACCAGGGCCGAGCCGCTGGTCGTGCTCCGGGGGATATCGTTCGAACTCGAATCGGGGCAGAACCTGGCCATTGTCGGGCCCAGCGGGTCGGGCAAGAGCACGCTGCTGAATCTGATCGGCACGTTGGAGCCGCCCAGTTCGGGCCGCGTGTCGCTGGACGACGTCGACCTGGCAACGCTCGGTCCGGCCGACCTGGCCGCGACCCGCAACCGGCGGATCGGCTTCGTCTTCCAGGATCACTGTTTACTGCCGCAGTGCTCGGTGTTGGAAAACGTCCTCGTGCCGGCGCTGGCCGCCGGGCCGCTCGCGACGGAACGGATCGACCAGGCGCGCCTGTTGCTGGACCGCGTCGGACTGACCCATCGGGCCGACCACCGCCCCGCCGAACTTTCCGGCGGCGAAAAACAGCGAGCCGCCCTGGCCCGGGCGCTGATTAACGGGCCCGACCTCGTGTTGGCCGACGAGCCGACGGGCAATCTCGATCGGACCACGGCCGAGCGCGTTGCCGACCTGCTCGTCGAGCTTCAGGAGCAAGACGCCTCGATGCTCATCGTCGTGACCCACAGCCGACGGCTTGCCGCCCGGATGGGCCGCCGCCGGGAACTCGACGAAGGACGCCTTGTCGAGAGCGATTCATGATCCGTTTCATTCTCGCTTCGCTGCGATATCATTGGCGCATGAACGGGGCCGTCGCCCTGGGCGTGGCCGTCGCGGTCGGCGTGCTCGTCGGGGCGCTTGCCGTGGGTGATTCGATGCGGGAAAGTCTCCGACGCCTGGCGCTCGATCGGCTGGGGCGGATTGATTTGGTCATCTCGGCCGACCACCCATTTCGCGCCGAGCTGGCCGAAGAACTGGCCGCGACCAATGGTTTTGCCGACGACTTCAATCAGGCCGTGCCCGTCTTCCTCCTCCGCGGCAGCTTGACCCGGCCGAACGACGAGGGCGAATCCATTCGTGCGAATCGGGTTAATGTGATCGGCTGCGACAAACGTTTCTGGCAATTGAGCGCTCGGAGCGCCCCCGCCGGCTTGTCGAACCGCGCTTCCGGCGGTGGCGAACCCGGTGATTACCCTTACGGGCGGTCGATCGTCCTGAACCGGCCCTTGGCCGAGCAGCTTGGCGCGAGCGTCGGCGACGCGGTCTACTTGCGGCTGGCGCGGCCCGGCGCGATACCGTCGGAAAGTCCGTTGGGCCGTCGCGGCGCGCCGGTCAGTCTTCGGCTCCGCGTCGGCGCGATCATCGAGCCCGCGGGCCTCGGCGCGTTCGCGCTCGATCCGTCGCAACGATCGCCCCGAAACGTTTATGTTTCGCTCGAAACGCTTCAGGATCGGCTCGATCAGCCGGGCCAGGCCGGCGTGATTCTGATTGCCGGCCGGACACCGGTCGACGCGCCAGCGGAGAGTGAAAAACGCCTGGCCGCTCTCTTGCGCCCGGGGCTGGCTGATTTTGGGTTTGACGTCGAGCGATCCGACCGGGGCTACCGCACGCTGAGCGCCGATCGACTTGTTTTTTCTCCCTCGGCCGAAACGGCCATTCTGAACGCTTTGAAAAAATCCAAGCCGGACCGTCCGATCCAACCGGCCCTGACGTGGTTGGCCAATACGATCGCGTGTCGAGGACGCGAGATTCCCTATTCGACCATCACGGCGGTCGATTTTGCGAGCAAACCGCCGCTGGGGCCGATATTGGATCAAGAGGGAAGGCCCGTCGAGCCGCTGGCCGACGACCAGATTGTGCTCAACTCGTGGGCCGCCGACGACCTGGGCGCCAAACTGGGCGACCCGATTCAAATCACATATTTCGAGCCCGAGAGCCTCGACGGCCGGCTCGGCGAGCGCACGGCCGTGTTCCGGCTCGCGGCGATTGTGCCGCTGGCCGGCGCGGCAGTCGACCGCGATCTGTTGCCCCATTTGCCGGGCGTGACCGATCGGCTGACGATGGACGGCTGGGATCCGCCTTTTCCGTTGGA
Source organism: Pirellulales bacterium (assembly GCA_016933425.1). GTDB lineage: Bacteria > Planctomycetota > Planctomycetia > Pirellulales > Thermoguttaceae > UBA11386. The sequence goes on from JAFGAY010000023.1 coordinate 26,939, forward strand.
CGCCGAGCGAATCCGGCCCAAGGACGAGGACTATTGGCGCGACTACCGGGGCACGCCCAAGGCGTTCGTCTCGCTGGCGGCCGGCCGGCGGCTTTGGGCAAGCCGTTTTGGCCGGACGACGACGCTGCGAGTGGCCGACGCGCCAAGCCGCGCGGAAGTCGTCATTGAAGAAACGCCGCCGGCAACAAAGAAATCGCACGGGCAAGATGCCCGTGGCGCCCACGGCGAGTCGTTGTTTGGGGTTCGACTACCGCCCGAGGCAATGGGATTCGTCGTTCGGCCCGTCAAGCGGCAAAGCCTGGCGGCGGCGTCGGGAACGACGTCGTTCAATCTGTTGTTTTTGGGTTTTAGTTTCTTCATCATCGTGTCGTCCGTGTTGCTAGTCGTTCTGTTGGCTCGGTTGGGAGTCGAGTTGCGCGGCCCGCAAATCGGGTTACTGCTGGCCGTCGGCTGGCCGCGAGCAAGGATCTCGCGAGCCTTGACGGCCGAAGGCGCGTTGGTCGCGTTGATCGGAAGCGTGCTGGGCGTCGGCTTGGGCGTTAGCTACGCGGCGATCATGCTCGCGGGACTTGAAACGTGGTGGTTGCCGGCGATCGGGGCTCGGTTTCTGCGGTTCCACGTCGCGGCGGGCAGTCTGATCGTCGGCGCGGGCGTGGGACTCGTGTTGAGTCTGGCCGCCATTTGGCTGTCGGTGCGTCAATCGTGCCGGTCCTCGCCGCGGTGGCTGATGGCCGGCTCCGCCGCGCCGCGAGATGCGCTGTCCGGCGCGATTCAAGAAAAAGACTCTTTGTGCCGCGCGTTGGCGCGAAGGGTTCGATGGATGGCGCGTCCATGCGCGTTGGCGATGGTGCTGCTCGTCGCAGCGGCCGGACTGACCGTGGCGGCCGCTCGGCTGGGCGACGAGTTCCAGGCGGGGGCTTTTTTCGGCGCCGGCGCAATGGTGTTGGCCGGTTTGCTGGCGGGGATGGGCCGGCGGCTGGTCGCCGGAAACGACCGGACGGCCATCCGCCCGGGCCGAGGAAACCTGGCGCGGCTGGCCGTGCTCAACGCGGCACGCCATCCGGCGCGAAGCACGCTGTCGATGGGACTGGTCGCGGTGGCCTGTTTTCTGATCGTCTCGGTCAGCGCGTTTCGCGTCGAACCAAGCGGCCGGTCGTCCGATTTGCACGGCGGCAACGGCGGGTTTACGCTCGTCGGACAAAGCGACCTTCCAATCGTCGGTGATCTCAGCACGCGCGACGGACGCAGTCGGCTGGGTTTTTCCGACGACGACAATCGTCGGCTCGACAACTCGACCATCATTTCCTTTCGGGTTCAATCGGGCGACGACGCCAGTTGCCTGAACCTCTATCGTCCGCGGCAACCACGAATCCTAGGCGCGCCGGCGGCGATGATCGCCCGGGATGGATTTGCTTGGGCGGACGCCGTGGATCGTAATAATCCTTGGCAAGCACTCGCGGGAGCCGCGGGCGCGACGCCGGCGCCCATGGCGCTGGAACGCGACACGGCGACGTACTCGCTGCACCTGGGCGGGCTTGGTTCGACGTACCTGGTTGACGATAACCAGGGCCGGCCGGTTCGCTTCGAGGTGGTCGGCCTGCTCAAGGGAAGTCCGTTCCAGGGCGATCTGCTTATTTCGGAAGGGGAACTGCTGCGGCATTGGCCCGAGGTAACCGGCTATCGGTTCTTCTTGATCGACTGCCCCGGGGACGAGACGGCCGCGGTTCGGGCCGCGTTGGATCGGACCTTGGGCGACTATGGCTTCGCCGCCGTGCCCATGGACGACTATCTGGCCGCGTATCTGGTCGTGCCAAACACGTATCTGTCGACTTTTCAGAGTCTCGGCGGGCTGGGGTTGCTGCTGGGAACGCTCGGGCTGGCCGTGGTACAATGTCGCAACGTTCTTGAGCGCCGTCGCGAGTTGGCCCTGTTCCGTGCCGTGGGCCTGCGCCGATGGCAAATCGCCTGGCTCGTTTTGGCCGAAAATGGTTTTTTGTTGTTCTCCGGCATGGCGTGCGGCACGCTCGCGGCGGCCGTGGCCGTGCTGCCCCACTTCATCTCGGGCGACGCGTCGATTCCCTTGGCGTCGTTGGCGGGCACCCTGGCGGCCATCCTGCTGATCGGCCTGGCCGCCGGAGGACTGGCGGTTCGCGCGGCCGTGGCCGCGCCGTTGTTGGAGGCTTTGCGGGAAGAATAGGGCCTTGACCTCACTGCGGCCGACCTACCGTGAGAATTTGGCCATTAACTCCCGGCACGCCGGAGCAAGCGGGGGAGCCAGTTTTGGCATTTGCCGACAGATGTACGCCAGGTGCGCTTCCATGGCCCGTCGAAATGGTCTCAATCGGGCAATGAATGGCGAGTCGGCGGCCGCGACAATAACCTGAAAAATCTGATTGATTTCCGACGACTCGATCTCGATCACGACTTGGAGAGCGTCGTTCACGTTTTCGATCGATCGGAGGGACGTCTCCGCCCCTTGCATTTGTTGTTCAAGATGGCCGACGCGGTCCCGCCAAGCATGAACGGGTTCCACGTTCCAGTTTCCCCGCGCGGCGAGGACTCGGCACACCTCGAGCAAGTCGGCATGTTCTTGCTCTTGCGCGGCCAGACTGGCGAAAAAACGGCGTATTCGCTCGGGCTGATCGAACTGCTGGGCAAATGCGGAATAGATTCGCTCGGCTCGCAGCTCCAAATCAATGCACCGTTCCAGAACGCCGGTGAACGGCGAGGTCGCGGCGCCAAAGAAATTCGCCTCACGCAACAACGAGAGAAACGTCGTTTCGTGCCACGGCGACAAAGCTCGAAGAAAAACTTGCCACCCGAAACAGTGGACCGTTGCAACCGGGTGGAACAGGACGTCCCAACTCGTAATGGCGCCAACCATCCTTTTACCCCTGGAAAAGAAGGCGGTGGATTGGTGACCGGGTGAAACGCCGCGGCAATCGGATTCCAACAGTAAAACTATGACACGCTTTTTGAGAGCGTCAAGCGTCCCCCAGGTTGAGTAGGTAAAACGCGGTGGATGAGACACTCTGGATTGGATAATTACCGTTGATTGATGGGCATTCCGACTGTTGTTTGTCGGGTATGCCTGAATCATTGTCAGGCACAAAGGTGCCTGACCTGACCTACGGTAATTACGGCTTTTTATCCAGACGTTCGACATAGACGTAATATGCCCCGCAGAGTTCCTTGCCGTCCTTGTCGTGGAACCAGGTTTCGACCGTTGTGCGGCCCGCCGGCAATGTGACAGTGAACGCGGCTTCTCGGTCGTCGGGAGCGACCGCCTGATCGAAATCCTGGCCGGCGACGCGGAGCCGCGCCTTGGCGATGGGCAGCGCCCGGCCTTCGGCCCAACTCCAGTCTTCACCGTGGTGGGGCGGCGACGCTTCGGTGAGCCGCAACTTGGCCTCGCGGGGCCAGCGACACAACGAGAAGCGGTAGGTGCCCGGCCGCACGGCATCGATATGCCAGGGGCCGTTGGTCGTCACTCCGCGTTGGACCTGGCCGCCTTGGTCGAGGAACACGTCGGCCCATTCGCTGGCGCAGAGCCGCGTGGGATTCTGTTTATCAGAACCGATCACGCAAGGCTGATAGTTGCCGAGCGTCGGTTCGATGGCGGCCCACAACTGGTCGTAATGTTTTTGCAGCCGCTCGGCCACGTCGGGATGTTTGGCGATGACGTTATGGTCCTGGTGGGGATCGGCCGCCAGATCGTAGAGTTCCTTGCCGCGTAACAGCCGCCACTTGCGCCATAGCACGGTTGCGTCGTTTTTCTTGGGCCACGATTGGAAGCCGTCGAACGGCATTCGGCTGAACTGGACGACGAGGATTCGATCGTCCAATTCCGGCTGGTTCTTGCCGCGGAGCAACCCGGCGAGGCTCGATCCGTCGAACTCCGCCCCGTTGGGGTCCGTGAGCCCGCACAGATCGATGAGTGTCGGCATCAGGTCCTGGCACTGGGTGAGCGTGTCGACGTCGCGCCCGCCGCCGATTCCCCCCGCCGGCCAGCGGACAAAGCAGGGCGCGCGGTGGCCGCCTTCCCAGAGCTGCGTTTTGTGGCCGCGCATTCCCGCGTTGAAAAACGGCACGCCGGCCGTGCCTCCGTTGTCGGTTAAATAGATGACGATCGTATTCTCGCGGAGGCCCGTCTCGTCGAGCGTCTTTTCGAGCCGGCCGAGGTTGTCGTCAATGTTGGCGATCATGCCAAAGAATCGGGCGAGGTTTTTCTTATAGCCAGGTTCCAGTTTCTGATCGGCCAGCAGTTCCTCGTACTGTTTTCTATATCGCTCGGGCACAATAAGCGGCCCGTGCGGCGTGTTGGTCGGAAGGTAGAGGAAAAACGGTTTGCCCTGTTCATCGCGATTTTTTATCCAATCGAGGGCCGCGTCGAAGAAGACGTCGGTGCAGTATCCGTTGGCCGGCCGCAACACGTCGTTGAAACGATAGCGATCGTTGAAATAGTCGTTTTCCCAGGCGTCGGCAGCCGAGCCGATGTAGGACGAGCGGAAGCAGATGGTTTTGCCGAATCCACGGTCCATGGGTCGATAGGGATAGGTATCGCCGAGGTGCCACTTGCCGAACATCGCAGTGCGATAGCCGGACGCCGCGAACGCGTCAGCCATGGTCGTCAGATTGCGCCGCAGCATGTCGCGGCCGCTGCTGACGTTCATCGCGCCGTTGCGCAGCGCGTCGATGCCCGTCATGAGCTGACCCCGAGTCGGCGTGCACATGGGCGCGACGTGGAAATCGGTGAAACGGACGCTCTCGCCGTGCAATTGGTCAAGATGGGGCGTGCGGAGCACCGGATTGCCGTGGCACGACAAATCGCCGTAGCCCTGGTCGTCGGTCAGAATAAGCACGACGTTTGGTCGAGCGACCTTTTCTGCCGCTTGCGCATCGTCGCACCGGCCAATCGAGCAGCATGCAACCCCCCACGAAAACAGGGCGGCAAAGACGATCGGGCCAAGGGGACGGAATCCTAGGAATGAGGCGAAAAGAAACACGGCGTGGTTTCTCCCATGGTGCGTGATTACTGTGAGATGCCCCATGTCCATTGGCAATACGTCGACCGATAGTGTATCATGGGAGCCTAACTGATCCAACACGCTCGCCGCTTATCCAGGAGAAACCAAAATGGCTCGCGCCCGCGCTCGTCACATCCTCGTTAAGACCCAGGAAGCCTGCCAGCAGCTCAAGGATCAGATCGAGGCCGGGGCCGATTTCGCGGCCATGGCTCGCGAGCATTCCGAATGTCCCTCGGGCAAGCAGGGCGGCGACCTGGGTGAATTCGGCCAGGGCCAGATGGTGCCCGAGTTCGACAAAGTAGTCTTCACCGGCGAATTGGGCAAGGTTCATGGGCCGGTAAAAACGCAATTCGGCTACCATTTACTCGAAATCGTCAGCCGCACCGCGTAACGCGTGTTCCGCTCGAAAATTGCGTGGTGGGCGATGAAAACAGCGTGTTTCCGTGGCAAGTTACCCCCATGGGCACCGCGTATCGGGTAGAAAAAACCTGAAAAAGCGTCATTTTTTTCAGGACTATCTCTTTTCAACGTCTTCCGAGTTGGTATAATCCCCAGCATGGGGGTAGCGGAATGATACCGGCGCAAGCCCCATCTTGGAACTTTAGAGCACTTGCGCCGTCCGTACTGCGGTTCGCGTAGCGGCAAGCTTTTCTCAAGGCGTCTGGCTCCGAATGCGGTTCACGTTTCGCCCCTTTTGTCGTTAGGTCGCCGTCTTTCTACCCGGGGAGGGGCTTAGGAAAGACTGATCGACCCCGGTTCGTTTCGTTTCGTCTTGTTGTGAGGAGTGGCAGACATGCCGCAAGGTACCATCCGGAAGCTCATCATGGACAAAGGTTTCGGCTTCATTCAAGGTGAGAAAGGCGATTTGTTCTTTCATCACTCGAGCGTTGAAGGCGCCACGTTTGAAGAGCTTCGCGAGGGCCAAGCCGTCGAGTTCGAGGAAGGCCGCAGCCCCAAGGGTCCGCGAGCCGAAAACGTTAAGCCCGTCTAGACCTGTCAATGAAAAGGGCGCCGCCGCGAACGCATCCCTTGAATCTCGGACAACGCCCGCCGGCGCAACCCCTTTCAAGACGTCTGTCAGCATTGACGTTCGACAATGGCCGTAGCTACTCAGGCCCCCGGGTCCACCACGGACCCGGGGGCCGACGTTTTTCTTGCCGCGACTTTCTCGCCGAAAAATCCATTGTGCGACACGACGTGAAAGGGCGTGGTAAGCAGAGATCGGTCAGGTCGGAAAACGTGCTCTGCGAGAGCGTGGTAAAAAAATTGCCGTTCCGGTCAGGCGATCCAAGGACGTATAAACCAATCAGGCCCTTTGAGGGGTGTGTCGCTGACCGTTGACAGGATTGGAACGAAATCCTAAAATGGGGGGTATGCTTGGGTGTTTGGTCATCTTCCCAACTGCCTTGGAAGATGCTCATTTTCTGTTGCCTGGGGCTGGCGACGTGGTGGTGGGTTGGGTGTTCATGACGATGGACTGAGCGCCATCGTGTTTGCTCATACGCAAACGACCCTTATTGCACGCAAGGGAAGCGTGATTTGTTGTAACCCAGTCGTGCCGAATTCCAGGTCGGGGCACGGTTCGCCGCACGGCTCCTATTGCCACATTCCTTTTGCCGCCAAAGGAACGGACCATGAGAGGATTTCTCTCGGCTAGGGGTATGCTCGTCTTGAGACTCGCGACGCTTGCCGCGGTCGGC
>JAFGAY010000178.1 GCA_016933425.1 Pirellulales bacterium
CCGGCCGGCCCGCTGGTCGCCCAAGTGTTCAAGACGCGAATCGATCCTTTCGTGCAAAAACTGAGCTTCATCCGCGTTTTCTCGGGAACGCTGAAGAAAGAAACCACGGTTCCCATGGTCGGATCGCGCAAGGGAGTAAAACTCGGCCCCTTGATGCGCGTCCAAGCCAACGAAACCGAACCGATCGACGAGGCCGGACCGGGCGAGGTGGTCGCGATCGCCAAGATGGAGGAGCTGGCCACGGGCAAGACGCTCGGCGAGCTGGCGATGCCGCCGATTCCGTTCCCCACGCCCATGGTCGGGCTGGCCGTCACACCCAAGAGCCGGGCCGATCAGACCAAGCTCTCCGGCGCGCTGACGAAAATCTGCCAGGAGGATTCAACGTTCCGCCGTGAGCTCGATGCGCAGACCAAGGAAACGGTGATCAACGGAATGAGCGAGTTGCACCTGCAAATCATCCAGGAGCGGCTCAAGCGGCGTGAGAAGGTCGAGGTCGAGACCAAGGAACCAAAAATCCCCTATCGCGAGACGATCCAGATTAACGCCGAGGGCATGTATCGCCACAAGAAGCAAACCGGCGGCAGCGGCCAGTTCGGCGAGGTCCACATCCGCATGTACCCACTGCCGAAGGACACGGTCATCGAGGAATACGCGACCAAGGCCCGCTTCGCCTCGCTGAAGGATTACACGTATGACCAAGACTGGAACTTCCTCTGGATCGACTCGGTCGTTGGGGGAACCATTCCGAGCAATTTCATGCCGGCCGTCGAAAAAGGATTCCGCGACCGCATGGAACGGGGCGTCGTGGCGGGCTACCACGTGCAGGACGTCTGCGTCGAGGTCCATTTCGGTAAGCACCATCCGGTCGACAGCAACGAACAGGCCTTCAAAACGGCCGCCTCGATGGCGTTCCGCAACGTCTTTCAGCAGGGCAAGCCGGCCCTGCTGGAACCGATCGTCAAAATCGAAATCACCGTGCCCAGCGCCAACGTGGGCGACATCAGTAGCGATATGTCGGGCCGCCGGGGACGCGTGCTGGGCATGGACTCGGTCGGCGGCGAGTTGCAGGTCATTACGGCCGAAGTTCCCCTGGCCGAGGTGACCACCTACGCCCGGAGCCTCTCGAGCATTACCGGCGGACAAGGCAGCTACACGATCGAATTCAGCCACTACGACGTCGTGCCGGGCAATGTGCAGAAGGAAATCATCGACCGGGCCACGCTGAAGGAAGAAGAAGACGATTAGGAAAAAATGGGGTCTCGAGTCGACTCGTAGGCCGGGTCACGACCCGGCGGCGAGAATGGAAGTTAGCCGCCGCGCCCGCGCGGCGCATACGCGACATGCTTCGACGAACGTCGAGCAGGCTCGACGGCTAACCATGATTTTCACCTTTCGACTGAAATGTTGCCGGGATATCAAGTTGACCCGAATGTCGGTCGTTGGACGCATCGGGTGGCCTGGGCCACACTGGCGGTCGCGCTGGCCGCAATGGTCGGCGGGAGCCTGGTAACGACGTATTCGGCCGGAATGGCCGTGCCCGACTGGCCGACCACGTTCGGCCACCCTCCCCTGCTCTACCCGCCCCACCAGTGGCTGATCGCGGCCGACGTGTTCCTGGAGCACATCCACCGGCTGCTGGGCTATTTGCTCAGCATTATGACGCTGGCCCTGGCAGTCCTGGTTTGGCGAAGCGACCGGCGGCCGGGTCCGCGGCGGCTTGCCGGCGCCGCGGCGGCCGCGTGTCTTCTGGTCGTTCTGCTCGGCGGTTTTCGGATCCGGTGCGACGAGATCGCGTTGGCCAATCTTCATGCGTGCGCGGCCCCGTTGCTGTTGGCATTGCTCGGAGCGATTGTCGTCGGCACGTCGGCCGACGGGCGACGGGCGGCCAATGCGACTCAGACGCCGTCGGCCCTCGAATTTCGCCGGTGGATGGGCGCGACCACCACGGTTGTCTATTTACAAATGGTCCTGGGAACCCAGCTTCGCCATCTTCCGGTCGATGCACCGACTCAATGGTTCGGCTTGCTGGTGTGGTTGCACCTGATTGTCGCCGGCGTGCTTGCCATTTTGGCCACAATGCTGGTCGTCCGGGCCCGGCGTCGCTGGGCCATCGGCCCCCGGCTGCGCCGTCGGGTCTGGTGGTTTTTCGTTTTGGTCGTGGGCCAATTGGCGTTGGGCGCGGCAAGTTGGGTAACGCAATTCGGCTGGCCAGGCTGGTTTACCGATCTGACGGGTTCATGGAACTACACGGTCGCGGCCGAAGGCCCCTGGCAGGTGTTGGCAGTCACGGCACACGTGACCGTGGGAATGATTTGCCTGCTGGTTGGGGTGTCGGGGGTGGGGAGACGGGACTTGGGGATTTCGGGACGCGGCTGATTGGTGAGTGGGAAGGCGTTCTTTTCCCGCGTGGCCGTGCCCATTATACTTGGGGGGTGGCCAAGAATTCTTTTTCAGCACTGGTGCTCGGCGTGGTCGGCTTCTGGTCGATTCCACTGGGTGATGGTTCGTGTTTTGCCCAGGTCGCGCCGCTGGCTTCCGACAGCCAATTCGAGCTGTCCGATTCGGTGACCATCGACGAGGCCGACAGCCAGGTGGCCGCCGAGTTCGAGCGGGCGAAAGCCTATCTGGCCGACCGTCAATGGAATGAAGCCGTGGCAACGCTTCGTCGGGTCATGGAACAGTCGGGCGAGCGGCTGTGGCCCGTCACGCCGCGACGATTCATCACGGCGCGCGACTACGGCAACCTGCTCTTGGCCGGTCTGCCGCCGCCGGCGTTGGCCGTTTATCGGGCCCAAATCGATCCGATCGCCGAGCGATGGTATCGGCAAGGCGTCGCCGCGCGCGACGCGGCCCTTTTGCGAAAAATCGCGCGCGAGGCGCCGGCCAGCCGTTGGGGTGACGACGCGCTGTTGGCCTTGGGCGAAATGGCGCTCGATCGGGGCAACGCGGCGATGGCTCGGGCATGGTGGGAGCGAATTCTGCCGGTCGAGGTTCCCGACGGAGCCGCCGGCGCGTGGCTGGCTTTTCCCGACACGGACCTGGAACCGGCCGCGGTTCGGGCACGGCTGGTGCTGGCGTCGATTCTCGAAGGTTCGCGTCGGCGGGCGGCGGAAGAGTTGGTCCAGTTTGAACGGTTGCATCCAAGGGCGCGAGGTTGGTTCGGCGGGCGCGAGGTCGACTACGCCGAGGCGCTGCGCGATTTGCTGGCCCAAAGCGCAAACCGGCCCTCGCAGCCCCGCGACGGCGACTGGCCCACGTTTGCCGGCGCCCCGTCGCGGACGCGCGTTGCGCCCGGCCGCGTCGACCCGGGCGGAGTGGCGTGGCGGTTCGCGCTCGACGATTCGTCCGGCGCGGCAAAACCGGGCCCGACGGTTTCCCTGGCGCCGAGCATGGCCGACGTCTGGTCGCCGGCGGGGCCCGCGCTGCACCCGGCGCGCGTCGGTCCGCTGGTGCTGGCGTGCGACGCGCGGCGCGTCTGGGCCTTGAAGCTCTCCTCGGGCGAGCCGGCCTGGGGTAATTCGGCCGTCGTTTTCGACGAAGGACGGAAACCCGTCGCGGGCTCGGTGGCCGGATGGGCCGGCACATTTGGCCGGCCGCAATATACGATGACCGCGCGAGACGGAAGACTCTATGTCCGACTCGGCGAGCCGTGGACCGGCCAACCGCGATACGCCCGGGCAAGGGCCGACGAAAGCTATCTGGTTTCGATCGATCTGGCCAGCGAGGGGCGGCTCGTTTGGAAGGTGCTGCCCGAGTCGGGCGCCTGGACGTTCGAGGGGGCGCCGGTGTGCGACGGGCCAAACGTTTACGTCGCGATGCGGCGCGGCGACATTCGGCCGCAGGCCCACGTGGCTTGCTATGACGCGCGAACCGGACGGCCCCGATGGCGGCGGTTTATCTGCGCGGCCGAAACGCCGGGCCAAAACCTGTTTCCCGAGATTTCGCACAACCTGCTGACGCTCGGCGAGGAAACGCTCTATTTCAACACGAACCTGGGCGCCGTGGCCGCCCTGTCGACCGACCAGGGGCAAGTGCAATGGATCAGCCTCTACCCGCGGCGGCGGCGGATCGACCTGGGCAATCTCGCGGCCCATTGGGGCCGATCGCTCAATCCGTGCCTATACCACCGGGGGCTGGTCGTGGCAGCCCCGTGCGACAGTCGCCGGATCTTCGGCCTGGACGCCCTGACCGGCCAGATCCTCTGGCAAACCGGTTCACAGGTCGAGGACGTCGTCCACCTGTTGGGCGTGGCCGGCGAGCAGCTTGTGGCCTGCGGAAGACGGGTTTACTGGATAGGGCTCAATCGAGAAAATCAGGGCGCTATTCGCCACGTCTGGCCGCAGGGCGACGGATTGAGGCTCCAAGGCCGGGGCGTCCTGGCCGACGGCTTGGTGTATATCCCGGCCGACGATCGGGTCTACGTGCTCGACCAGGACTCCGGCGAATTGAAGGACGTCATCGAGCTGGCGGCCCGGGGTGTCGAAGGCGGCAACCTGCTGGTCGTCGACCGACGGCTGCTCGTCGCCACAGACAGGGAGCTGGTTGTGCTGGGACCGGCGGCAACCCGGCCGAACCCGCCGGCTCGACAAGCGCCGCAGATGACGATGGTTCCCCTGAAAAATGGGAAGAAACAAAGTAGATTGTTGACCGAGGGAATGACCTGGGGCTTCCGCCCCAGGCTATAAATAATTCGACGTTGGAGTCGATGAAAAACGCCGCGCGACCGCGGCGGCTAACCGTCTCCCTAAATCCCCAAATCCCTAAATCCCCAATCCCTAACCTCTAATCCCTTCCCCAGCCATGCTTCACGACGACGACGTTCAAGCGGTTCGCGAACTCAACGAGGCCCATGCGCTGATTACCGAGCAACTGGGCCGGATCATTGTCGGCCAGCGCCGGGTGATCGAGGAGTTGCTCGTGGCCATGTTTGCCCGAGGGCATTGCCTGCTGGTCGGCGTGCCGGGGCTGGCCAAGACGCTCTTGATCCGCACCCTGGCCGACACGCTTTCATTGCGGTTCAGCCGGATTCAATTCACGCCCGATTTAATGCCTTCGGACATCACGGGCACCGACGTGATTCAGGAGAACAAGGCGTCGGGCCAGCGGGAACTTGCGTTTTTGCCGGGGCCGATTTTCGCCAACGTCGTGCTGGCCGACGAGATCAACCGGACGCCGCCCAAGACCCAGGCGGCGTTGTTGGAGGCGATGCAGGAGCACCAGTTGACGATCGGCGGCCGGCGGCACGTTTTGGATGAGCCGTTTTTCGTGCTGGCCACGCAAAACCCGATCGAACAGGAAGGAACCTATCCGCTGCCCGAGGCCCAGTTGGACCGGTTCATGTTCAACACGTTCGTCGATTATCCCGACGAAGAGGAAGAGTTGGCGATCGTGGCGCGGACGACGGTCGACCTCGAAACGCGCGTCGCGCCGACCTTGAGCGCCGAGCGCATTCTGGCGATGCAGCACATTGTGCGCCGGGTGCCGGTGGCCGAGCACGTGGCCCGATACGCGATGAGCCTGGCCCGATTGAGCCGGCCGCACAAGGGCAATCCGCCCGAGTTTGTGCGGAGCTATGTCAATTGGGGCGCGGGGCCCCGGGCGAGCCAATACTTGGTTTTGGGCGCCAAGGCGCGGGCCGCGCTAAACGGGCGGTTCCACGCGAGCGTCGAGGACGTTCAGGCGGTGGCCTATCCCGTGCTGCGCCACCGCATCATGACGAATTTCAACGCGGAAGCCGAGGGGATTAAGCCGGACGAAATCATCCGGCGCCTGATCGAAACGGCGGCCGACGATCAACGGAAGGCGCTTGAGCGTGGAGAACTATCAGAAATACTTGGACCCGACCGTACTGGCCCGGCTTGAGGGACTGCGCCTCGGGGCGCGGCGATCGGTCGAGGGTTACGTCTCGGGCGTGCATCATAGTTCGGATCGGGGAATGTCGATCGAGTTCGCCGAGCACCGGGACTATGCGCCGGGCGACGACCTACGCTATTTGGACTGGAAGGTTTTCGGCCGGACCGACAAGTATTATTTGAAGCAGTTCGAGGAAGAAACAAACCTGGTCTGCTACGTGCTTTTGGACGTGAGCCGCGGCATGGACTATCAATCGGCCGCCGCGCCCTGCTCGAAGCTTGATTATGCCCGACGGCTGGCCGCGACGCTTTGCTACCTGGTCTTGCGGCAGCAGGACAGCGTGAGCCTGGTCACGTTCGACGAGGCGGTCGCCGCGCGGCTGGCTCCCAGCGGCAACCCGTCGCACTTGAAACAGATACTCCAGGTGATGGACGAAGCGTCGCCCACGCGCGAGACGGCCATGGCCGCCGTGTTTCACGAGCTGGCCGAACGATTCAAGCGCCGCGGCATCGTCGTGGTTGTGAGCGACCTGCTGGACGATCCCAACGCGATGCTCGGCGGGCTGGCCCATTTTCGCCACCGGCGCCACGAGGTGATTCTATTGCACGTCGCCGATCCGGCCGAAATCGAGTTTCCGTTCGACGAGATGACGCGGTTCGTCGGCCTGGAAGGCGAATCGCCCATCCTGGCCGATCCCCGGGCACTGCGCAAGGCCTACCGGCGACAATTCGCCCAATTCGTCCGCCGCGTCCAGCAGGGCTGCCGCGAGCACCAGATGGACTACGCCCTGACGCGAACCGACCGAACGGTGGACGCGGCACTGTCGGAGGTTTTGGGGAGACGGCGGGCCGTTGTTCGTAGTTCGTAGTCCGTTGTTCGTAGCTCGTGGTTTGTGTTGGATATTCAAGGATCAATGGGAGAAATGGTGTGGGCGGGAAGAGTTTTCGGGATTTATTGGCGTGGCAAAGAGCGATGGATTTGGTGGGAACCGTCTATCAAGTGACGCAATCTTTTCCTCGGGAGGAAATTTACGGACTGACCGCGCAGGTACGTCGCGCGGCAGTATCAGTTCCTTCAAATATCGCCGAAGGTCAAGGTCGTCGTTCCAGTCGCGATTTTTTGCAATTTCTCTCAATTGCATCTGGATCGTTGCACGAAGTGGAAACGCAAGTGCTCATCGCACAGCGTCTGGGATACATCGATCAACGGAACATCACCAACATACTCGAGCAGATATCAAGAGTCGGACAATTAATCAACGGACTGAAACGTTCCTTGGAACATAAAAAATAACACCCTCCCTCACCTAGTCCACGAACTACG
>JAFGAY010000179.1 GCA_016933425.1 Pirellulales bacterium
CAATGAACCGAGGCCGACTAACGGGAGGCCGGTAAATGGGCCGGATACGTTGACGGAACGGGTCATTATCCAAGCAAAGATCAATAGAGGCCGATTGGTTCCTAGGAGCGGTAAAGACGCTTCCCCTGGAACATGAAACGTTTCCAGTCTCTTTCTCCCTCTTTCAGTCTTAGGTTACAGGGTTGCCTGATGGGGGGTAGCCATAAAGGCGATTTTGCCATGGCCTTGCAACAGAGAAAGCTAAACGGAGAAAAGGGGGACATTCTACTTTTTTGGAAGACCCCCTTTTTGAGAAGCCCTTTTTCTTGTTTATTTTCTGGTCACAATCCTGAACCCGTCAGTAGTAGGAATAGTGAGAGACCGGTGGGCGGGCTCTCGGTAAGCATTGAGTCAGGGATACGGCGGGACCGCAAAGGTGTCGAACGACGCAGGAGGTTGCCATGCGCGGCAAAAAACCATATCGAGAAGGGTGGTATCTGATAGCTTTTTTCGGCTTGTTTCTGGTTACTGGGCCGGTTATCGGACAGCGACCTACCGGCGCCAATGTTATTCGTGGCGTGTTCCGTCCACCAGCGGTTAGCAAGAACAAGATCGCGTGGAACACGAGGCAACCTGCCGCCGGCGTGAAGGTCACGCAAGCTGATCTTCATCTTCCACTCAAATACGGCATCAATTTGCCCAGTGGCAACAACTCAGGCTCAGGGGGGTTGAACGAACCGAATCCGATATCAAAGGATTCTCCCCCACCCAAGCAAGTTTGGCTCCTGCGGTTACCCCCGGGCCACGTACCAGCGGGCTGGCCTGGGCCGCGGCAGCCGTTTCGACCGATCACCTCTGGGCAGCGACCAATCGATCCGAATCGGTATCAGGGGCCTCTCGGATGGAATCCGGCGTCTGGCGGCGCGGCGAATCCTGAACCGACTCGGGACGAGGAAATACCTCACACGGAACCAACCCCACAGGATTTGCCTCCCGGCACCCCTGATGTAACGCTTGGGCCGGATTGGCCGAGCATCGAGGATCAACTCATCGACGCCGGACGTGTCGCTGATTCATCGCCTGGAGTGAACAAGGAAGCATCGCCTGCCGTGCCGTGGCCGACCGACGAACGGGATAAGGAGCCGGTTCTTGCCGAACGACTCGGTGACAAGATCCATGCCGCGACTGAGCCGGAGCGAGAGTGGCCCAGTGTGGATGACGGCCAAGTCGCTTTCCCTGAATCGCGATTGCCGAACCAAAAACTTGAAACGGATGCGTGGACGATGCCTGATAAGAAAGGCGGGACGGACGATGTGAATTCGTTGCCTGAGTTTGGCATTCCCAACGGAGGGCTTCCCGATTCCGAAACTGTCGAGAGCTGGGGTAGGTATCCGAAGTTGGAGAATGATGATCCGCTGGGCGGTCTGGTCAATCCGTTTGGCAAAGGAGGGACTAGTCATTCCTCAGGACCGGATTTTGGTCCTGACGCCGGAAGACCTGACTTTGGTGGCAGGCAAGGCATTCTCAATTTGGGGAGTTTTGATCCGCATATGCCCAAAGACGATGGCTCTTCGGGTGGCGCGAAAGATCCGTTTGGCGGCCCTGGTCCCCTCAACACGAACAAAGGCCCGATGGGCGCCGGACAAGTTGGACAAGACAAAGAGAAGGTCATTGCCAAGGCTTTTGAAGTCACCGTGGATGGAAAAGTATACGTCCACATATGGTCAAAATCCAAATTCACCGAATCCTGGACAATGTATCTTTCCTACGACACGGATGCGAAGGACGTCTTGGACGCGGCTGATGCGGGTCTTGCGGACATTGTCGTCGGATCCAAAAGCGTTTATGTTTATCCCAAGAAAGGTCCTAGTGGTGAAAGCATCGGAGATTTTCTTGGTCTTGAATGCGAAGGTCCAATTGATACCGGTGGCGACCGGCCGGGTCCCACGAGCGTCGACGACCTCGATAAGTCGAAGGCTGCCGGCGTACTCGTCAAAGATCCCGCTTACACGCAGGGCGGTGCCGGCAACAGCGGCATTGATGCCACGAAGCACCCCAGCCACGTGAGCAATCCTGGTTACGAAGGTGGCGTGGCCAAGGGCGGCGGAATCAAAGTGAACCGGGATCTTGTCACCGATCCGCCCGAGACTTCCGGTAACTGATCGCTTCTTGATTTGGATGAGTTCTCCCTAATCCCCAAGACGAGGAGATAAGTGATGCGATGCATTTATCCTTCCGATTCACGAATGATCCGGTTGGGTCTGGCGTTTGCCGCGTCGACCGTGTTTTTCATGGTATCGGCCGCACAGGCGCGGCAGTCCGCCGACACCCAGCCCCAGTCGGTCAATGCTCCGGTAGCACCCGCTGAATCCCCGCAGGACCAACGTGACATGCCAAGGAGATTGACCTGGGACTTCGACAAGGATCCGGTCGACGGTTGGCACTATGCGTGCCATCATGCTCTGGTTTTCGCCAAGAGTGGGCGAGCTTTGCAAGTCAGTGGTGGCCATGCCATCTGGGACCCAGTGGGCCGGATAACGGACTTCGTCTTGGAGTTCCACTATTGTTGCGAAAGCGGTGCCGGCGAGGTGTTTTTTCGACTTTCCAAAACATCGCTTGGCGAGGAATGCTACTGCCTGAAGCTGGCGCCGGACCATATCACCCTGGCGCGCCGGCTGAACAAGCCGACTGATGAAGGATATCCCGAGAAAGAGTTGATTTCCAAAACGGGTGTGTTGAAACCGCACAAGGGGTATGCAATTACAATCCGGGCCAAGGGCGCGAGGATCGACGTGTTGATTGGTGGCCAAGAAGCGCTGAGCTATCTCGATCCCCATCCCCTGACGGACGGAACGTTCGGCCTAGGAGCTGATAATCGAAGTGTTGTGCTCTACGATAATGTGGTTCTGACCGCCGTGTTGACTCGCGCCACGGATTCAAGCCCATGAATACATCGAGTTCCAGAGCCTGGTACCCACGGGGGCAACAGGGATTTTCGGAGGGTGTCTGAGGAAACCCCCGTGCCCATTGCCAACCCTGAAGCAAAAGGTCGAATTGACGCCGCCATGATGTCAGGACTTTTTAAAATGGCGCGTGCTCTTTTCACCTGGCGTTGTGTGGAAGGGGCAGCTAGCCTTGCGACGAGTTTTTATGACTGGCGTTCTGGGATTGCATCAGGCTTTCAGCGATGGCGGGCAGAAATTTTGCACGGTCGATTGGCTTGGTCAGATAGCCGTTGCAGCCGGCGGCGAGGCACTTTTCATCATCGCCGAGCATGGCATTGGCCGTCAGGGCGAGGATGGGGCCCGTGTAGCCGGCGTCGCGGAGGCGCCGCGTTGCCTCGTAACCGTGCATGATGGGCATTTGCATGTCCATGAGGATGACGTCGAACGGTTCGCCCGACGCTGTGGCCGCCAGGGCTTTTTCGCAGGCAATCTGGCCGTTTTCGGCCACGTCGACCTCGGCGCCCGCCTTTTTCAACAAGAATGAAATCAGCCGCTGGTTGTCGGGTCCGTCCTCAGCCAGGAGGATTCGGCCGTCGAGGCGGATTTCAGACGTGTCGGCCGGCATGGGTTCCCGGTGGCTTCGCGCGAAGCTTTCGCTGACGTTTTTGAGCAAAGGCACCCCGCTGAGCGAACCGGTTTCGACGGTCAACGTGAAGGTGCTTCCCTGGCCCGGCCGGCTCGAAATGGTGATATCGCCGCCAAGCATTCGTGCCAAACGCTTGCTGATGGCCAATCCCAGGCCCGTGCCGCCGAACCGCCGGCTGGTCGACGAATCGACCTGGACGAAGGGTTGGAACAGTTTTGCGATTTGATCGTCGGGAATGCCGATTCCCGTGTCGACAACGTCGATGCGCAAGAGGGGTGTTTTGGGGTTGTCCTGGACGAGCCGGACCACGAGGCGCACGCCGCCCGTCTCGGTGAACTTGATTGCATTGCCGACCAGGTTGATGAGAATTTGCCGGAGACGATTCGCATCGCACTGGATCGAGTCGGGAATCGCGCCGGCGAACTCCGTGGTCAGCCGCAAGTTTTTCGACTCCGCGCGGACCCGCATCAACGAGGCCACGTCGGCGACGAGCCGGGTGGGCGAGCAGGCGGTCCGTTCGACCTCGAGCTTGCCGGATTCAACCTTCGAGAGGTCGAGGATGTCGTTAATCAGTTCGAGGAGGTATTCGCCGTTGCGCTTGATCGTGGCGGCCGCGGCCCGATTTTCGTCGTTCTCGAGATTGCTCAACAACACGTCGGAAAATCCGAGAATGGCCGTCATGGGCGTTCGGATTTCATGGCTCATGTTGGCGAGAAATTCGCTCTTGGCGCGGCTCGCGGACTGGGCGGCCTCGTTGAGCTGTTCGAGAGTCCGGTTCGCCGAGGCCAGTTTCTCGGCGTAGTCGCGCAGATCGCGCTCGCCTCGTTTGTGCTCGGTGATGTCGCGCATGACCGCCTGGAGAACCGGCCGGCCGCCCATCTCCATCCGGTTGAGAATCACGTCCGTCGAAAGTTCGGAACCGTCGGCGCGGCGGTGCATCCATTCGAATCGGGCGCTGCCTTGGGCGAAGGCGCGGGCGATCCGCTCGTCGATCAGTTTTCGGGAATCCTGGCCGCCGGGTTGGGTGGGTGGGGCGAATTCGGCCGGGTGCTTGCCGCAGAACTCCTCGCGCGAGACGCCGCCAAAAAGCCGCAGCGTGGCGTCGTTGCAGTCGAAAACCCCCTTTTGGTCCAACAGCATCACCGCGTCGCTCGACATCTCGTAAAGGGCCCGAAACTTGTGCTCGCTCTGTTTAATCGCTTCCTCGGCCTGGGCGCGCTGGGTGACGTCGCTGTTGATGCAGCGGTAACCCAGCGGCGTGCCGTTCTCGTCGAGAATGGGCGTGCCGCTCGTTTCAATAACGACGTGGTTCCCGTTACGGTGCAAATAGGTCCCCTCGAGACCCGAGAAGGATTGACCAACCCTCGCCACGCTCTTGAAAAATCCCTTGGACCCTTGAGCATCGTCGGGCAACATGAGCTCGAAGGGCGTTTTGCCGATGACCTCGTCGGGCTCAAACCCCAGGGCGTCCTTCACCTGCGGACTGCTATAGGTAATTCGGTAGTCGGCATCCATCTCCCAGATCCAGTCGCTCATCAACTCGACGAGAGACCGATATTGTTCCTCGCTCTCGCGAAGCGCTTCCTCGATGATAGCGCGGTTGGCGATGTCCAATTCGAGGCGTTCGTTCAATTCCTGGACCAACGCGCTTCGGGTCACGATGTGGTTGGTGAACCACAGGCTCCAGCCAATCACCAACAGAACGGACACCGCCGCCAACAGACCGGTGACGCGAATTCCCGTGGCGATGCTTTGCTCGAGAACGTGGCTGGTATGGATGCTTCGGGCGGCATATTCCTCGGAAGTAATGCATGCGCCGTCGAGCATGGCGAGGACTTCGGGTTTATAGGGTTCCATGGCATGATCGGCCTCGGAGGCGGTCGTGATATGACCCGCCTGCGCCGCCTCGACGATGCGCATAAGATTCACGCGATAGTCGCGCCCCACCCGCTGCCAAAGGCAAATGCGCCGTTGTTCGACCGCATTATCGCATTGGCCCGCATATTGCAGCAATGCGTCCCGGAGCGACAGATAAGCCTCATTCCACTGCCGCACGTACTCGTTTCGCAGGATCGGATCGTCCAGATTCAGGAAGATGTCCTTCTCGTAACGGCAGCATTGCAGCGCGGATTTCGCGACGCGATCGACGGCGATCGCGCGTCGCGCGTCGGTGCTCATGACTTGGGTCGCGTGCGTCGTGCGCTGATACTGCCGAACCAGCGACAAACCTCCAACCACGATGATGCCGACGCACAAAAGTGTGGTCACCAGGAGCGGATTCCGGTCCGGCGGACTCTCGTTCTGGAGCGTCGAGAACTCGGTCATGGTGGATTCCTGGTCGCGCGGTCGGATCCTGCGGCCGCCGCGCTCCGCGAGACGGCGCTGCGTCTTGTGGAGCAAGACCGCCACGCCCTCGGCGCGAACGTTTCAAAGTCCCTTGGACAACAGACCCAAAGACACAGTAAAGAGTAGGTTACAGGGAGAGAATGTCAGGCCCCCATCAGGAACCAGGATGACGCGACTGTGCCGATTATGCGACGGGAAATGGCACCCGGGTCCCTTCCACCGAAAGAAAGAATTCCGGCTCGCGGACGCGACGGAGTCTGTCCCACCATTGGGAGGGCTGCGTCATGAGGCCATGCCATGGAGGGCCACGCCTGGACATATCATGGAGGGCCACGTTCCGTCGTGGCCGTGATCCACGAGCTTCCGAGAGCCACATTCGGGTAAGCGTGATAGAATCTCCACTCCCAAGAAACCATTCCAACGATTGCGAAAGACGCGGATGGCATTTACGATGGAAATTGTCGGAGAAGGGTAAACAGACTTTCTTTT
Organism: Pirellulales bacterium; assembly: GCA_016933425.1. Classification (GTDB taxonomy): domain Bacteria; phylum Planctomycetota; class Planctomycetia; order Pirellulales; family Thermoguttaceae; genus UBA11386. The sequence continues at coordinate 6,406 of JAFGAY010000179.1, forward strand.
TCTTTCTCGCACAACCATGCCTGGGAACTTGTCATGCGATTTCACCATGCTTTTTTTCCGTCCCCGATGGTTTTTCTTCTGCTCCTGTCCTCGATCGCGCAAGCGGCGCCCGGCGACGTGGTCGCAAAATTCGCCGCGCCGTGCCGGCATCCGACGGGCCTGGCTTTCGACGGCAAATCGCTCTGGCTGGCCGATCACCATTCGGGCCGGCTTTTCGAGATCGACCCGAAGGACGGCCGCGTCCTGCGCAAATTGAAAGCGCCCTGCTTCACGATTAGCGGCCTGGCCCACGCCGATGGATGCCTTTACGTTCTCGATCCGGACGTGAAAAAGGTGTTCCGGTTCAATCCGGCGACGGGCATTACCGAAAACGAGTTTCCGACCCAAGGCGAATATCCCGAGGCTCTGGCCGTCCAGGGCAAAGACCTTTGGCTCGGCGGATACAAAACGCCGAGACTTTTCCGTCTTTCGACGGAGGATGGCACCCGAATCGACCAGGTGACCTCGCCGGGGTCGTGTCACGGGTTGGCGTTCGACGGCCGGTATCTTTGGGTTGCCGATCGGATGGCCGACAAGCTTTACATGGTGTGTCCGAAAAACGGCGACGTGATCCTCGCGATCGACTCGCCCGGCAAATTTCCGCGAGGACTCGCGTTCGACGGGACGTACCTATGGAACGTCGACTATCAGACGGACACGCTCTATAAAATCGTCCGCGACGACGGCACTCCATGGGTGGCGACTCAGGGGAATAAAGAAAAGCTCGAATTGGTCGAGGAAGTGCGCAACCTGGGGCCCGGCCTCGTGACGTCGGCCGACGTCTACCTGGCCGTGCCGCGCGACTTACCAAACCAGAAGCTGCTCGGCGCCGCGACCTTCACGCCCGAACCCACCGATTTCGTCACCGACCAGTGGGGCCAGAAGTCGGCCCATTATCACGTCGCCGATCTTCCGCCGGGTGGAAAAATCACGGCGAAAATGGAAGTCGACGCCGAGCTGTTCACGATTCGCTATTATCTGTTTCCCGAGCGGGTAGGGACGTTGGCCGACGTGCCCCAGGCGCTCAAGGATCGATATTTGCGAGACGGATCGAAGTTTGGCGTCGGCGACGAATTCGTGTGCAAAACGGCTCGGCAAGTGGTCGGCAAGGAGCCAAACTGCTACTGGATCGCCCGAAAACTGTTCGACCACGTCACCGACAAGATTCACTATCATCTGGACGGCGTCTGGGACATTGCCCCGACCGTTTTGAAGCGCGGCAGCGGGTCGTGTTCGGAGTTCAGCTTCGTTTACATCGCCCTATGCCGCGCGGCGGGGTTGCCGGCGCGGTACGTCGGATCGGTCGTGGTGAGGGGCGACGACGCCTCGACCGACAAGGTCTACCATCGTTGGCCCGAAGTCTTTCTGCCCGGCTATGGCTGGGTTCCGGTCGATCCATCGGCCGTCGGCGGCGGTTTCCGGTCGACGGCGGCCAAAGCCGACGCGATCGGCCACCTCCAGAACCGCTACCTCATCACGACGATCGGCGGCGGCGCTTCGGAACACCTCGACTGGGAGTACAACATCAACACCCGATGGCAATACCGCGGTCCCTGCCGTGTCGAAACCACGCGATACGGCGAGTGGGAACCGCTCCGGCTACCGTGAAACGGGTCGGGCCGATCGGTGCAATGCCTCGGAGTATCGTTCGGCGACGGCATTCCAGTCGATCACGTTGAAAATGGCGTCGACGTAATCGGCTCGACGGTTCTGATACTTCAGGTAATAGGCATGTTCCCAGACGTCGATGCCCAGGATGGGCGTTCGGCCGAGCATCAGGGGGCTGTCCTGATTGGGCGTGCTCTCGACGACCAGTTGTTGGTTCCCGTCGAGCGTGAGCCATGCCCAACCACTGCCGAAACGACCCAAGGCGGCTTTGGTTAAAAGCTCATGCAAATGACTGAAACCGCCGAACCATTGCTTGATGGCGTCGGCCAACTCGCCCGTCGGCTGTCCTCCGCCGTTGCCGGAAAGGATCGTCCAGAACAACGAGTGATTGGCGTGGCCGCCGCCTTGGTTGCGGACCGCCGTGCGGATTTCCTCGGGCAGCGAGTGGACGGACGCCACCAGGTCCTCGACCGTTGGACTGCCCAGGTCGTGACCCTCGAGCGCCGTGTTCAAATTGGACACATAGCCCGCATGGTGCTTCTTGTAGTGGATTTCCATCGTCCGCGCGTCGATGTGCGGCTCCAACGCATCGTAGGTATAAGGCAACTCGGGCAAATTATATCGCATGATTTTCTCTCCCGTTGAAAGGCTTCTGGGCCGTGGCGCGAATCGTCGATCTCGCGCGCCTTTGATCGCCCGAGATCGGCAACCCGGCTGTCTAATTTATGACAGATATAGCTGTTAAAATTATAGGCCACCGGTGCTCAAGGGCAAGGTTTTTGCCGGTCCAAAGTCGTGAAAGGCGAGAGCCCTGGGCTTGACCCGGCAAGGGGAGAGCCGTAGAAACAACCCTCATGTTTGGATTCCCAAAACGGACGACTGCCCAAGGGCCTCTTCCCGACGTTGCGACGGCAATGGGTCTGGCAAGGTGGCTGCGCTGGCACGGCTGCAGGGTCGGGCGCCGGCTCGGCTACGCCCTCCTCGGAGCGAGCCATTTGGGTCGCCCTCGGCCGAGCGAAATAGAAAAACTACTCAACGCGAAAATCGTCGGCTATCCCCGAAACCACGCATACCGTCTTCGCCAGGGCCGGATGCTGCCCACCTTCAAGCTGCACGATCGGTTGCGAGCCGTCACGGACCTCTACCCGCCGGCTGTCGAAAGCTTTCTCGACGTGGGCTGTTGCCGCGGCTACTTCGTGCTCGACGCGGCGCGGCGGCCGTCGTGTCGCCTCGCCGTCGGCATCGACGTTTATGAACCGTTCGTTTTGATCGCGAATGAGGTCCGGCAATGCCTCGGCGCTAATCGCGCCGCGTTTCACCTGGCCGACTTGAAAAGCGTCGCGGAACAACCGCGGAGGTTCGGCGGGCCGTTTCAAGTTGTTTTACTGCTGAACGCCTATCATTACCTATACTGGGGTAGCGGCCTTTGCGCCGACGCATGTCCTGACCATCGTGAAATACTCTTGCGGCTTTCCCGGGTCTGCGCCGAGCGGGTGATTTTCGTGGCCCGGCTGGAGGTCGATCGTTTGCCGGATCCGCTGAGAAAGGAGGCCGCCGCAAGCGATCGGGCATCCGACTATACCACGGCCCGATTCCTTGCCGCGGCCGATGAGTGGTTCAACGTCGACGTGGCCGGCCATGTCGCGCGGGACGCCTTGCTCGTGATGACAAAACGCAAACGCAATACCGACAATTGAAATGTCAAACGGTCTTTTTTCCGGAAACCCACCGACATGATTCGTTCCCATCCGCCGGACAAACCCCGAGACTATTTCTCGCGCCGCGAGCAGTGGCGTTTGCTGCTGTTGGTCATGTCGCTGGGACTCGTGTTTATCTTCATGAACGAGGCCCGAAAACCGGAGCGGTGGCGGTGGCTGATTCCCGACTCGCCGCCATCCAACCGGCCGCCCGAGCCCGGTGAATCTGTCCACCGTGCCTGGAACCAGAGAACGGCCACGGATGCGGACGACGCTCAACCTGCGGTGAACATGCCACAGTCAGCAACAGCCGGGACGGAAAAACTCGACACGTCGTCCGATGGATCGGGCGAATCCGACGCCGGCCGGTA
>JAFGAY010000003.1 GCA_016933425.1 Pirellulales bacterium
GATGTTTTCGCCCCCGATTGGCTCAATCCGGTCCGCGTCGAATTGGTCGGCGACGTGGTCGAGTCGATCCGTTCCTTCAGCGTGACGAGTCAGCGAAGCCTCGAATCGCTCGAACAAATCGAAGTGACCATGCTCGATCCCCAAGGACGCCACCACGCCCATCTGGCCGACTACTTGCCGTCGGAAAGCTGGTTTTTGCTCGTCGAGCCGGGCCAATTGGAGGAAGAAGGCCGCAATTACCTCCAGCGGCTCGAACGGCCCGACGAGGCCCATTCGGTCTCCGAAGTGCTGCGTCGCGTGCTTCGGTTTCCTTCGGTCACCGCGTCGAGCATCGCGGCCGGATCGCTCGAAAAGACGTGCCGTCTGAAAATCGAGTCGGTCGAACGGTTCCAGGGCGATTTGCGGCACGTCCGCGAACAATTGGACGCGGCCGGCGCGGGCCAGGACGTTTTCGTGGTCTGTCAAACCGACGCCGAGGTCCAACGGCTGGCCGAGGTGCTCGGCACGACGGAGCTGGCCGGGGCAGGGCGGCTCCATTTTCCACTCGGTTCGCTTTCGACCGGCTTTCGCCTGGTGGGCGAGTCGGTGGTTTTGCTGGCCGCCGGCGAATTGTTCGGCCGGCACGACCTGCGCCGGCCCGTCCAGCGGCGGCTGGGCCGGGTAATCGACAGTTTCCTCGAGCTGCGCGAGGGCGATCTGGTCGTTCACGTCGCCCACGGAATCGCGCGCTATCGCGGCATGAAACTGCTGGAAAAGGGCGACCAGGTCGAAGAGCACCTCGAGCTGCAATTCGACGGCGGCACTCGGCTGTTCGTTCCCAGCTCAAAAATCGGCCTGGTCCAGAAGTACGTTGGCGGGGCCAAGGGGCGGCCCCGTCTGGCCAAGCTCGGCGGCGCCACGTGGCAGCGTCAGAAGGCGACCGTCCAAGCGGCCGTGACCGACCTGGCCGCCGAGATGATCGAACTCCAAGCGGCTCGCCAGGCCGAGGCCGGCATCCGTTTCGCCGACGACACCGTCTGGCAAACCGAGTTCGACGCCGCGTTTCCCTACCAAGAAACGCCCGACCAATTGACCACGATTGCGTCGATCAAGCAAGACATGCGTTCGTCGCGGCCCATGGACCGCCTCTTGTGCGGCGAGGTAGGCTATGGCAAGACCGAAATCGCCATGCGCGCCGCGTTCAAGGCGGTCGATTCGGGCTACCAGGTGGCCATGCTCGTGCCGACCACCGTGCTGGCCGAACAACACCACCGGACGTTCACCGGTCGGATGGCCGCGTTTCCCTTCGAAATCGCCGTCCTGTCGCGATTCGCCACGCGCAAACAGCAATCAGAGATCATCGAGCGGCTCGCCCGAGGAGCGATCGACATCGTCATCGGCACCCATCGCCTGGCCCAGCCCGACGTTCGGTTCCACAATCTGGGCCTGGTGGTCATCGACGAGGAGCAGCGTTTCGGCGTCGAAATCAAGCAGCGGCTCAAGACGTTCCGCCGGACGGTCGACGTGCTGACCACCACGGCCACGCCCATTCCCCGAACGTTGCACATGTCGCTGGTGGGCCTGCGCGACATCTCGAACCTCGAAACCCCGCCCGAGGACCGGTTGGCCGTCGAGACCCGGGTCACGCGGTTTCAGAACGACCTGATTCGCCACGCGGTCATGCGCGAGCTGAACCGCAACGGGCAGATCTATTTCGTCCACAATCGGGTGAACGACATCCACGTTGTCGCCGCCAAGCTGCGATCGATCGTTCCCGAAGCCCGGCTCGAAATCGGCCATGCTCAAATGTCGGAACATCAACTGGAAAAGGTCATGCTCGATTTTGTCGACCACCGGTTCGACATTTTGCTGTCGACCACGATCGTCGAGAGCGGCCTGGACATCCCCAACGCCAACACGATTTTTATCGACGAGGCCGATCGTTACGGACTGGCTGATCTCCATCAACTGCGCGGCCGCGTGGGACGCTACAAACATCGGGCCTATTGCTATCTGCTCGTCGACCAGAACAAAAACCTTTCACCCACGGCGGCCAAACGGCTCAGGGCGATCGAGGAATTTAGCGATATGGGCGCGGGTTTCGCCATCGCCATGCGCGATTTGGAGATTCGCGGAGCCGGCAACATCCTAGGCACCGAACAGAGCGGCCACATCGCCACGGTGGGCTACGAACTCTATTGCCGGTTGCTGGAACAGGCGGTCGGACTGCTCAAACAGATTCCTCCCAGACAGTCGCTCGAAGTCGACGTCGATTTGCCGCTACAGGCCTATATCCCGCGCAACTATGTGCCCGACATGCGGTCGAAAATCGATCTGTATCGACGCCTGGCCCGGGTCGCCAATCACGACGAGCTGGCCGATTTTCGGGCCGAGCTGGACGACCGGTTCGGCCCCCCGCCGCCACCGCTGGGCCAGATGCTCGCCGCGGCGGAAGTGCGGATCGCAGCACACCAATGGGGTATTCGATCCATGCACCTCGAAGATGGGTACGTCGTTTTTCGCTATACCGACGCGGCACGCATCAAGCGGTTGGCCGCGGCCGCCCGGGGTGGTTTGCGGGTCGTCGACGGCCGAAGCGCTTACATGCCGCTAGGCAGCGAGACGCCCGGGGCGGAAGAACTGCTTTCCCGTGTCAAATCGCTGTTGCAGTCTGACGCCCGTTCTGGCTATAATCCCACCCCC
>JAFGAY010000180.1 GCA_016933425.1 Pirellulales bacterium
CAAATCAATCTCACCATCGACGAAACCCCCATCACCGTGCCCGAGGGGACCACGATCATGGAGGCGGCCGAGCAGCTTGGGATTCATATCCCGCGGCTGTGCTACCATCCCGACTTGAGTCTGGCCGGTTCGTGCCGCGTGTGCATCGTCGACGTCAAGGAGATGGGCTACTACATGGCGGCGTGCAGCGTCGAGGTCTGGGAGGGGATGGAGGTCGAGACCAATTCGCCCGAGGTGCGCCAAGCGCGGCGCGACATCGTCGAGTTGATTCTCGACAATCATACGAAAGACTGTCAGACCTGCGAGCGCGACGGGAACTGCGAGTTGCAAGATCTGGCTTATTCAATGGGCGTGCGCACGCGGTTGTTCGAGGGCGAGCGCAAGGCGTTTCCCATCGAGGACTCCAGCGTGTCGGTAGTCCGCAACCCGAACAAGTGCATTCTCTGCGGCCGTTGCGTGCGGGTGTGCGCCGAGATTCAGGGCGTGCATAATTTGAGCCAGCACGGCCGCGGTTTCACCACCGTGGTCGGCCCGGCCCACCTGGCCAACATGGACGATTCGGTTTGCATCCAATGCGGCCAGTGCATCAATGTTTGCCCGACGGCCGCGTTTCTTGAGAAGTCGCGGACCGACGACGTGTGGCGGGCGCTGGCCGATCCGGAGACGCACGTCGTGGTTCAGACAGCCCCATCGATTCGCGCGGCCATCGGCGAGGGTTTTGGCATGGCCCCCGGCACGGCGGCCACCGGCCAGATGATCACCGCGCTGAGCCGGCTTGGGTTCGACGCCGTGTTCGACACCAATTTCGGCGCCGACCTGACGATCGTCGAGGAGGCCCACGAATTCCTTACGCGGCTTAAGGAGGGTCCGCTGCCGATGATCACGTCGTGTTCGCCGGGGTGGATTAGTTTTTTGGAGAAGTTTTATCCCGAGTTGATTCCCCATGCGTCGACCTGCCGCTCGCCGATGACGATGCTTTCGGTGCTGTCGAAGACCTATTACGCCGAAAAGCAGGGCATCGCGCCGGAGAAGATTTTCATGGTGGCCGTCATGCCGTGCGTGGCCAAGAAGTTCGAGGCGGCCCGGCCCGACCACGCCGATCCGCAGGGCCGGCCCTACACCGACGCCGTGCTCACAACCCGCGAGTTGATTTGGATGATCAAGTGCCACGGACTGCATTTGGCCGGTTTGCCCGAGGGCCGGTTCGACGCTCCGCTCGGTCTTTCGAGCGGCGCCGGCGACATTTTTGGTTCGACCGGCGGCGTGATGGAGGCCACGCTTCGCGCGGCGGCCCAACTGGTCAGCGAGGGTCCGCCGGCCCGGCTCGACTATACCGAGGTTCGCAACGTCGAGGGTTTGCGCGAGGCCTATGTCGCCATCGGCCCCCACAACATTCACGTCGGCGTGGCCAACGGCCTGCAAAACGCCAAGACCCTGCTCGATAAAATCGTCCGCAAGGAAGAGGAATTCCACGTTATCGAGGTTATGGCGTGCCCGGGCGGGTGCATCGGCGGCGGCGGCCAACCCTATCCGCCCGAGGGCATGAGAATCCTCGACCCGGAACTGCTCCGGCTTCGCGCATCGGTCCTCTACGACATCGACCGGAAAAAGAAACTACGCAAGTCGTACGAAAATCCGGCCATCGTCGAATTGTACGACACGTATCTTGGCGGGCCGGGCACGCCGAGGGCCCACGAACTGTTGCACACCCACTACCACGCCCGAGAGCCACGAGGCATCCGATGAGTTTAACCACCGACAACTGGAACCAGGTCGAAGCGACCAGCCGCGAGGTGCTCGGGCCGGAGGTCGTCGCGTTTATCGAGCGATGCCACGAGGATCCCGAGCCGGCCGGACAGTTGATCGCCGTGTTGCACGAGGTCCAGGCGCGCTACGGCTACTTGGCTCCGGCCCACCTCGACGCGGTGGCCCAGTTGCTCCGCGTGCCCGCCGCCAAGGTGGCGGGCGTGGCCAGCTTCTATCACTATTTTCGCCTCACGCCGCGCGGACGGTGGACAATCAATCTGTGTCTCGGCACGGCTTGCTACGTGAAAGGGGCCGATCGGATCGCCCAGAAACTCCGCGACGAGCTGGGAATCACCTTCGGCGAGACGAGCGCCGACGGCATGTTCACGCTCGAAGCGGCCCGATGCCTCGGCACGTGCGGCTTGGCGCCCGTCATGATGGTCGGCGACGATCTCCACGCCCAAGTCACGCCGGAAAAGGTGCCGGTGATTCTCGATCAATACCTTCAGAAGGCCCGCGGCGAGAAGACTGCGTGATGCCGCAGCGGTTTTGTGTTCTCGCGCGGAGACGCGGAGGCGCGGAGGTGCTGTGGAAAGCACGTGGTTTTGCGTGTTCTATTCTTGATCGGTCGGGCTCACGCCGCGATGTATTTGGCGAGTCGTGTTTATTGATCATTCGCGGGTCGACGGCTGTTTCTTTGCGCGATCATTGGTCGGCGGCCGGTTCGACCATGACGCGGTTGCCGTGGATTTCGACGACCTTGATTCGCGAGCCGGGGGCGATCCATTCGCCGTCGGCGATGACGTCGACCAGGCGGTCGCCGAATCGGGCCTTGCCGCTGGGAGTCAATGGGGTCGTGGTCGTGCCTTGGCGGCCGAGCAATTCCTCGAAGTGGACCAGCGATTCGCTCCGGGTGAGAAATTGCTTCTCCTCGCCCGAGAGAGGTGCGAGCATCAGGCGATTCAACACGGGCGCGCGGGGAAGCCACCGATTGAGCAAGGCCGCCAGGAGAACCACGCCCAGGCCGGCCCCCGCCACGATCGTCAGCGACACGCGAAACTGGTGAAGCTGATATTCGTTTTGCGGCAGGAAGAACGTTTGGGTCGCCAGCACCAGCGAGGCAAGCACCAGCGCGCCTCCGCCGATGCCGAACACGCCGAAGCCGGGCAACACGAAAACCTCGATGCCCAGGCATCCCAGCCCGAGCAGGAAGAGCAACACCTCGAGCCAGGCCGCGTTTTCGCCGATGAATTGGGCCCAGAAAAACATGACGAAGCAGACTAGCGCCAAAAAACCGCCCAACCCGACGCCCGGCGTGTGCAGTTCGGCGTAGAGCGCGGCCCCGCCGACCATCAACAGCACCATGGCCACGGCGGGCGTGGCCAGAATGCGAATCAGCGAATCGGCCCAGCCGGGTTCGACCAGCGTGGGGTCGTTTTCCAGACCGAAAAGTTGCTTGAACGCCTCGAAATCCTCGACCGTCGCGTTGGCCAAATGGTTGTCGACCGCGGTTGAACCGTTGGCCTGAAACAAACGGCCCGGCGTCGTTACCGGCTGGCCCTTGAGCCATTTGGCCGCGTCGGGCTGCTCGACAAGTTCGTCGTCGCAAAAATATTCGGTCAGCGTGGAGTCGGGCCGCGTGCAGCGATAGACATCCAGGCTCGGATCGAACATGGCCGCCGGCAGCGACCACGAACTCGATTTCTGCCGGGCTCGTTCGCGAATGCCGTCCTTCACCAGGCCGATTTCCTCGGCCGACATCACGTAGTCGCCCGAGCCGCCCAACAAGGCGTCCGGCGACATGACGACCTGGTCGCACGCCAGCGCCGCCAGCGCCGCGTCGCCCCGGGCCGCCTCGGGAATGTAGGCCACCGTACGGACCTTGTCGGTCGGAAGCGAAGCAAGAAAATTGGCCAGATTCGCGCTGTCGGTCGGCGATCCGCCGGCGCTATCAATCCGCAAACAAATGAAATTGGCCGAATCGCGCTGGATCGCGTCCTCGATCAGTCGCTGGACGCGCTCGATCTTTTCGGCCGTCACCAGCCCTTCGAGATCGACCCGAATCGCTTTCCAATTTTCGGCCAGAAGAACGCTTTCCTCGATTTTCTCCGGCGGCAGCTCCACGGCCCGGGCCACGTCGCGGACGTTGTCGGCCAGGTAGCTGACGAAACCGAGTTGCCGTGCGCGGGCGCCGGTGAACTGGCCGGCCTCGCCCTCGGGAATCACGACCTGAGGATTGGCCACTGTGTGGCGTTTGCCGAGTTCCTCGAGTCCCTCGGGCGTGACGAATTCGCGGCCCACCTCGATCTGGACCTCGAGCACCTTTCGGGCCGGGTCGAGCATGCCCAGGGCCAATTCGGTGGGCACCGTGCGGCGGCGCCCGGCGATGTCGCGATAGGCGGCACGCATCACGTCGTCGACCGGCTGACTGTCGATTCCCGCCGAGCCGATCGCGGCGTCCGGGGCCATGATGATTTCATCGCAGGCCATCGCCACGAGCACGGCGTGGCCCTGGATCGAACGCGGGAGATATGCCACCGTGGTCGCCCCGGCCAACGCATCGCCCGAGAGATACTGAGCCAACTCCAGCGAAGCGCCGAACTGGCTGCCGCGACCGTGGTTTTCCTGGCCGGGCGGAACCTCGAACTGAAAAATGAGCACCGGCTGCGCGCCGTTCTTTCGCGCGTCTTCCATGGCCCGGGCAACGAACCGTTTGACCAGCCGGTCGCTATCCGAGGTGATGGGCAGGGGGAGCTTGAGGAGCCAGCCGGCGCGATCGGCCGCCGGAGGATTTTCTTTGTCGGGGGGGTCGCCCGCAACGGCGACGGCGGCAAGCAGCAGGGCCGGCAAGACGCCTAGCGCCGCCGAAATCAGCAGCCGATCGTGTTTTCTCGAACCATTGAGCACGGTTGATGAATCCTTGTTTCGAGACGCCTCCGGCCATGTTTTATTGATGTTTGCTTGGATAACGACCCGTTGGGCCAACGTATCTGGCCCATTTACCGGCCTCCCGTTAGTCGGCCTCGGTTCATTG
>JAFGAY010000181.1 GCA_016933425.1 Pirellulales bacterium
ACGAAAGCACGAAAGGACGAAAACGCGAAACAGCGGCAGATGAGATCCATCGCGGCGTTTTCGTGCTTTCGCACTTTCGTGTTTTCGCGATAGAAGAGCGCTCAGGAGCGTGTGTGTTGCAAGCCCTTGCGGTTTCAAGGGTTGCGATTACTGGTCGCCCATACATAGCACTGTAGTTTTAATAGGGGTTTGTTTCTCACGATTACCCATTTTCCTCAACGAACTTCCGGTCGGCCGGGCTGAGTTTTTCCAGCGGGATCTCGACCACCGTGCCGTCGGTCTTCCTGAGCCGGACTTTGCCGTCTTCGACGCCCAGGTATTCGGCTTCGGTCTTGTATTTGCCCGTCGTGTCGGTCCAGGTTCGCGGTCGACCGCGGGGAACATTTTTTTCACTCTTTTCGTTGGAAGCCTTTGCGTCGAGAATCTGGAGGGCTTGCCGCAGCCATGCTTCCTCGCTCGCGTCATCCGCAATCGTAACGTCGGGCTTCACGCGTTGATCAGTGAGCGGCTCGTCGTCGACCGAGAAAAATTCGCCGCATTTCACAAGCCGTCCTTGCCCTCCTCGTCCGGTGACCAGCTTTCTCATCGAGTTCATCGCCGCGGTCTCATGCCCCAGCAGCCGCGCTCGGCCGTTTTCCTTTAGCGCATAGGCCAGCAATACGCCCGCGCTCTGGGTGTCCTTGTCGATCAGCACGACCATGGCAGCGGACTCGGGCACGATGGCCTTTCCGCCGCCGGCGACCACCTTGACGATCGGCTGTTGGCCCATGCGGATTCCCCACAGCGGCGATCCCTGGGGCAGCACCATTCCGGCCACGGCCTTGGTCGCTTGCGGCGTTCCGCCCGTGCACCCTCGCAGGTCGAGGACCAAACCGCGCGGATCCCGCGCGACGAACTCGAGCAGCAGGGGCCGGCAGTCGTCCAACGTCTTCTGGTTAAAGGCCGGGATGCGCATCCAGACAATCCCATCGGCCAGCCGGCGCGACTGCACCGGATTGGCGGCAAACTCGGCTCGCGTCAGGTCCAGAGTTTTCGTCGATCCGTCGGACAGTCGCAACGACAGCGAAACCTTGCTGCCTTCGGGGCCGCGGATGAGCCGTACGACGTCCTCGAGCGTCAGCCCCGCAACGGACTGGCCGTCGACGGCCGTGATAATGGTTCCAACCTTCAAACCGGCTTGTTCGGCCGGCGAATCCGGCATGATCCGGTTGATCTTGACGCCGTTTGCGGCAAGTTCGAGCCCCGCGCCGATGCCGACCAGCTTGCCCGAGACGCGGCTTTGGACTTCGGCCGGGTCGATCTTCACCCCCGGCTCGTCCGCCGAGAGCCCGGCTCCGGCCCTCAGGGGTAACGACGCGGCGGCACGCCACTGGTCGCCCTGTTTGACGAAGACCATAACGTCCATCGGCTCCGAAATTTTTTGTGTGCCGGGTTCCCGTGGGTCCAGCGTCAGCCGGGCCGTCGCCAACGCCAGGTCGCCGCACACGATTGCCCGTTGATCCGAAAATGTCGCCGTGGCCAGTTCGTAACGAGAAAGCAGCCACTGACGTTCCGCTTCGGCTCTCCGGGTTTCGGCGTCTCCCGACAGCACGGCCGCTCGTTGGGCGTCGGAGGGGCCAATCATCAGAAATCCGGCCGGACACCGCATCTTTGCGGCCCGACCGTGGTCGCCGACGAGATATCCGCGGATAGCATCGAGCCACAGCTCCTTGATCGGGTGGGATTCGTCGACTTCCACCAGTCGGCTTCCTTCGCCCGGCAACAGACGCAAGGCCAGCCGCGTGCCCAGCGGTCCGGATTCAGTCTCGATGCGAAGTTGGTTCTCGCCCCGGCGGACGACCAGGGTTCGCGGACCCTCGGACGTGGCGCCGCCAAACAGCGTATCGTCGACCACGCCGCGCTGGTCGCAACCAAGAACCATGTCGCCCTCGCGGATTCCCGCCCGACCGGCGACCGAATCGCTCAGCACATCTTCGACAATGCCCACGATCGAGGCGATCTCGGGCATGACGAAGCACATTCGCCAGGCGTCGCCCTCCTTGACGGCGATCTGCCACGTGCGGCCAAATCGTCGCTGCCCGTCGGCCAGCTTGTCGGCGATTCCCAGTCGCATGAAGGCCGCGTTGCCGTGGATCGAAATCTCGCGTTCGACAAATTCATGCCGGACGACTTTCGACCATAACTTGCCGACCATCGCTATCGTCTCCGCCTTGCGCCCAACCCAAGGCCCGGCCGGGTCGCCGGGACGCGAGGCCAACGCGAGAAAGCCCTGCTCAGCAACGTTCTTCTCCAGGGCCGCGAGATCGTGGGACGTCCAAGCCTCTTCGATCTGATCCAACAATTGGCCGACGGCTTCAACGTCGCCGTTCGCGCCGGCCAAGGATGTTGCGAAAACCGTCAGCGGCAACGCCGCCAACAGCCCGAGTGCCAAGCCCCTTGCTCGCGGAAAAATGTTCATCCGTCCCTCCCTATCACCAATACTGGTCGATGTCTGTCATGGAGGAGGTAGCCTCCCAAGTGGGGATTATACAGGCCCGCGGAGCGATATGCCACTGCCGGTTTTTCCCAGTGAAAGCAAGGCGTTGCCGCAACAGACGCAGGACGCGAATGGAGGGCCACGCTCCGCCGTGGCCGCGGCAGCTCTGTCATGGAGGCCCACGTTCCGTCGTCGCCGCGCCAAGCCGAATCCCCCTCGTCCTTCGTCTGGACACAACCCCTTTCTCCGCGATAGACTATCCCCCGCCGCCATCCATCTCCCATCCCAGTCGGGTAGTCGCCAAATCCGGTTCCACCGGGGCAAACCCGATGGGGCTTAAGGTTGCCGAAGAAAATTTCAAAACCACGCTTTCCAATGCGACGCGCTCCTCCCGAAGACCTCGTTGCCCTCTTGGCCCGGTTGCGGCTGGCCGCGCCGGCTGACGTGGCCGGCGTCGAGCGCCGCGCCGCGCGATTGGCTCGAGGGGTGCCGCTGTTCACGTCGGTTTGGGTCGACGCCTTGGTGAGCGCCCGATTTTTAACGCCCTTTCAAGCAACCGAAATCAACGCCCATCGGGGCGAGCAGCTTCAGATTGGGCCCTATGTCGTGTTTCGCAAACTGCCGGGGCTCGGATTTGCCCAGGTTTTCGAGGGCCGGCATCTTGAAACCGGACTGTGCCGCCGCTTGGCCGTGTTTTCCGTGCCGGTCGATCGGGCCGACGCGACGGCCGAGCGGCTCGAACGGCTTGTGGCCGCCGCCGGCCGGCTGCCTCGCGACGTCGTCGCGCCGCTCGAGGCGTTCGGCCGCGATGCGACGCGATTTTGGGCCGCGTGCGACGCGCCGCCCGGACGAACCGCGGCCGAGTGGCTGATTCGCCACGGTCGATTGCCCGGCCAGATCGTGCTGGAACTCGCTCGCCGGATGATGCCCGGTCTCCTCGCACTCGAGGACGCCCAACTCTGCCACGGCGATCTCCGCGCGGCCACGTTGCTTTTTGCCGCCAGCGGTCGCCCGGGCGAGGCCGGTCCGCGATTGCCCCTGGCCGGGTTGCGGCCCGCGGTTCGACCGAGCGAAGGTTACACCCATGCCAACTTGCCGCCCGAGGCATTTGATGGATTAGCGCCCGAGCGGGTGCGCGACGGCGCGCCGCCCAACACGGCCGGCGACGTATACGCCAGTGGGTGTCTTTGGTGGCATTTGCTGGCCGGTCGCGATCCCTTGCCCGGCGGCGACGGCTTGTCCAAACTCCAGGCGGCCGAGCGAGGGGCGATTCCCGACCCAAAACCCTTCGCGCCCGATGCGCCGGAAAATCTGCGGGCAGCGATCAGGGCCTGCACGCAGGCGGCGCCCGAGCGACGGCCAAACCTCGCGGAACTCACGGCCATGCTCGGCCCGACGACACCCGCCTCTGCGGCCGTTCTCCGGCGAACGCTGGCGGCCGAGGTCGCTCTCGCATCGTCCATGCGGTCGTATGGGACGCTGGGCCGACGTCGCCTAGGCCGAAAAAGGAAAGCCGTACTGGCCGCGGCGGCATTTGGACTGGTTGCAGCAATCGTGCTTGTGCTCTTTTTATTCGGGGCGCCATGGTTGGCTCGTCCGGCAGCATCGCCAACCGCCACGACCGACTTGCCCGGAGCTACCCAGGAGTCCGCGACAACCAATCCGAGCCGCGCCCGTCAGGAAGCGGCAGCCAAACCGCGCGAGGCATCGCCGCTCCCTGACGATCACGGTTCGGAAACGCAAGTTTCCGCCGGGCCGAAACCGTTTCTGCTCGAGGCCGGCGACGCGCCGGTCGCGCGGTTGCCGTTGACGGCCGGCCAGCACGTTCGCGGCCCGACGGGCGCTCGTGCCGTGGTGAACGTGGCCCGCGAGGGGCTGTTGGTCGACGTGCCGGGCGTGGTGTTTGAAAACATCGACTTCGTTTGGCCGCATTCGCGCGGTGCGGCCGAGGCCGAACGCAAGCCGGCAATCCTGATCCTTCGCGCGCCGACGGTCGAGCTGCGCGGCTGCACGTTCCGTTCGTCCGATCCATCGGTCGACGCCGTTCGGTGGATCCATCCCTCGGACGCCGATCGAACGAGGCTTTCATTGCCCAGCGGCCAGACAATCGTCGATCGGTGCGTGTTTCGCAACGTCGCTACGGCCGTCGATAGCCGCACGCGCGGGGCAACCGCCTTGCGATTCGCAAACGTGCTGCACCTGGGCGGGGGCCCGTTGGTCCGGTTTGCCCGCGCGCCGGCCGCCGACGAACCGACAATGGTTTTTCTCGCGAGGACGACGCTCCGCGAGTCAGGGCCGCTGGTCGAGTGGGGCCGGATGGTCGCCGAGCCGGTCGGTTCGATCTCGATCGAGACCAACGGTTGCGTCTTCGCGCCGCGGCTGGACCAGCCGCTGGTGATGCTTCCCGACGACGCGCGAGCCGACGCCCTGCCGCCGCGCATCACGTGGACCGGCCAAGGGTCGCTCGTGCGGCCGGGTGGTTTCATCGCCGCCCGGCGCGACGAATCGGGCCAGGCCCGGGCGCTGCCCGAGGGAATTCTATCGATCGAAGGGCTCGTTCGCAGCGAGGTTGAATTTGCCGGCCCGGCCGACGGACCAATAAAAGGCAGCCGCACGATCCGCTGGCTAGCCCCGCTGCAATCGGACGAAGCCCCCGGCATCGACCCGGCAGCGCTTGCCGAATAATCGCCCGCGGCCTATTCCTTCGCTTGCAACGCGTCGAGCCAATCCATGCGATGAACCGCGCGTTGGACGAATCCGTGAGCCGAAAGGCCGTAGAGCACCGCCAACGCCGCCGTCGCAATCCAAACGGTCCCGCTGGCGACGACCGGGAATCGGAACAAATCGCTGGCATACATGGCGGCAATGGCCGCCGTCAGGCCATAGCCCAACGGCATGCCCAAGAGCGTTCCGGCCAGCGTGGTGACCAGGCTCTCGCGCAGCAAAAGGCTCCCCAACCGCCACGGCCCGTAGCCCAGCACGCGGAGCGTGGCCATTTCGCGCTGGCGTTCGGCCAGCGCGATCAGCGAACTATTGAGAATGGCCCCGAAAAACAAAATGCCTGCAAAAATAATCATCGGCAGCAACGAAGCGTACGTATTGTCGATGAGCGTCGCTTCCAGATTGCGCATCATGTCGGCGCGGCTGTCGACGCCCTTGAGCACGGGCAGTTGCTTCAACTCGTGATAAAGAGCGGCGAGGTGGCCGGGATTTTTGTCCGTCAGCAGTTGGATGCGATTGACGGCCAACTCCTCGTCGACCAGCCGGCTGAGATAATGGATGTCGGTATAGACGGCCATGCCCAGGTAGCTGTCGGCGATTTCGAGAACCGGCGCGCGGAACGGCCGGCGCAGTCCTTGAGTCGGCCGAAAGCTGATCCAATCGCCGCGGCCGACGCCCAACGTGTCGGCCAATTGCCGCGTCATGGCCAGACCGTCGGTCGGAATGCGGATGGGCCGGCCCTCGAGATTGCGGGGCACGGTCAATGTCGCTCCCGGGGCGAGGCCCGTGATGGCTCCTTTCTTCTCATGACGTCCGTTGACAAACGTGCCGGCGACGTTCAGTTGGGGTTCGGCCCGATCGACGCCCGGCAATCCGGCCGCCTCGGCCAGGGCGTCCTCGCCTCGTTCGTCGGCCAGCGTGAGGTCGATGTCGCTGCGAATGATCGAGCGGAACTGAAAGTCGATCAGATGCGACAGGGCCAGCACCATCATGAACGTCGACGACAGCAGACACGCTCCCATGGCCCCCGCAAAAACGGCGGTGGCCGTTCGCGCACGATTGCGCATCGTGCTGCGCAGAGCCATGCGCCAATTCGGAGTCAACCGGTTCCAGAACCAGCCGATGCGTTCGAGAACCGTTCGATGGCCGGCGCGCGGCGGCTTGGGACGCATCGCCTCGGCCGGGTGGAGCCGCAACACGGCCCGCGCGCCCCGCAAACTACCCAACACCGCGCAAACCAAACTGATTGCAAGTCCGCCGACCAGCACGCTCGGATAAAACCGGCTGGTCAACTCGGGAAACTCATAGAACTTGCGGTACATGTGCGTCATTCCCCACGCCGTCAGGCTGCCGCCCAGCGCGCCGACCAACGCCCCCAGAAGCCCCACGACCAGGCCGAATTTGAGAAAATGGGCAAAAACTTGCCGGTCCGTGTAGCCCAGCGCCTTGAGCGTGCCGACCACGGTCCGCTGCTGCTCGGCCAGCCGGCTCAACAGCACGTTGAGCACCACGGCGGCCACTCCGAGAAAAATGGCCGGCATGATCACCGTGAAATTGCGAAGCCCCTTTATTTCGAGGCTCAAAAACTTGTTCGACGGCTGGTCGGCCAGCGGCGTGGTCGTGAAAACCCCATAGGGAGCCAAAAGCCGCTCGGCCCGATCGAGCACGAGCTCCGGCGTTTCTCGGGCCGCCGGCGACAACAGCCCGAGCACCTGGTTGGCCGCTCCGTCGAAATCAAAAACGTCCTCGGCATAGGTCTGCTTGAGATAAAAAATGCCGAAATGCTCGGGGTCGGGCACGATCGCGCCGGGACCGAGCAGGTAGACAAACTCGCTGCTGATCGCCGTCCCGACGATAAAAAGCTCCTGGCGACGGTTGTTCAGCACGAGGTGGATCCACTGGCCCGGGTGGAGTTTGTGCTTCAACGCGAAAGCCTCGTTCACAATCACTTCATTTTCGCGGCGGCCGGTGAAATAGCTGCCGCGTTTTATCATGATGTCGTTGATCACCGGCTCGCGCCGGTCGGGCAGCGAAAGGACCTGGCCATTGAGCGGCTTGG
>JAFGAY010000024.1 GCA_016933425.1 Pirellulales bacterium
ACGCTCGTCGAATTGTTGGTCGTCATCACGATCATTGGGGTATTGCTCGCGTTGTTGCTGCCGGCGGTGCAGGCGGCCCGCGAGGCGTCCAGACGAATGAAGTGCGGCAACAACCTGCACCAGATCGGCGTTGCCATGAACATGTACATAGATTTTCAAGGCATCATGGGCCGATACCCCGACGCCGCGCAAATGCCGACCGTCACTCCCGATTTGCCCAGCCTCAAAGAGGCGTTGGCCCCGTACATCGAATCGAACGAGGAGGTTTTTCGCTGTCCCAGCGACACCTACTATCTGAACGACGCGAACGAAATCGTTGACGGGACGTTCTTTGAAAAAGAGGGACTCAGTTACGAATACAACCGGCCGCGATTGGTCGAAGTGGGCATTCCCAAAACCCGGGTTGAAGCGCTCGCCGGATGGCACGGCAACAAAATAAAATCGTCGGAACTGGACGTCGTTTGGGATTTCGACGACGTGCACGGCGTCGGGGCGCGAAACTTCCTCTATTCCGATGGACACGTCGATTGGGTGTGCGAATGAAAAAAAGAAATTTCACAATTGCCGCACTGGTTTTATTCATGTTGCTCGGGGCAAGTGTTTATTTCCTCTGGGGCGACGATTCCGCGGTGGACGACCTGCTGCGCAAGCAAGACGAAATGTTTTCCTCCGGCGAGCGTCCTAGTCGGGAACAATTCGAAAAGTTTCGCAAGGAAGTGGGCAATCTTACTCCGGGGCAACAGAGAAAATTTCATGAGGCCATGCACAAGAAAATGGCAAACCGCATGGGCAAACAGTGGGATGACTTTCTGGCCATGCCTAAAGACAAGCAAAATGATTTTTTGGACGGGCAAATCGATAGGCATAAAAAACACCAGGAGGACAGGGAACGCAGGCGGAAAAACGGCGAAGAAGGACCGCCCGGAGAACCGCCCATGGGGCCTGGCGGACCGGGAGGGTTCGGACCGGGAGGGGGCGGACCGGGAGGAGGACTGGGAGGAGGACCGGGAGGAGGACCGCCGGGCGGACGCGGCGGATTCGGTGCCACGCCCGAACAACGCGCCAAGCACCACAGCGCAAGGTTGAACCGGTCATCTCCCGTGAATCGCGCGAAGCGCAGCGCGATGCGCGAAGCCATGCAGAAGCGGCGCGTCGATCGCGGCTTGCCCGCTCACCCGCCCCATCCGCCCCACCCGCCGAGACACTGATTGGCGGTGTTATTTGTTGACCGCGCGGCTCAACTCCCGCTCGATGCTTGCCACCTTGGCGTCGAGCCGGCCGGCGCGGCCCTTTCGATAGTCGATCTTGATCGCGCATTCGATCCGCCGGCAATCGACCGCCAGTGCGTCGAAGCACTGTTTGACGACGGCGAGCGCGTCGTCGAAATCGCCTTCCAGCGTCGTGCCCATCGAGTGTGTCCGATAGGTGATGCCGCTGCGATCTATGACGTCGACGCATTGCGCCACGTATTTACCGAGGCTTTCCCCTTTGTCGAGGGGAAAAATGCTGAAATCGAGCAACACCATAAGTGCTCCAATCTCCGTGGCCGCAGTGAATGTAGGTCAGGTACCCCGTACCTGACATGAAAGAGGTGGAAAATTGCAGAGTCAGGTACGGGGTACCTGACCTACATTCTGTTTTCTTTCCATAGTTAACATTATGCGGCGGAGGTTGGCTTGCCGTAGTAGGGTTCGGCCGCCAGCGTCAGCCGAATCAATTCCGCCAGCGATTCGGCCCTCATTTTTTTCATTAGTTTCGCCCGGCGCACTTCGATCGTCCGCACGCTCAATTTCAATTCGGAAGCGATGGTTTTGTTCGACTTTCCTTCGATCAGCAGTCTCAGCACGTCGCGCTCTCCCGCGGAGAGGCGTTGGAGTCGATCGTGGACCCCCGACCGCAAGGCGATGTTGTCGCGGTGTTGCTTGTCCCATTTGAGCGCTTCCTGGATGGCTTCCCAAAGTTGCTGGTCGCGGCAGGGTTTTTCCAGGAAGTTCAGCGCGCCGGCCTTCATTGCCCTGACGACCATCGGCACGTCCCCGTAAGCGGACATGACGATTGCCGGCAAGGGCAATTCCTCTCGGTTGAAATGTTCCAGCAGCGCCAGGCCGCTGATGCCCGGCATCCGCACGTCGATCAACAGGCACCCCGGCCTGGCGGCGTCGAAAGCGTCGAGAAAATCTTGCGCCGATTCGAAGGCTTCGGCCTGCAAATTCATCGAACGAACCAGCATGGTCAACGCCTGCCGGACGGCCGGATCGTCGTCGATGATGAAGATGGTTGGTTCATTCCGCACGACTGTGGTCTCCCGTGTCTATCGGCAATGTGAAGTGAAAGGTCGTGCCCCGGCCCGGGTCTTGCGAGACCCAAAGCCTCCCCGAATGGTTTTCAATGATCGACTGGCTGATGGGCAAGCCCATCCCCATTCCGTCGGGTTTGGTGGTGAAGAAGCGGTCGAAGACGTGTTCGACAATCTCCGCCGGAATGCCGGCGCCGTTGTCCTCGACGCCGACGACGATTTGCCCGCGGCCGACCGTCTCCGTATGGATAACGACCCGGGGGGAATCGCGCTCGCACTCGCGCAGCGCCTCGAACGCGTTGCGCATCAGGTTCACCAGCACCTGTTCCAGTTGAATGCGGTCGCCGACGATCGGAGGCAACGGTTCGGTAAGATGGAAAGCGACCTCGGCCTTGGCCTGGCGGGCGTCGATGCTCGTCAATTCGGCCACCTCCCGGATCATCGCGTTGACGTCGACGCTTGTCTGCATCGGTTTGGCCTTGGCGACGAACCGCCTCAGACGGCGGATGATGCCGGCGGCCCGGTTGGCCTGCTCGCTCACCTGGTTCAGCGAGGCTGGCAGTTCGTCGAAGCGGTCCTCCCCGTCGCTCTCCAACAGCCTTTTGCAAGCCTGGGCGTAACTGCATATCGCGCTCAGCGGCTGGTTCAGTTCGTGGGCCAGTTCCGCCACCATTTCGCCCATCGTGCTCAGCCGCGCGACGTGCGCCAATTCCGCTTGGTGTTGGTGCAGTTGGTCCTCCGCGCGGCGGCGCTCCTCCATCTCCACCCGCAGCCGCTGGTTGGCCTCGGCCAATTCCGCCGTCCGTTGCCGAACGCGGTGCTCCAGTTCGTCGTGCGCCCGGTGCAGTTGCTCCTCGGCCTGGGCCAGCCGCTCGGCCTGGCGGACCCGCTCCAAGGCGCGATCGACCACCGTGGGAAGCATTTGTATGAAGGCGGGACCCTTGATCAGGTAATCGTAGGCCCCGCGCTTCATCATCTCCACCGCCACGCTCTCGCTGCCGTGCCCGGTGGCCACCACGAAGGGAACGTGACCGCCGCGCGATTCGATTAGTTCGAGGAGTTGTTCGCCGCGCATGTCGGGCAGACTGTAGTCCAACAGCATCAGCCGGGGAACGCAACGTTCGAGACACTCGAGGGCCGATGCGCCGTCCACCGCGCCGACGGTGCGATGGCCGATCTTGGCCAGGCACTTGTCGATCAGCTTCTGCAAGGCGACGTCGTCCTCGACCACGAGGATCAACTCCGACGCCCGACCGCTCGTCGCGCTCGGACCGCCGGCTTTGCTTGTATCGTCGAAACACGGCATGGTTGTATCTTCGCGGTTGTCGTTCTGAGCGTTGCTCTCCTCCGCGGCAGTACGCCTGGCAGGAATCGAACCTGCGACCTACGGTTTAGGAAACCGTTGCTCTATCCCCTGAGCTACAGGCGCAAAGTGTTATGTGTCAATATGTTACAACTCGCCAATTTCGTCAGAATCGCCAATTGTCCGAGATGGCGCCCGAGATTCTGTGTCTGCTTATAATCATTTTGCCCATTTTACGACGTTGGCGGCAAGCCGCAAGACCTTGGTCATTTCGCATCGTCTGCCTACCAACAGAAAGAGCAACGCAAAGCATGATCGCAATCACCCGCTGTCTGGCGCGAGGGGTGTTTGGATTCCAGCCGGATCAGCAAGACAATCCGCTCATTTGGCAAGTGAACACGATGTCAACCGCATCATTGTCGTTGGACTGGCCACCGAAAAGTCCTGCCAAAAGTCGGCCGTCGCTCATACCGCCGATCCACCCATCGCCGTCGGTTCTCCGCTGCCGGGACCACGCATTGGTCAACTCGCCCGGAAATCGGTTCCTGACATCCATTCCCAGCCACCTTTTCCCGGCTCAAAGCACTAGGACTTGTCAATCAACCATCTTCACGCCTCTTCTCTAGGGCATCCGAAAAGGCTTTGTACAACGCTATCGCCCCTTTGTAGCCATCCGAATAATCCTCAAACGAGTACTGGCGCATCTTAAACTTGCCTTTCCTCACAAGTCCGTGCATGATGGCATTACGTATTTCGATCCCCCTCGTGCAACGTGCGACATCTTCCGGCAATGGCCGTTCGTTTTGCTCCAAGAAGAGATAGGGTGACATTCGGACCAAGGCGTAGAATCCTTGTTCTCGCATGAAGTCGTTGATTAACCGGCTCCTCTCAGCCTCTTCATTTGGGAGGACCCTTCCGAGTGCATTTCGCATGAAAGCGCCATGTACCGTCTCTACAGCAGCGATGGCAACTACTAGCGCCGTTGCATATTGCTGCTGCACCATAAGGTTCTTCGCCGTGAACATCAACTCGTGGTGAAGATTCTCCTCGTGTGAAGACAGCAACTTCTGAATCCGCGATTGGTCGATGGTCGGCAAATCGTCAATGTCTCCAGACCATACCTCATAGTGGGTCTCATCCAATGGCAAGTCTATTCCGAACGAAAGCAACTCCAAGATGTCACTCTCGGCAAATTGGCTACCCTTATACCCTACTAATAAAAGGCCGGCAATTATTTGGTTGTGGAACTGACTAGTTGTGAGTGGAGAAAGCACTCGCAATCCGAACAATTGTCTGGTTTCCACGGCATACGCGACGATTGAGCGGTTCAGTACCTCCAGAGCCAATTGGCCGTTACTGAATTCCGGCTGTACGCGGCTATCGGTAGATCGTATTGCATTCAGCAATTCGGGTGTGATTTTGGCATTGTGTAGTATGACAACGGCCTTGGTCCGATAATGCCAGTACTCATCGTAGGCGTGCATTCTATTTAGTTCGTGGAACTTCGTTCCCGGTTTAATCTGGACTTCGTTCTGAAACCATATCTCAGCTTTCCCATTGTTGGCATCACACTCGAAGTGAACAAGTCCATGAAATCTAAGGCGGAATGGGAGGCGTAAGGTGATTCCAAGTTTCATTTCTTGCGGTGGCGTTTCCCGCAAACGACTGCTGTCAAAGCCGTCGGGAACCATTATGGATTGCCGCAAGACTGGCATGGGGAATTCCTCCGAAATGCGATCTTCTCCGCCTCTGACCGTCTCAGGCTCTAGCCCTTACACGTCACGCGGTATTCCGATCATTCTACCCCTTCTGCAAGGGGTGACAACCCGACTGGCCTATTTCCAGCAGGCGTGTTGCGGGTGGCCTTTGAGGCCAACGCACCAATGCGTCAGCCCCTTCGCTCGGTACAACACGATAACGGGCGTTTGGTGGTTGACTCTAATCCAGCATAGGGTGGGACGCGATGGACGAAGGCAACGACAAACCGCCGGATATGCGGCTCAATTGAGACGGCACCCCGTAGAAAACGTTCAATTGGCGCCCAGTCACCCCGAGACAGCCGGCTAGTCGGCTCGTTGCATGTGGAGCAGATCGCGTAGCCTATAGGCCGAGGTACTTACGCCGCGTGGCCGACATATCGGGCGGCAAGGAACGGCAAATCTGATGGCACGCCTCAAGATCGCTAACGCGGATGCGAATGCTGCCCCGGCCGACACCCAGCCGAAAGTGCGGTAGGTTGCCGTTCTGGCAAAGCCTGTAGACGGTATTTGGGGAGCATCTCAACTGCTTGGCAGCCTCGGCCACCGAGAGGCCACCCGATTCCAACTCTGGTGGCAAAGGCCCAGGCTCCGATGGCGAACGGCCAGAGAGAAGAGCGTCTGCGATGACGAGATTCGCAGCGGCGGCCTTGTCATCTGTCAGTTTGAGATAGTCAGCGAACAGCCGCTTGATGTCGGGGTTCATGGTTCACCAGGAAGGGTCTCGGGGGCTTGTTGCTGCCACGTATTCTCACAGCTACGCTTACTCCACAAAAAAGGGAGCGTCGAACCGGGGGCCGCTCTCGGAACCCTTGCGACAGGGCACGAGTGAACAGCACCACACGGCCGACGCTCCCTTTTGGAGCGCGGTCCTCCTGGTGCTGCCTCACTCGTACAAGAGCCGTAAGGCTCAGGGTCGCAATTTTCCGAGAAGCAGCTTGACGCTTGTGCGTCGGTCAATTGTCATGCGGCTACTGAGTGGCCGCAGGCGTTCTATGGTCCTCCGGGACGAACAGATTTCAACAGAGACATTGTAACGCGGTTACACGGACCTGCAATGGAGCACCGCGCGTACGTAGAACGGCCACGAATGAGTTCGACTGGCCCACGTCTGGTGTGCGTCGAATTTGACTTACGACGACGGGAGCGCCCGAGATAGCGACCTATGTTTCAAGCGCCCGAGATGCGCGAGCGCCCGAGATTGTCCGAGAAAACCTGCGTCCAGGTGCCACACTGGGCGAAATATGCGGCTTGGGTAACTTCCCAAAAACATCGAATTCCTCGGGAAATTCGATGTTTTCTTGGTTGTGGGACTTGACAGCGCGCTATTTTAGGAAACCGTTGCTCTATCCCCTGAGCTACAGGCGCGCGAGCGAACCGATCGGAAATATAGACGACCTCGAAAAAGACACTCGTCCACATCGGTCCGTCGCGGCTTCGACAATGGACCAATGTGGAAAACACCATGAAAACACTATCGGAGAAGATACCTCAGATGGAGAGATTTGCCAAGACTTCATTGAGTTTCGGCGAATTCGTGACAAACGGGGGGTGGCCTGCCCCCGTTTTCTGTACCGGGGGTTATGAGAGTATGGGTTGGGTAACGGGTAAAGGTAAACATTCAGGGTTTCGGCTG
>JAFGAY010000182.1 GCA_016933425.1 Pirellulales bacterium
AGATAGGCCGTCGGTTTCATCATCGCCAGGGTCTCGCGATTGACGAGGCGCCTGGTTTCCTCGTTTAAGGGCGTGTGGATCGTGACGTAATCGGACTGGCGAAAGACGGTTTCCAGCGGCACGACGGTCGTGTCCAGCTCGGCCAGCCGGTCGGGCGAAAGGTAGGGATCGCATACGAGAATTTCGCGGAAACCGAAGTGGCGCATCTTCTGGAGAACCATGCTGCCGATGCGGCCGCAGCCGACAATGCCCAGCGTCTTGCCGGCCATGCGATAGCATCGCGCCAAGGGGGTGAAATCCCATTGCCGAGAAATGACGGACGCGTCGAGGATTTTGCGGCTTTGGGGAATTTGCCGGGCACAGGCGAAAATCAGCCCGATGGCCTGCTCGGCTACCTCGTCCATGCAATAGTCGGGGCAATAGGCCAGGGGAATTCCCCGAGCGGTGCAGGCTTCACGGTCGACGTTGTCGTAACCGGCGCCGTGGCGAATGATCCGCCGGCAGCGCGACAATGAGCCAATGACCCGCGCGGTCATCGACACCATGTTGACGACGACAACGTCGGCGTCGGCCACGGCGGCAATGACTTCGGTCTCGGGCCGGGTTTTGAGCTGATGGACAACGAAATCGACGCCCCGCCGTGCCATCTGCTCGGCCTCCCAGTCGAGATCGGGTTCGATGTAGTCGGTGACGACGACTTTTAGGTTTTCACACATGCTGCTTCGATACGGTATGGGTTGATTTGGGTCGAGGAGAACGTTATTCGATGGTATGGCCTCTGCGGCGGAAGGCTGCCAGTGCGGCGGCCAGTCCCAGGAGCATCGCGGCCACGGCGGGTTCGGGAACGATGGTCGATTCGGCGACGTGGCCCCAGTTGGCGGCAAGAATGGACGCATCGGCGGCATTGACCGCGCCGTCGCGGTTGAAATCGCCTTGGGACCAGGCGGCCCAGTCCGAGCGGCCCCAGTTTTCGGCGAGAATCGCGGCGTCGTCTTGGTCGACGACGCCGTCGCCGTTGGCGTCGCCCGGCGCGGGAGCGCCGACGGGAATGTAGACCAGCTCGGGCGTCGCGAAATCGCCCGCCATGTATTCCGGCAGTTTCCATACGCCGGTGCCGAGCCGGTCGGTGAAATAGAATTGTGAATCGGACTTGGCTAGGGCGTTTCCGTCAGCCCAGAAGGCGTAGAACTCGTCGTTGGCGTCTCGCGGTTGTCGCGCGTAGGTGTGATTATCGTCGCTGTCGTAGGTCAATTCCCGGATCAACTCCCAGGAGTCGCCTTCGTCGCGGCTGATCCACATTTCCATTTCGCCGCCCGTGCAGTACTCCTGTGGGCCGGGACCTGTCGGCGCGATGACCCGCCACGTACCATTCTCTTCGACGTTCAAGGCTCCGTAGTCGTAGGCGTGGTCGGTGGTGAAAGCGTCCTTGATCGTCCAGGATGCTCCGTTCCAATGGGCCGTGTGGAAGGTGCGTGGATCGCCTTCGGGCCCCGGCTCGTATTGCGACGTCGTCAGATAATAGAGAATCGGATTGCCGGCGTCGTCGAATTGGATGTTTTTCAGGTAAACGAGCAGGTCCTCGGACTGATAATCGTGGACCAGGGCGGCGTTGGAGACCGTGGTGACGGGCGTGGTAAACGCGACGCCATCGACCGTGGTCCATGTGTCGCCCATGTCGGTTGTCTGCATGTAGTAGAGGTTAGTGCGGTTATTGGCCGCGCCGCCTTCCAGGTAGTTGAAAGCGGTAACCACCTTCTGGCCGAGCGCGGCGCTGATTTGATACTGGCCGCCGGGCATTCGGGCGATTTGTGGGCGGCTGGTCCAGTCGTGGTCCCAGTGGATTCCATCGCTGCTGGTGTTGTAACAGAGCGTGCGGCCGGCGCTCGTATAGAGCGTGTGCAGGAACATAAAGCCCTGGCCTTCGATATATAGCGGCTGCGCGTAGGAAAAATTGTTGTTTGTGCCCGAGGGAAGCGAGACTACCGTCTCGAAGCGGTCGATGGCGTAAGGTTCGACGCTGCGGCTGATGTAGGAGGGTCGGGCCGTGCCGTGGGAACTGGAGAAGACATACAAATAGCCATCGCCGTCCATGACGATGCACGGATTGTCGTGGGCGTCGGTCGTGCCTTTATCCAAGAGGATTCGCGGGCGGGCGACCTGGCCGGTGGCATGGTCGTAATAGGAGACCATGTGGTAGATCGTGCTGTTGGTCGCGTT
Organism: Pirellulales bacterium; assembly: GCA_016933425.1. GTDB lineage: Bacteria > Planctomycetota > Planctomycetia > Pirellulales > Thermoguttaceae > UBA11386. The sequence goes on from JAFGAY010000182.1 coordinate 2,218, forward strand.
GGTCCCGCCGTAGACGAAGAACGTCTTGTCGGCTTCCTCGGAATAATAGGCGTGCGGTGCGATCTGCTGCGGATAGGTGCCGAAGCCGCCGGAATATTTATAGATATACGGTTCGCCGACGTACTCGTTGTAGTACCAGATGCCGTGGAAGCCGTCGGCCGTGGGAAGTTCGGTGGGGCCGGTGCCGCCGTTGTCGGGGATTTGAATTGAATCGAGCGAAAATGCCCGAACGTCGGCCGGTTGGTTTCCTTTGCCGCCGAAGTGGAGAAACTGGCCCACGGCGGCCGTGGAAGTGCGAAAGCCGAGGCCGGCCACGCTGGCCGTGGTCGAGCCGTTGGAGACCGAAGCGGCGTACAGGCGATTGGCCGGATCGACGGTGATCGTGAAGTCGTAAGTTGTCCCGGCAACCACGGACATGCCCGTGTTGACGAGTTGATATTCGCTGAAGTCTCCGCTGTCTTGGAGTCCGTTGTAAAACGACCATTTCTTGGCCTTGGCCGTACCGTAGTCGGCGCCGAAGGCGAAAACGGCCCAGGAACATGCCGCGGCGGTGCCGCTTCGCGCCGAGGGGTAGTCGAAAAAGTAGTAGCGGTCGAGGTTGCTGGTGAAGGTGGTTCCCGTGCCCAGGTTTTCATCGATGCGGATCTGGAACTGGATGGTGTGGGGCAGCGCGGCGCTGAACTCGCCGTAATAGTCGCCATAGTTCCGCGCGACGCATCCCTGGCCGTTGTTCGAGTCGGTGACGTCTGAATCCATGTCGATCGAAACGTCCAGGTAATTGCCAGTCCCAGTGGCCAGGGGAGAGCTTGCGAGGACCTGGGCCGACAGTAGGGCGCGCGACGCCGGAGCTTGCCAAGCGCCCATCCAGCCGTCGCCGGCCGTTCCCGGATAGGCGTCGACAACGCCGGTCGAATTGCCGCCGTCGAAACGGGCCACGACGTCCGCGCGGGCTTTCACAATTCCAAAGGTCCACAAGAGCATCGAGAAAACAATCCCAGACAATAATGCGCGCATAATCCGTGCCTTTCTGTCGCGTGGGAACGTGCGGCGGAAAAAAGGAACAGCCACTTTATGACGCGGGCAGTCGTCGGGACGCCGCGCGAAAAGTGGCTGTTAGCTTTCCAGAACCGACAAATCCCCACTAGATTTTATTCCGGGCCGCAAACCATCACAAGAAACGCTTGCGGCAAAGAAGTAAGAGATTTCGTCAACCGCGTGTTTCCGACCGTCTTCTCGTCAACTCGAATCGGTTTTGGATCGGCTCTCGGAACGTCTCCGAACCGGGAGACATTCGCCCTGACCCTGGCCCTTTCCGATTTCCAAAAACTAAACGGCTTTTGCTGAGGAATTTTCGTCACGCAAGGCCGTTTAATCATGACGGGGGAAAGTTTTGTCCAAAAGACATTTCCCGCTTGGTGGTTTGGAGTGGCGATCGGGAATTGGTGGACGGGATATGCCCGTCGTGTGGCGGTCCGTTGGGTTTGTGTGCTATACCTGAATGTGATGAAACACAAGTCTGCTGAGAATGTCGAATTCGTGCGGTTGCTGACCGGGGAGCAGCGGCGACTCTATTGCTACATCATTGCGATGCTGCCCAATCCGACCGACGTCGACGACGTTCTCCAAGCGACGAACATGGTGCTCTGGTCGAAAGCCGGCGAGTTCGCGCCGGGAACCAACTTTGGGGCCTGGGCGCGCCGCGTCGCCCATCTCGAAGTGCTGGCTTTCTGGCGGCGCGAGCGCGGTCAGCGGCTTCTTTATGACAGCAGTCTGATAAACGTCATGGCGGCCGAATGGGAGGAGGCGTCGGGCTGTCTGGACGCGCGGCGCGAGGCCTTGGGTCGATGCGTGAAAAAACTGCACCCCAAGGATCGAGACCTTCTGACGCGGCGGTATGGATCAGGCCAGACGGCGCATGAAATCGCCGCGCAAATTGCGCGTCCCGTCAAATCGATTTATCGGTCGTTGGAGCGAACGCGAATGGTTCTCTTGGAGTGCATTCGCCACCATTTGACCGCGGGAGAAACGTCGTGAGCGATTCGGAACCCGCATATCAGGTGTCCGCGGAATTGCGCCGGCTAGTCAACCTGGTTTGCGACGGCGAACTTACCCTCGAGGAACACCAACGGCTCGAGGGGATTTTGTCGTACGATGCTTCGGCGCGGGCATTTTACTACGAATGCCTGGCCTTGCACGGGGAATTGTCCTGGAACGGAGCGGCTGGGCGGGGTGGAACGACGGAAGAGATTCCTGCGAGTATCACCGGGCCGCGAAGTCCTGCTGTAAATCCAATACTCAATTTGCTGGATACTGGATTCCATCATGTGGCCGGATTGTTTTCCCGAGGCATCGTGGTAACGGTTTTGCTGACCATCGGCCTTCCGGGAATCTTGCTATTGCTTCTGGTTCTGCAAGTGTCGCGGCAGCCAGTGGTTCCCGGACCAATCGCCACGGTCACTCGGATGCATGAATGCGTCTGGAGCGATAACACCGCGACCGCGTCGCCGGGAACAAACCTGTTTGCCGGGGAGCAACTGCGGCTCGCCAAGGGATTCGTGGAAATCACTTATGTCCGCGGCGCCAGGGTGCTTCTCGAAGGTCCGGCCACGTTCAAGGTCTCCGGCGGCGGCAAGGGATTTTTGGGTAATGGCAGCCTTGTCGCCACGGCGGGCAAGGGCGCTGAGGGTTTCACCATACAGACGCCGGCGATCGCGGTGGTCGACTTGGGAACCGAGTTCGGCGTGCGCGTTGAGGACGAGCGAGGGACGGCCGAGGTCGAGGTTTTCCAGGGCAAGGTGGAGTTGACCACCGCCGACAAGGAAGATTCAGGCAAAACGTTTCGCCATCCCTTGTCGGCCGGCCAGGCTGCGCGGGTCGAAGTGGGCGACCGGCTAGATCAGACGCCGGTGATCCGGGAAATAAAACCGACCAAATCGTCGTTTGCCCGGCGGGTACCATCGGCGCCCGTCAAACCGGCTGAAACAGTGAAACCGGAGCCGGCAATCGTCGCCGATTTCTCGGGAGGACCGGGCGAATCGGGGACGGACCAATTCCCGGGCGTTGCCGGCAATGGTTGGGCCACCGGTTGGGGTGTTGGAGAAGCCAAGGAACTAGAGTGCATCACTTCCATTGAGCAATCCAGCCCCCTCCTCGGTGGCGGTAAGTACCTGAGTGTGCTGGTGGAACGGAAG
>JAFGAY010000183.1 GCA_016933425.1 Pirellulales bacterium
GGCGTCGGCCGGAAGACCGTCGAGCAGATCGCTTTCGATCCAATTGATCCGATCGGCCACGCCGTGGCGGCGCGCGTTTTCGGCCGCCACGGTCAGCGCCGCCGCCGACCGATCGACAGCCGTTAGCCGGGCGGCCGGCAAGTGCTTGGCCAGCGCGACGGCAATAGCCCCGCTTCCCGTGCCCACGTCGCAGATGGCCGTCGGACGGCCGTCGCCCCGTGCCCGGGCCAGGTCGATAGCGGTCACCACGAGCAGCTCGGTCTCGGGTCGGGGGATGAGCACGTCGGGCGTGATGTGGAACGCGAGCGAGAAAAACTCGCGTTGTCCCACCAGGTGGGCCACCGGCGCGTGCTCGGCCCGGCGGCGGACCAACTCGCGGAACCGTACCCGGGGCTCTTCGTCGGGCACGTCGTCGAACCGCGTGTAGAGTTCGATTCGCTGGCAGCCGAGCGACTCGGCCAGGAGCACCTCGGCGTCCAATCGCGGACTGTCAGACCCGTGCGACGCGAGATAGTCTTTCGTCCACGCAAGCAGCCGGCCGATCGTCCAAGGTTCGGAAGGGGGCAAGTGAGGGATTTGGGGGTTGGGGATTTTGTGATTTGGGAAACCGAATAGATCCCGGACCAACGTGGATCCCGGACCGACGTGGATCCCGGACCAACGTTAATCCGCCTCGCAATAATAGCCGCGGGCGGAAGCCCGCGCGGCAACAAATGCTTAACTCTCCACCTCGCAGGCCGGGCCCGAGTCGTTACTCGATTTTTCCAAAGGCGTCGCGCAGTTCCTGGCGTTCGTACTCCAAGAGCCCTTCGATCACCGGCTCCAGGTTGCCCGCCAGGATGCTGTCGAGCTTGTACAGCGTCAGTCCGATGCGGTGGTCGGTCAGTCGGTTTTCGGGAAAGTTGTAGGTGCGGATTCGCTGGCTGCGGTCGCCCGAGCCGATCTTGGTCTTCCGTTCTTGCGATCGTTTGGCGTGTTCTTCTTCTTGGCGGCGGTCGTAGAGGCGGCTTTTGAGCACGCGCAGGGCCTTGGCCAGATTCTTATGCTGGCTCTTTTCATCCTGACACTGGACGACGATGCCCGTCTCGAAGTGGGTCAACCGGATCGCCGAGGCCGTTTTGTTGACGTGCTGGCCGCCGGGGCCGCTGGCGTGGAAAATGTCCTTGCGGTAGTCGTCGGGTTTGAGGTCGATTTCGACGTCCTCGGGCTCGGCCATCACGGCCACGGTGGCGGCGCTGGTGTGGATGCGGCCCTTGGCCTCGGTTTCGGGCACGCGTTGAACGCGGTGTCCGCCGCTTTCAAACTGCAACTGGCGATAGACGCCCTCGCCTTCCAGGCCCAGCGTGATTTCCTTGAAGCCGCCCAATTCGGTCGGATTCAGGTCAAGAATTTCAACCTTCCAGCGTTGCGCCTCGGCGTAGTGTTTATACATTTCGTACAGATCGCGGGCGAACAGGGCCGCCTCCTCGCCGCCCGTCCCGGCGCGAATTTCCATCACGCACGAAGTCCGATTGGCGTCCTCGCCGCCGATGGTCATGTCGAGCAGTTCGTTCCAGAGTTCCTCGCGGCGTTCTTTCAACTCGGGCAGTTCGCCCTCGGCCAGCTCGCGCATTTCGGCGTCGTGCCCTTCGATCAGTTCGCGGGTTTCCTTGATCTGGGCGTTGAGCTGTTTGAAACGGCGATATTTGGTCGCCAGCCGGGCCAGCGATCCGTGTTCGCGCGCCACGGCCGTTAGCCGGGCCGAATTAACCAGCACGTCGGGATCAACCAGCAATTTCTCCAACTCCTCGAACCGTTGGAGCTTCTGTTCCAGAACATCGCGCATAAAACCACGCTCGACAAGTAAGAGGCTGGGCGCCATGGCCGCGCTTGCCGCGGCCATGTACTTCGGGTTGCTCCGACATGCGCACGGCAAGCATGAGCATGGCACCCGGGTACCCGTGCGCTTGCGTGGGCACGTCGGCCGAGGCTACTCTTCGTCGGCGACCGGTTGGACGGGCTTCTTCACCTTCTTGGGCCGGTTCAAGCTGGCGTAGCCCCCTTCGCCGAACTTCTTTTGGAACTTCTCGATGCGGCCCGCCGTGTCAACGTACTTCAGCTTGCCCGTGTAGAACGGGTGGCACACGTTGCAGATATCGACCTTGAGTTCGGCCTGCGTGCTTCGCGTGGTGAACGCATTGCCGCAGCCGCAGGTCACCTTGGTTTCGACGTACTTGGGATGGATGGTGTCTTTCATGAATGGCCGTCCTGCTCGCGCCTGGGAGGGTCGCATGGGGTGGATTGTCAGAATCCTATAGTTTATCGCTGCCAGCGATGCGCGACAAGCGGTTTAAGCCCGAGATGAAACCCCCTCTGGCGCGGGGCTTGCGATGAGGGTGCGTTTCTTTTGGTTTCTACCCCATGCCCGAGGACAAAAGCGGCGAATCGTGCTCGATTTGAACCCGTTCTACAAGGCAGCCGGTTTTTTGGACGTCGGCCACCGCGCTGCGAATGGCGGATTCCAGACTGTTGGCCTCGCGGTGAAAAATGATGCAAGGCGTGCCGCAGAACGTTCCCGGCGTACCGTCGTCGCAGCCGGCGTCATACAGTCGATCGGCCAGTTCCTCGGTGATTTCGGTGCTTTTCTTGAGAATCAAGTTGAACTCGTAGTTCATGATTGCCTCCGATGGTGAGGACAACGGTCGACGGCGCGTCGGATGTCCAGAGCGTGATATTCCGGCACGCGCGGCGTCGAGTAAACGGCTACGTCACAACCATCGCGATCGTGTTGGGGACAGTACAGCTTTGCCCAAACATGCGCTCGTGGTCCAGCCATAACCAATCGCCAGCCGTGTTCCAGGGCGTAGTCCACCGCCGCGCGGATGTGCTTGTTTTTGTGATGGTTCATCACCTTACCTATTCTACCATGGCTGGCTCGGAGGAGAAAGGGTTTGATGGGGCCAACTTCGTTTTCCGTTCGGTTCGAATCATCCTGCAGCCGCCTGCCCGGAGGACGTGCAAACTGCCGAAGAGGACCGAAATCGCGGCGGCCAGGTGCAGGAAGATCACGACGGGAATCTCTCCGGCCATAGGGGCGTGGAACAGTACCGAAACAGCCTCCATGATGAAAACCACCATGATCGATACGCCGAACCAGACGCCGACCATGGCCAGACAGCCAAGGCGTTTGACCTGGGCGAGGAAGCATGCCCTCAGCGACGGGCCGGCCAGGACGGCGACGTAAAGGCTGAACATTACGCCCCATATTCCCATGGCCAGCCAGAATTCGGCTCGCGGGGGACGCGATGGATGCCTCGGCGAATGCAATCCCGTCATGGCCAACTGGGCCAGCGACAGGGCCACGGCCAAGCTGGCCATCAGGACGAGAAGGTGCGCCAGTCCGAACTGCCGGGTCCCGGTTGCCGGTTTGTCCCGAGAGTCAACGGGGTCGACGATGCGCCAACCGCTCCATACGCGGCGAATCCACAGCGGCGACTGCGCGAGGAGAAACATCAAGGGAAACACCAAGGAAAACGCGGCCGCTTCCGCGAATGCCCGGTCAAGAAAACGAGGCTCGGACGCCGCGAGGCCAAACAAAAACGTGAAATAGAGCATAAAGGTAATGGCCAGCACGATGGGCCATCGTACCCGGAGGGGAAGCGGTCCCATCGCGGCCCACGTGGCCAGAAAGGCGATCTGGCCGCCGACGGCTCCGGTCCAGAGGACGATGAGTGCCCACGTGTCGGGTCCGCCGTGTCGGAAAAAATCCGGCCCCAGAAAATCCACGATCCCGTAGCCCAGGAGCAGAAAGAAGAGCCCCGGCGCGAAATCGCGCGTCCGCCGCGGCGAGTCGGGCCGTGGTGGAACCACCGCTTCGGATACAGCCTGACTGGTCGAGATTTCCTCGGTTCGCGGCGGGTTGGGTTCCATGGCTCGCCCCTGCTTCCGATCGTCAAGATTCCGGGGTGAACATCCGCTTCGTTCCATCGAAGGCCGGCTCGGCCACCAGGGCGACGATCGTGTCGCCCGGCGAGAGCCGGTCGTCGGCGCCGGGCACTCGGACGAAACTCTCGCGGATAATGGCCGCGATGAGGCATTGGGCGGGCAGGTTGAGTTCGGCCAGCGTTCCCCGGGTCGCCGGGGCGCCCTCGACTACCTCGATTTCCTGGATTTCGATGTCGCCGCTGGGCGACAGGGGCATCCGCGAGATGATTGCGCCCGTGTTCAAGAAGCCAAAAATCTGCTTGGCCACCACGATTCGCGGGCTGACGGCGTGATCGATTCCCAATTTGCCGACGACGTTGGCATAGTCGGGGCGGCTGACGATCGACAAGATTTTTTTGGCCCCCAGTTCCCGGGCCTCGACGCAGGCCATGATGTTGTCTTCGTCGTCGCCGGCGCAGGCGACGAAGATGTCGGCGTCGCCGATGCGTTCCTCTTCGAGGGTGACGCGCCGCTGGGCGTCGGCGTGGACCACGGTGGTCTGGTCGAGATGAGCGGCGAGAAATTCGCACCGCGCGCGGTCGGTTTCCATCAGAAGGATGGAAAAGCGGCGGCCTTCGAGCGCCCTGGCCAGGTGGTAGCCCGTCTCGCCGCCGCCGGCGATGACAATCCGCTGCTTGGGTGGTTGGGAGCGTTGGAAAAGGCCGCGAACGTCGTCGATGTCCTCGCGGGCGCCGATGAGGGTGATCTGGTCGCCGACGGCGATTCGGTCGTCGGCCCCGGCGAGGCGCAGCCGTCCGTCGCGGCGGACCGACCCGATCCGCACGCCCGCCGGCAGCTTCAACTCGGCCAGCGGCACGCCGACCGCCGAGGTTTCTTCGTTCACCTCGAGTTCGTGCATTTCGAGTTCGCCGCGGGCAAAATTCTCGACCAGACTGGCGCCCGGGTGGCGGATTTCGCGAACCAGCTCCATCGCCGAAAGATGCTCCATGCTCAGCAAGCGGTCGATGCCGAAATGGCGCTGGTAGTCGAACGTTGACAGGTCGCGAAAGACGGGCCCGTAGACCCGGGCGACGCTTCGCCGCGAGCCCATCCCCTTGGCCATGCTGGCGGCGACCAGATTGACCTCGTCGCACCCGGTCACGGCCAGGCAGAGGTCGCTCCCGAGCACGCCCGCCTGAAATAAAATGCTCGACTCGCTCGCCGAGCCGCCGACCACGCGGACGTCGAGTTCCTCATTGACCCTGCGTACCCGGGCCGGCCGATTGTCGACCACCGTTACGCTGTGGCCGTGCTGGCAGAGCATGTCGGCGATCGAGGTTCCGACGGTGCCCGCCCCCAAGACGACGATGCGCATCGCTGTATTCCTAAACGAACCAGGTGACCAACCAGAGGGCGACGAACACGACGGCCATGAAGCCGGCGATCCACGTGGCCGTTCGCGCGGCGTGCCGCAGGATTTCTTGCGTTTGCTCGTGCCGCGTGGCCGCGTAAACCAGGCTCACCGCGACGATCAACGGGACCGCGTACCAGAGGTCGCTGGGGCCCAAGACGGCAAGGAGAAGATGGCTGAACATAGAGAGCCTTTGAATTCCTCGGAGTTTGTGACGGAATCAAGTTTGCCGCCGCGCGGGCGCGGCGTTGGATGCGAATGAATAAAATACGTCGAGCAGGCTCGACGGCGAACAGTAGCTTTTTGGACCAGTTCACACACGGTCGGAGCGGGTTCTCGCTTCACGATTTGACGGTGGAAGCGTCCGCCGGCGACGGAGCCTTGTCGTCCGGATGTTTTTCGTCGTCTTTATCTTCCTTCTTGGGATGCGGAGCCGGGATGACGGGGCCGGCCCAAGCGTCGAAAATGGCCAAGATGTTGAGCAATCCGGCCACGGCCGTGTAGATGGTTCCCAGCTCGAAATAGCGGCCCAGCCGGCGGTGAATCTGGTCGAGCGCGATCCGGCCGGGCGGAGCGTTCTTTTCAGCGCCCAGGAAAGGAGGCGCCATGAACGTTCCCATCGGACCTTCGCCGCCGTGGACCCGAATCGCCTGAATGATCGCCGGAACCGCCGGCAGACCGACTCCAATCTGGCAGAAATAATAGAGCCGCTTTTCGCCGGGCTGCCACGTCCAATAGACGACGCGTCCCCATCCGACCGCCGGATCGCTCCCCAGGTAAAGCCCATAGACGAACGTGCCCATGATGCAGACGAACAGCAGCACGGCCTTGGCCCAGCGACCCTGGTAAAAATGCCCCAGACCGGGAATCAGCCAGGCCAACAGCGCGGCCAGCGCCGGATCCTTCAGGTGGACCGTTTCGGTTGTTGGTTCGAGCGAGTCGGATTTCTGCGTGGTCAACGAAGGAACTCCCTTCCGGCCGGTTGTCTTTTGCCCCGGAGATCAATTGTGACTCATTCTACCGCCGGTGGTCGTGCTTGTCAGGGCGGCTGGCGAGTCCAGACCACCCGGATTGGGAGTCCAACCGTCGGCCAGGCCGTCAAGGCCCTGTGTTAAGATAAACAAACCATAACGATCCTGCCGTTTGCAAGGCGAAATTGCCTAACCGATTTATGCCGTTTATGGGCCAGCGCTTGGTGCAAGTTGGGGTGCGCGGCGGTAAGCTATCGTTGTATCGGCAGGCGTTTTTTTCGGAAAACGAGAAACAGACCACCTGGTCCTCATAGCTCCGAGTAAACCTATTTCAGGCACATCGTTCTTGTCTTTCCTTCTCAACTTTTCTTTACGCAACACATGATTCGTCACCACCGTTTAACTCCATTGGGTATTCTGTCTGGTTCCACGGGCATCCGGGGAAACGGCCGTGTTGACCGTGTTGACCGTGGAGGCGCGGCTTGGCCGCTCCGGATTTGCCGGGCAGCGTGGTTTCTTGCCGCGGGGCTGGCGTGGCTTGCCGCCGCGCCGAGCGCGGCGATCGAACGCGATGCTTCTTATGCACGCGCGTTGGAGTCCATCACCGTCGAGAACCTTCGAGGACACGTCGCTTTTCTGGCCGACGACCGGCTAGAAGGACGCGAAGCAGGAAGCCGCGGCGGGCAAGCGGCCGGCGATTACCTGGCCAAGCAACTTGCCGACCACGGCCTGGAACCGGCCGGTGACGACGGCTTTTTCCAGCCGTTCTCGCCCCATTATCGCAACGTCCTGGCCCGATTGCCGGGCAGCGATCCGCGGCTGCGCGGGGAGGTCATCATTGTGGGCGCCCATTACGACCATGTGGGCCGCGGTTCGGCGCGAAACAGCCGCGGCCGGATCGGTCAAATCCACAACGGCGCCGACGACAACGCCAGCGGAACCTCGGCGATGCTCGAACTGGCCGAAGCCTTCGCCCTGCTAGTTGAACCACCCAAGCGAACCATCCTCTTCGTTGGCTGGGACGCCGAGGAAAAGCGGATGCTCGGCTCGCAGCATTGGGCCGCCCATCCGACCGTGCCGTTGGAAAACGTCGTGTTCAACTTCAATATGGATATGATCGGCCGGCTCCGCAACGAAACGGTTTACGTGTTCGGCACGCGATCGGCGCCGGGGTTGCGACGCTTCACGTCCGAGCGCAATCCGGGATTCGACTTGGCCTTCGACTGGACCACGCAACCCAACGCCGATCACTGGCCCCTGTTCGACCGGGGGATTCCGTATCTGATGTTCCACACGGGCAAGCACGCCGAGTATCACACCGAGCGGGACGATTTGGAGTTGATCGACCACGAGGGGATGCGCCGCCTCGCACGGTTCCTGTTCGCCGTGGTCCACGACATGGCCAACGCCCCGGAAATGCCCGGGTTTCGCACGGCGGCACGGCACGAAACCAATTGGATGCGCGGCCAATGGCACGCTTCGAGCCGCGACTCGGGATCGCGATTGGGCATTCGGTGGCGCGAGTCCGTCGGCGAGGACGAGGGGGTGCGGTTGACCGGCGTCGAGTCGGGCTCGCCCGCCGCGTCGGCCCAACTCCGCCCGGGCGACCGCATCGTACGCCTGGGTGAACAAGAAATCCGCAACGGCGACGAGCTTCGCTGGGCCGTGTTCCACGCTTCGGGCCCGACCGAGCTGGTGATCGAACGTCCCAGCGAGTCCGAGCCGCGCGCGCTCACCACCGAGTTGCCCGAACAACCGCTGCGCGTCGGCATCACATGGCGCGTCGACGCGGCATCGCCGGGCGCGGTGGTGTTGACCGGCGTGGTGCCCGGCTCGCCGGCCGCGTTGGCCGGGCTTCGCGCGGGAGACCGGATCTACCAGGTCGGCGGCCGCGATTTCGCCGACGAGGACGAATTCGCCGACCGGCTCAAGGAGCTACCCAGTCCTCTTGAGCTGTTGATCGAGCGTCAAGGCCGCGTGGAGCCCATCCTGGTGCGTTTCGACGCCGCGCCGTGCCGGCGGGCCGCGTGATTTCTAGGCCACCGGCGGCGGCCGCGCGGAGCATGGGCGATCGAGCGTCTTTTTGGGCCATCGTGACGGAATTGCTTGACCCGGTCCGGCGGATCGGCCATGATCAGGGGCGGTGGGCTTTCTGCTCACCTCGATTTTTCCCGCCTCGCAAGGAGCCCGCCCCATGAAACGATTCGCCCTGGTTCTTCCGTCCGCGTTGGTCTTGATGCTGTTGTCGATTCATGCGGCTGCGTCGCCTCAGCCGGCGGGCGAGAAGGCCGCCGCGAGCAAGCCAAGTTCCAAGCAGACCCGGCGCGCGAAGCCGAGACCCACTCCCAACGACGTGTTTGCCCCGATCGTCGACAATCGGGCATTGCCGCGGGTACTGTTGATCGGCGACTCGATCTCGATGGGCTACACCTTCCCGGTTCGCCGGATGCTGGCCGGCAAGGCGAACGTCCATCGCATTCCGGTCAACGGCCACGATACGGCCGAGGGGCTCGCGCGGCTCGACGACTGGCTCGGCGACAAACCCTGGGACGTGATCCACTTCAATTTCGGGCTCCACGATCTCAAGCGGCTGAAGAACGGGCAGTACGACGTGCGAGGCAACCGTGTTCGATCGCCCGAGGAGTACGCGCGAAATCTCGAAGCCTTGGCGCCGCGTCTCAAGGCGACGGGGGCCGCGCTCATTTGGGCTACGACCACGCCCGTCCCCGCCGGCGCTCGAGGCAGGGCCCAAGGCGACGAAGTTCTTTTCAACGAAGCGGCGGCCAAGGTGATGAAAAAGCACGGCGTTCGGGTGAACGACTTGTGCGGCCATATTCGGCCGGACCTGGCCAAGGCCCAGCGTCGCCGCGACGTGCATTTTACCGCGGAGGGATCGGAGATACTGGCCCGGAAAGTGGCCGATGAGATTTCAGCGGCGTTGAAAGATCGCCAGAAGGCCGGCGCCGCGGACAAGCTGTAGCAGCGGCGCCCGCAAACCACGTCCTTCGTGCCTCGGGGCGTGTCGTCCAGTCGCGTATTTTGTCAGGCACAGCCTGACCTACGGGAGTTCATACTGTCCGTTGCCGCTGTACTTGAGTTTGCCCTGGCGGACCAGTTCGTCCCAAATGGCCTGGGGAAATTGGTTGGGCGGGGTGATGCCGACGATGCCCGACTTTCGGCCGCTCGACATGGGCCCGACGCCGATCCGCGATTGGTCGTCCAGGCAGGTCAGCTTCAACCGCTTGCGGAAGGCTTTCATGGCCGCCTTGAGTTCGCGCGGTTCGATGGGTGGACCTTGCGGCGCGTCGGAGGAAAACATGGGAAGAGTCCTTCTTTCATCTTGGACCATGCGAGTTTAGGGCTGCGGCCATTATGAGCGCACATGAGCCCGCAAACAATCATCCTACCCCCTCGGCCAAGGGCTGGCAAGCCGCCTAGCATGGTCGAAACACCGCGTGACACGACCGTGGCAATCGGACATAATGGA
>JAFGAY010000184.1 GCA_016933425.1 Pirellulales bacterium
CAGGCTGCCCGGGAAGCGGCGCGGCGCGCAGCCTGCACGAATCACCTTCGCCAACTGGGCGTCGCCCTGCTGGGATACTCCGACGCACGCGGGCGTCTGCCGGGCCTCGGGGCGACGCCGCAAACCAGCTTTTCAGTCCACAGCCATATTCTGCCCTACTTGGAGCAGGAGGCGGTTCACCGCTCGATCGATTTCGACCAACCGCTCATGCTCGGCGGCGCCGGAAGCGTGTGCGTCAATTCGGCGCAAGTTGTCCCGACGGGGGCGGTCGTCGAACCGTTCTTGTGCCCAAGCGACGACATGGGTTCTCAATTCGCCAATTACCTCTATTTCCCCGCCGGCCAAGGCCGGTCGGCCGGCACGAACTACATGGTTTGCGGAGGATCGGGCACCGGCACAAACTACGACTTGCGCTGGCCAAGCGACGGCCTGTTCTGGAGCCACTCGGCCGTGCAGTCGCGCGACCTATGCGACGGCGCGAGCCACACGATGATGATGTCCGAGTCGCTCCTGGGGCTCGACTCGGACACGGCCGGCCCCCTTCCAGCCGATCCACGACATCAAATGGCCGATATGTGTAATAAATTCTCGCTCAACACCGACGGGCCGGGGCTGTCGGGCGTCGAAAATCCGGACCTCGCGGCCCTGGTGGCCGGGGCAACCTATTGGCGCGGCATTCGCGGCGCGGCCTGGATTTGGGGCCGCGAACCAATCACCACGTTCTCGGCCTATATGCCCCCAAACACCAGCGTGCCCGACATGGTCGCCAAGGGAACCGGCTTCTTCTCGGCCCGGAGCAATCATCCGGGCGGAGTGAATGCACTATTGGCCGACGGCAGCGTTCATTTTGTTGAAGGGTCGATCGAGCTATCCGTCTGGCGAGCCCTGAGCACTCGCGACGGCGGCGAAACCACGCGCGTTGAATAACCCCATGAAAGGAATAACCATGCGGAGACAATTGCGATCTTTCACCTCGTTGGTCCTGGCCGCGGCGTTCGTGGTCGTGGCTTTTTCCGGGGCGATCCTCTACTGCTCGCCCAAGGGCCGGGTCGCTCACTGGACCGGCTGGACGATGCTCGGCCTGGAAAAAGAGGAATGGTCCGGCCTGCACATCAATTTTGCCCTGCTGTTCCTCCTCGCGGGCGGTCTGCACTGGTTCCTCAATTGGGACTTGTTCTGGAGCTACCTTCGATCGAAGCAAGGCCGGCGCTGGAATTACGCGGGCCAGATGACGGCCATTGCCGCCATCGCGGCCGTCTTCCTCGCCGGCACGCTCCTTTGGTTTCCGCCTTTCAGCACGATCCTGTGGGGAAATGCCCAATTGCAAGACTATTGGGAGCTGCACTCGCCGCGGCCTCCGGCCCCGCACGCCGAGGAATTCCGGCTCCGGCGATTCGCCAACACGATCGGCCTGTCGCTCGACGACCTCAAGGACGCCCTGAGAAAGGAAGGTTACGTCGTCGAGAGCGATTTCATGACGGTGCGTCAACTGGCCGAGCAGCGCAACGGCGTGCCCAGCGACGTGCTCGCCGCCGTGCAGAAGCACTTTCCCACGGCCGGCAGCAAACCGCCCGGATGTCAAGGCAAAGGAGGAAGCCGCGCGGCGCCGTAGGAATGCACCGGTGTGTTTCCGCGACAGGGTCGTGAATGACCAAGGATCGCTTATTCATAACATTTATAGCCGAATAGCGGAAATCGTGTTTAGCCGTCGAGCCTGCTCGACGTTTGTCAAACCTAACGAGGGAACGCCGCGCAGGCGCGGCGGCTGACTTCATTTTTGTCGAATCATTTCAGACGACTGAAGCGTTACACCTTATCCCAATCACGGCTGCGCGTCGCGATTGTGCCGATTAACCGGATTGAGCGTCCTGGCTGAACCCCGGATAATCCTCGCCCCCTTCTCTCTCGTGTGGGCAACCCCCGCCGCGGTCGGCAGGTTTCACTTGACACGCTTAGCCGACAAACTACTTATACTTAGGGCTACTTCTCTGTATGAAGGCAGTGCATGCAGGGGCATAGAGCACCTGGTTGAACGGTATTGAGCGCGGCTTGGTCGAGGTCGTTCGGCGATGCGTCGAAGCGGCAACGTTCATTTCGCCCTTGCCGGCACAAGGGCCGCGAAGATTCACCCAGCATTGGATCCGTGAGAGCATCATGGTGTTTCGGTTATTTGGCTTGCCCATGAAAAAAAGACACCTCGCGGCCGTTTTCGCACTGGTCATGGTCGCTCTGTTGGCCGCTGGAATTGGTTATTATTCGCTCGAACGATCGCGCCGCGCCGTCCGCGAGGCCCAATGCGCGCGATGGTGCGGCGCTCGATCCATGCTGATTCTCGAAGAGGCCCAAACCACCATCCACCTGGCCGAACGGCTGCTGGCCCGAGGAAACCTGATCGGCGACATCAAACAGGAATTGTGCCGTGTCATTGAACAATGCACGAGACGGGCGGATGAGGCCTGGGAGACCTACCAGCGGCTGCCCGAGACGCACCGCGAACGAGAACTCGGGGACCAGTTCGCGATGGCGTGGAATGAATTGAAGTTTCGACAAGCCGAGATGATCGCAATTGTCCAGAAACGCGATCAATTTCTCGAGGAAGGGCTCCGAGAAGACGACCCGAAAATAGCCAAGTGCGACGAGCGGCTTGCCCGCGCGTATGAGGCAACCCAGCGGCCCGCCCGCGAGGCTCAAGACCTTCTCAGCCGGATGATCCAGGCCAATTTGACGACCGGCAAACAGGAAGCCTCCGTTTGGGAAACACACATTGCCTCGGCACAGCTTGGCCTTTTCGTCGGGCTGTGGTTCGGCATGGCGGCGACGTTGATCCTCGCTTTGGCGATGGTCCGCTCGGTTCATCGGTTTTTACCCCAGGCGTCGGCCGTTCTCTCCGCGGCGGCCCAGGGAGATTTCAGCCAGCGACTCAAGGTTAACCGCAACCATGAATTGGGACGCATGGCGGCGATGCTGAACATGGCCGTCGACACCATGGCGGCGAAGCAAAAATCAATGGAAGAACGCATCCGCTTCCACGAGAGCATTCTCGACGCCGTCCCCCATCCGCTGTTTGCCATCGACGCGTCCGGAAACTGGATGTATCTGAACCAAACCGCTGCCGATCTTGGAAAACTCGACCGGCGCGAGGCCCTCGGCAAGCCGTGCTCTTGGCTTGACGCGAACCTCCGCAAGATGCACCCGTCGGACGGCCGGCAATCAACGACCGATGACGGCAGCCCGATCTCGCCCGAGGTAGCCATCGAGTCGTTGGGTGGCGGCACGTTCACCCTCGATTCGACGCCCTTGCAAGATTCAAGCGGAGAAACCATCGGCTACGTCGATTTGCTCCAGGACGCCTCGCGTCAACGGCGGATGCATGACGCGGATAACCGCCAAGTCAAACGGATCGAGGAATATCTGCGTCGAATGGCTCGCGGCGAGTGGCGATTTGAGGAACCCAACGGCTCGAAAATCGACGTTCCTGCGACCGACGGCGTTTTCAATGGGTTGAACGCCGCGTTGAACGCTGCGACCGACTCCTTGCGAACCTTGTTCGACGACGTTGAACGGGTCGGCGAGGCAATCGCGGAGGGACGACTCGATCACCGGGCCGACGCCGCGAACCACCAAGGCAAGTATCGGATAATCGTCGATTCGCTCAACAACTCCATCGCGGCCGTGGCCGTTCCGATCCGCGCCGCCCGCAGCGTGCTGGTCGCCATGGCCGAAAATGATTTCACCCAAACCATCGCCACGGCGTTCTCGGGCGACTACGAGACGCTGCGCGAAAGCGTCAACGCGGTCGTCGAGGGCATGCGCATGACGCTGGACGAAATCGCCGAAAGCGCGCGGCAATTCGACGAAAGCTCGTCGCTGATAGCCACGAGTTCGGAATCGCTCGCCCAAGGCGCGACCACGCAAAGTTCAACCGTCCAACAGATGAGCGCGTCGCTCGAACAACTCGCCCGATCCATCGAAGAGGTAAAACATAACGCCGCCGACGCCGATTACACGGCGCAAAAAACCAACGCCCTGGCCGAGCACGGCAGCGAGGCCGTCGAAAAATCAATCGAGGCGATGGAGTTGATTCGGGCAAGCTCCAAGCAGATCAGCGAAATCATCCAGGTCATCTCGGAAATTGCCAACCAGACCAATCTGCTGGCGCTCAACGCGGCCATCGAGGCGGCCCGCGCCGGCCAGCACGGAATGGGCTTCGCCGTCGTCGCCGACGAAGTGCGCAAACTGGCCGAACGATCGAACCAGGCGGCCAACGAAATCTCGACGTTGATCCGCGAATCGACGCGGCGCATCGAGGAAGGGGCTCTCTTGAGCAAGGAAACCGGCACCGCCCTGCGGGAAATCGTGGTGGGCGTCCAGGAAACGGCCCACAAAATCGGTGAAATCGCCGGCGCCACCATCGAGCAGGCGACCAATGCCAAGGAAGTCTCGGCCGCGATCGGAATCGTCGCCGAAGTCACCGAACACTCGGCCAACAGCAGCGAACAAATGGCTTCCAGCAGCCAGGAACTCGGGGCCCAGGCCAACGCCCTGCGCGAATTGGTCGCCCACTTCCAAATTCGCGGCGGCAAACACAAGACGCACGCGAACGCCGGCTTGTCCAACAGCACCAGATGAGCCGCCCGGCAAGCAATCCGCTGAATCAACCCGCAAAGTCGCTCTCGCAAGAGCAACCAGCTTTTATAAGCTTTTCAAAAACGGTCGGCCAGCGTTTCCAATTCCGGATATGCATCCGTCGCAAGCACTTCCAGCAGCTTGAAGCCCAACTGGAAGAAGCCCGCTCCCATCGGACTCAGGTGTTTCGCCTTCGCGCGGAGAAACGTCGTCGAACCACGACGCTGGAACCCGAGAATCACCTCGTCCAACGAAAACGGCTCGGCGAGAACCAGGGAAAGGCCCGTGTTTGAAAACTCCTTCGACACGGTAACCAAGCACTCGTCAATCCGAGGCTGCCCGTCCTTGATGGGCACGACCAGCACGACCACCGTCAGATTGATGCGGCTTTCAAGCCGAAGCTCTTCGCCGCCGATGTGCAAGTCGGGACAGTGATTGTTGATCAGGTTCAACACGAAGCTCTGGACTTCGCGCTGGCGATTGCGAGAAAAGAGGGAAAGAACCATTCCATTAAAACTCGACCACAGGGGACATCGATTGCTCAAGCCCTCACGCGCATCACTGCCGTGAATCGCGAGCCACCCCGGGCAGACGATAGTATTACCATGATAAATATAGGTTATTATCCTGCGGAAGAATGGCCAAAATATCAAACCGCCATGGCGGGGGGTGCTTGGGACGACTGGTGGATCACCCCCAGGCCTAACCGCTTGGGCTCAAGAATGGACCGGAAGCGTATTATCCCGCTTTTGCCCGAAGCTCGGCTTCCTGACTCGACTCGTCACAGAGCTTGATCGTGGCGCCGGGAGGCATCCGACGTTCGGGGATGATGCCCCGGCGGGTGTTCGCGCAGAACTCGCGCAAATGGGCTGCCGGACCCTCGGGAAACTCGGTGGCGAGTTTTTTAAGGACGTCGTCCCACAGAAGCGTGCTCCGATAGAGCACGCGGTACGCCTGCTTGAGCTGGCGAATCTGGTCCGGCGAATAGCCGGCGCGCCGCAGGCCGATCTGATTCAAGCCGACCACATAACTGCTTTGTCCGTCGACCGTTACATAGGGAGGAACATCCTTGACCACGCGCGACTGGCCACCAACCATCGCAAGCGTTCCGATGCGGCAAAATTGGTGAACCGCCACGCCCCCCGAGACATAGGCCCGATCCTCAACGATCACATGGCCACCCAGCATCGCGTTGTTGGTAATGATGACATTGCTACCAACCTTGCAATCATGTGCCACGTGGGCCCCCACCATGAGCAGGCAGTGGTCGCCGACCACCGTGGTCTCCGCTTCGGAAAGCGGACGGTGAATTGTCACGTTCTCACGAATCGTGTTTCCCTCGCCTATCAAAACATTGCCAGGCCGGTCGGGCATGTGGACGTGCTGGGGATATCCGCCGAGAACGGCCCCCTCGAAAACACGGTTGCGATCGCCCAGCGTGGTGCCGCTTTTGATGGTGACGTGACCGTATAGCACGCAACCTTCACCAACAATTGCCCCCGGCTCGAGGACGCAAAATGGACCAATCTCGACATGGGACCCGATCTGTGCATCGGGGCTGACAATCGCGCTAGGATGTATTTTCACGAAACAAACCTTCCATGGAACCTGGGATCGACGGGCCACCCGCTCCGGGAGGTCAGAAACGACCATCCTCCGGCTCGACTTGGACCGCACGGTTCAATCAAACAACCACATCAAGACAAAAACTTACGCTGGGTAGAAATATTATCGGTAGTCAAACAGGGCCGATCCAATACGCCGTGCCGCCTGCGGTAAGTTTTCCGATCTTGCCGAATTTAACTCGCTTTCATGCGCCGTGCCGAAGGAAAATACCACCATCAAGTGGCACTCACAACTATCATAGTAAAGTGTCGCTTTCCCTCCCCTGTCGCATTTCCCTCCTCGGAATGGGTTCTGAAATTCGGGTTTCAGTGTGTTTCGAGTGCCCCGGGCATCCTGTCCGTGCTGTATTGGATAGGGTTTTATGGACAACGGCGACGGCAAAACGCCCATGACACGCATTTCCAATCGTCCTACCGGGCAGGCTGGTCATACGGATCGATTCCGTCTAGACTTATCATGGGTAGGGAAAGAACCTCCGACGAGGAAAACGCCGGCGCCAACCGTCGCGATCAATGCGCGCCCTGGGTGCGCGCGTCCATCCTGAATCAAGCAGCCTGGAGTCTTCAAACATGTCGACCAAAGAAGAAGCCTACGACGAGGCCATCTCGCTCCAACAGCAGGGAAAGCTGGCCGATGCCGTCGGTCAACTCGAATCGCTCGTCAAGATCGAACCTGACTACGCGCTGGCCCACGCCGCGCTGAGCGTGTTCTACAATCGGCTCGAGGAATTCGACAAATCCGTCGAACACGGCCACCGCGTGTGCGAACTCGAACCCGACGATCCATTTAGCTTCGTCGCGATGAGTCTACTCTGCCAGAAAGCGGGCCGGATCGAGGAAGCCGAGCGGGCCCTACTCCAGGCGCGGCAAGTTGAATTTGCCGCGCGAAGGAATTCCAACGACTAACTACCTGCCATAGCCCGGGTAATACCGCCCCGTGTTCATAAACGTGGCGGGCATGCGCGGCGCCGTGCCTTGAATGGTATTGCCGGGACGCTGCTTCAAGCTCTCCAGCGTCTGATAATCAGAGCGGGCCGTGTTCGATAATCCTTGAAGATTGTGCGTCACCTGACGATTCTCTTGCTGCTGGTCGATCAAAGGCTTGACGTAATTATAATACGTGTTTGTGCCCGTGGATCGATAGAGATCGTCGGACAACCTCAAGTATGGGCTCGTGGCGCTTTGAGGCTTGTAGCCCGAGAACGGTTTGTTCCCGCGCAGAATCTCGGATTCGCTTCGTCCGATGCTGGCCGGTTGGCTCGCTGCAGTCGCCTCGCGTATGTTCGCGGCTTCGTAACGCCCGAAACTTGGATCGGCCATGGCCATCCCGCCAAGCGACATGGTCGGCGTCGGAGACGGCGGAGCCCCGTATCCTCCTCCGTATCCGGAGAGTCCGCTGGTCGACGGTTGTCCGGGCGTCATGCCGGCGGCGCCTCCCAAGGAACCCGGTCGAACCATGTTGGGACCCACCCCGCCCGACTCGGTTCTTCCCGTTTCATAGGATCCATAGCCCGTCGGCGCCATAGGCATCGCTCCGTAGGGATCCACCGCATTGGTTTCCCACGGCGCGCCCGGCGCGCCCGGCGCGTACGTCGGGGGAACGGGCATCGTTCGCGGAGCCATCATCGGTGGAACCTGCTGTTGAGGCGTTTGCTGGGTTTGCGTCGAGGGAGAAGGCGTCGTTTGCGGCGCGGTTGCGGGCGCCTTTTTAATGGCCTCTTGATCCGTCGTCCAAGACTGACCGGACCAGCCGGGCCAGGTTTCCGTTGTCGTGCCTTGCTCCGTGGTTGACTCGGTTGTCTGAACCACGGGCCCGGTCGCGGCATGAGTGGAAAGCATCAAAAGAATCCCGCAGGCCGCCATGCCCAACCCGATTTGCCGCCACGGAAGGTCTGTCCTATGCATCGCTTTCATCACAACAGCCTCCAACTAAATAGGCTTGGGTAGTTCATGCCGAAGGAAACGCACAACAACCCACAATGATTATATGTTTTTGAAGACCTCTTGACAAGCTGACTCCCCACGAAGGAGTTAGCCGTCATGCCTCCGCAATTCGCCACAACTCGATTCCTCGATGTTTTCTCCACTAGTAATACCGTCGGACGCCCAGCATTTGGAAGCCGCGGATGCTCGAGGCCGTCAAGGAGCCGAAGCCGATGACG
>JAFGAY010000185.1 GCA_016933425.1 Pirellulales bacterium
AGCAGATCAGTTTTTTGGCACGACACGGCCCATGAAAATACTTACGCGATACATTCTGGCCGAGTTGCTGAAGTGGTTCTTGCTGTCGTTGACCGTGTTGACGTTGATCATCCTGGTATTCTTTGTTGCGCGCGAGGCGATCAAACGGGGATTGCCCCCGGAAGGGGTGGTCCGGCTGATTCCCTGTTTTTTGCCGATGGCCCTGAGTTTTGCGGTGCCCGGCACGCTTCTTTTGGCGACGACGAGCGTCTATGCCCGGCTGGCCGGGTCGAATGAAGTGTTGGCCATTAAGAGCCAGGGCATTTCGCCCCGCAAGATACTTGAGCCGATTTGGGCGTTGGCGTTTGTGGCCAGTTTGGTCACGGTGGTGCTGGGCGACGTGGCGGCTTCGTGGGGCCGCAACCAGGTTCACCACGTGCTGATCGATTCGGTCGAGGACATTGTATATCGGATGTTGGCCACCCATCGCCAATACAGTGCGGCCGGGATTTCGATCAACGTCAAGGACGTTGTCGACCGGCGGCTTATTCGGCCGGTCGTTTCGCTCAAGGCCCACGGGACCCGGCCCGCCATTACGGTGACGGCCGACGAGGCCGAGCTGAGCAAGGACGTTGATCGAGGCGAGGCGGTGCTCAAGTTTGTTTTTCACCGTCCCCACGGCGACGTTGGGACTCGCGGATCGATCATGTTTCCCGAAAAGTGGCCGCTTATATTGCCGCTGGAGGACGTCAGCCAGGCCAGTTCGAGCGCACGCATGCCTTCGTACATGCCGCTTCGGGCGATACCCGAGGCGGTCGTCGAGCAGGAGGCGGAAATCGACCGGTGCGAACAGTCGCGTGCGGCGCGTGCGGCGTGCGAGATGCTTCGGGGGGATTTCGACGCTTTGACCGACAAGGGGTGGCAGACGCGGACCAATCAGCTCCGCGCGCACCAGGGCCGTCTTTTCCGCCTTCACGTCGAACCCCATCGGCGCTGGTCGGCCGGTTTTAGTTGCCTCTGTTTCGCCTGGGTCGGCGCTCCCATGGCGATTCGGCTCCGCAACCGCGACATGCTCACCAGCTTCTTTCTCTGCTTCATGCCGATCCTGGTCGTCTACTATCCGCTGCTGATCTTCGGCATCAACGGCGCGAAGGAAGGCCAGCTCCCGCCCTGGTCGGTCTGGGCAGGCAACCTCCTCCTGGTTGTTTGGGGCTGCCATCTGCTGCGGAAAGTGGTTCGGTATTGAAGGCCGGTTGTCGGGGGGCGGTTTTTTTAGCGGCTGCTAGTACTACAGCGCTAGGTTAGGCCATTTTTCATCGCGAAAACACGAAAGTGCGAAAGTACGAAAGCGGCTTGGCAATACGGTTGTTGCGCGGTTTTTATTTACCACGAAGGGCGCGAAGAACACGAAGAAGTCCAATTTACCACGAAGGGCACGAAGAACACGAAGAAGTTCAAAGCAGCGGATCATTCTTCGATCGTCCCTCCGGGACGAGACTTCTTCGTGGTGGTCCCTCCCACCCAGCGATGAATCGCTGGGCTATTTTCAAACGACCCTCCGGGTCGAAAAGCCTTGTCGAAAACCTTGTTTCTCCAACACTTCCCCAATTAAATGTGGGTAAAGACAAGGTCGTGACCTGGTGTCCGGGGCGTTATTGTTGGGTCATGAGCCGGTCGCGCGTGGTTGGTTGACCTGGCCGGGGGCTGTTGGGAGAATGGGTGGAGAACTTGACCCACCGGACGCATGGCACGCCGGGCGATTGCCGTCGAGAGGCGATTGGCCGGAGCCGCGGCGTCCACAGGCTCGTTGCGAGAGTGCGACGGGTCCCCTCTTTCCTTTGGGAGTCTTGCCATGCCGGCCCTCGAACGTTGGTTTTGTTGGAGAAGGCGTTTTGAATCGGGCGCCGCTGCCGGATTGTATCGCGGGGTGTTTCTGGGAGTCGTGTTGTTGCTGGCGGGGCCGGCCGCTTTGCTCCAGGGGGGCGAGAGCGGCCAAGAGGCCCAGTGGTTTAAGGGCACGACCCATTCCCATTCGCTTTGGAGCGACGGGGACGAGTTTCCCGACATGGTTGTCGATTGGTTTAAGAGCCGGGGCTACCAGTTTTTTTGCCTGACCGACCATAACGTTTTGATGCAGGGCGACCGTTGGGTCCGGTTGGCGCGACAGCGGCGGCCGATTCCCGAGAGCGTGTTGGAGGCGTATCTCGCCCGTTTTGGCGACGATTGGGTCGAGATACGCGGCGAGGGGGCCAAACGCGAGGTCCGGCTCAAAACGTTCGAGGAAATCCGGTCGCGGATGGACGAGCCGGGCAAGTTTCTTTTGATCCAGGGCGAGGAGATTACCGACCGGACCAGCGGCCGGCCGGTCCGGCACGTGCACCTGAACGGGCTGAATCTGGCCAAGTTCGTCCGTCCCCGCGGCGGCGCGACCGCCGTGCGGTGCATTCGCGACAACGTGCTGGCCGTCGAGCAACAAGCCAAG
This sequence comes from Pirellulales bacterium, assembly GCA_016933425.1. Classification (GTDB taxonomy): domain Bacteria; phylum Planctomycetota; class Planctomycetia; order Pirellulales; family Thermoguttaceae; genus UBA11386. Next base: position 2,462 of record JAFGAY010000185.1, read on the forward strand.
GAGGTGGGCCGTCCGATGGTCGTGCACGTGAACCATCCGAACTACGGCCCCTTTTCCGTTTCGGCCCGCGATCTGGCCGAAGTGCCCGAGGCCCGTTTTGTCGAGATGTGCAACTGTTATAGCAATGTGCATCATTGGGGCGACCAGGATCACCCGGGCGTAGAGCGGATGTGGGACATTGCCAACACGCTGCGGTTGATCGAGAAGAAGGTCCCGCCGCTTTACGGCGTGGCTTCGGACGATTCGCACAGCTACCACGACGCGCCCGCGACCCGACCGCTTCCCGGCCGGGGCTGGATCGGCGTCCGCGCGGCGCGGCTCGAGGCCGACGCCTTGATGGAGGCGATGATTCGGGGTGATTTTTACGCTTCGACGGGGGTCGAGCTGGCCGCAGTCGACTACGACCCGGCCAAGGGCACGCTCCACGTCGAGGTGGCGCCCAAGCCGGAGACTCGCTACACGATCGAGTTCGTCGGCACGCCGGCCGACGCGCAATGGACCGACGACAAGGCCCTCGCCACGCTGGCCGGGGTCGGCAAGGTGCTGGCGAGCCACTCGGGCACGTCGGCCACTTACCGGTTCTCGGGCAAGGAGCTCTACGTCCGCGCGGTGATCCGCTCGGACCGCGAAATGGAGCGGCCCATCCCCAACGGCGTTCAGACCGAAACGGCCTGGACCCAGCCGGTCGGTTGGGAAACGAGGGTTTTAAAAAATGAGGAACGCTAATTATCGCTGATCGACGCTAATACTACTGTCCAAAAACGATATCCGACAGAACCCTTTTCCATGCACGGGATTCGGCAAGCACGTTTTTTTACCACGAAGGGCGCGAAGATCACGAAGCAAAAAACAGATTTGCCCCGGACACCGCGTTTCTTCTTTTCCGGTGCCTTGGGCTTCTTTGAGTCCTTCGTGATCTTCGTGGTGGATTACGAACCGCGTAACAGCAGCGTTGCCGAGGGATTCAGTTGATTTATGATCTTGGATAGTAGAACTAATGAATGGCGACACTTAATACTACAGCGCTACGTTAGGCCATTTTTCATCACGAAAACACGAAAGTGCGAAAGATCGAAAGCGGCGACAGTACGGCACGAGCACGGATGTTTCGTGTTTTCGCCGTTTCGTATTTTCGTGGCGAAGGAAGACGTCATCTTGTAAGTAGTTGCCACTCGATGGGTTACGATTGCCCTACTTCCGCACATAGTGCTGTAGTATTAAGAAGCTTGTTGTCAGGCACAGCCTGACCTACGGTAAATGAACGATGCTCATAACGAAATTAGTGTGGATTAGCGTGAATCAGCGTTCCCCTTTTTTGGAGTCGAACGTCATGGCGGAACCTCGCCCCACTGACAAGATCTCGTTGACCATTCATCTTTCGGCCGACGTTGCGCGGCGGCTGAAGACGGCCTCGGAGACGCAGAAGCGGCTGGCGGTCGACATTGTGGCCGACTTGCTCGACCGGCATCTGCCGCGGCCGCGAGCCGATGGGCCCAAGAACAAGATTCCCTACGCCTAAGCGGTCCGAGGGGAGGCGGAGGCGTTTTCTTGCGTTTGCGGCTTCGATGGGGCCGGCGGTTTTTTCGGCGCCGGTTCGCTCATGTCCCAGGCCCGAAGCCACACTTTTTCGACCGGTTTCATGTCGAAATCGTCGGCCAGTCGTTTGGCCAGGTCGGGCAGGTGGCCGGCGCCGTAGAAGATGGCCACTTTTCGTTTGCCGGCGTTTAGTTCGCGGCGCAACACGTCGAGGGCCTTGGTGTTGCGGTCGCGGATGAGGGCCGAGCCTTCGGGCCCGTCGATCACGAGGATGGCTCCCCCGAGGTCCTCGAACTGTTTGGCCATAACCCTTTTGAGCGCCAAGGATCGGTTTTTGTCCAGCAGGGCCATGAGCACTTCGAGATCGCTGGCGCCGGAACCGTTTTTGGCCTGTTGGATGCTGGAGTAGACGAGCATCCGAAGAAACATCGACCAGACGGTTTCCCCCCGATTGCGCATCGCTTGAGTGAATTCCTCGGGTGAGAGGTCGGCGTGGACCATGTTTGGCCGGCGATAATCGATGCCCTCGAGTTGGAATTGGAGGTTCAGGATTTGGGTCAATGCGGTTTGGAGGGAGGAGATGGGGCTTCCGCTCCCGCTGCCGGAGTCGCGCGAGGGTCGGGTACCCTCGGGCGCCACGAGTTCGTAGAGGACGGCGTCGTAGGCGTTGAATTGTTTGTTGAGGGCGGCGAAAAATTCGGGTTCGGCGACGTGGACCGCTCCGACCAGGTCGACCTCGGACAACGGATTGCCGTGTTTGCCGCGTTGGGGCGATTGAAAACGAACGGTGGCCACTTCCATTGCGACCGGTCTGCCTTGTTGGTCGCGCCGCAAACGCAGGTAAGAGTCTTTTTTTTCCGGACTTTCGGGCTGCTTGGCTTGCGGAGTTGCGTTGTTGGGGGGTTTTTGACCGGTGGTCGTCTGGGGCTCGGCCGACGTTGCCGACGCGGCGAACCACCACGCCGCAAACAGAGCAAGAAGAAACCGCCATGGGAAGGGATGTCCGACGTCGGATTTCATGGTGGATTCTCCAGGCAGATGGTTTTTTTTGTAGCCGGCGGATACCTGGCCAATTATACGGTTCTTTTAGTGAAAAAACTTCAATAGGCCCGGAAAACGAGGCAGTTCGGTCGGTTTCTCTGTGCACGACAACAGCGTCGGCCAAACCTTTAAAGCGAAAAGATCTTCGGCGGGATCTTTGCACTGGTTTGAGGGCGTGTGAACGGACGTACCAGGGCATCTATTTTCCGATTTTCGTCTCTGTTTTCCACTACCTTGGGGTGGTGTTTTTGCATCATTGGGTGGGTTTGGCGCGAGGTCATCTTTCATGCGGCCGAAACCACACTTAAAGATTACGCAGAACCCCCTTATTTGGTCATGATCTAGTGTGGAAAGTCCTTGACGCAAGGGGGGCCCCTAATCATGATAAGATGGTGATTTTGGATATCTTGGGAAAAGGTTAGGGACATTCTCGTTTTACCGAAATCGGTTGTCTGTCAGGGTCTTTCTGTTTGACATAAACCCTGCGATCGGTTTCTATTAAACGTTATATCGTGGGCCGTTGGCTCAGGCCGGGCAAGGCAGGTCGAGATTGCCGCCCACGATCAAGGCGCGAGCATGAGAAGAGACGTTTGTGGGATCTTGCGAACCGGGCGACACCGGCTGGTGCGCCGCGACGGGTTTCCCGTTGGTTCACGCCTGTTGAAATGCGCCGGTTGGCTACTCGCGCGAGTTCGACTGATCGGGCCAAGTCGAGTTTGCTCGGGAAGACAAACTGTCGTTCGACGTCTCGCGCCATGGTGCTCGTTCGTTGGCGGCACGAATGGCCGTGTTGCGCTTCCTCGCTCGACGAGGAAGACGCTGGCCGGCTTACTCTTGCGCGCTGCCGGACTCTGGGTGGGAGAAGCAGGTAGTAACGAATTGGACGCGCGGATCGTGGTGGCCTTGTTGCCCACGTTCCGACGACTCCAACTTTGCCCGGAGCCTCGGGTTCGCGTCAGTCGCCGGGTGCCGAGAGGCCGCCGCGTCGCGGCCTATTCCGCACTAAAGCGGCAGGCCTAACGTTTCGCAAGCATCGCCGGATTCCTTATCGCATGAGCCACGCATTACCATTACCCTCTCCCGTCCGCATCGAGTGCAGCGCCTCGGAAGCGTTTTGCGTTTGGTTGGCGCGATCGGGCGGATCGGTTGTGACGACGACCTACCAGGCCGGCAAGGTTGCCGTCATTGGCTGGGACGGGCGTCAGGCGACGCTTCTCATGCGTGAATTCGACAAACCGTTGGGGATGGCCGTCGAGCATAACCGGATGGTTCTGGCCACGCGCCACGACATCTGGTTCTTCGCCAACGCTCGATTTCTGGCGCACGACTATCTTGAAGACCGGCCGGGTCGCTACGACGCTTTGTACGTGCCACGGGCGACGTATCACACGGGCGATTTGCACACGCACGACGTGGCGGTGGGGCGGGACGGGGTGGTGCTGGTGAACACGCGGTTTTCGTGCCTTGCGCGGCTGAGCGACGACCACAATTTCATTCCTCTCTGGAAGCCCTCGTTCGTGACCGACCTGGTTCCCGAGGACCGATGCCACCTGAACGGCGTGGCGATGGTCGACGGCCGGCCGAAGTACGTGACGGCGTTGGGAACGACCGACTCGCCGGGCGCCTGGCGAGAAAAGAAAGCGACCGGCGGCGTGGTGATCGACGTCGAGACCGACCAGATTGTGGTCGACGGACTGGCCATGCCCCATTCGCCCCGCTGGCACGACGGCCGGCTTTGGATTCTCAATTCGGGCGCGGGCGAGTTGGTTCGCGTCGATCCGGCCACGGGAAGCACCGAGGTCGTTTGCGGTCTGCCGGGTTACGTTCGGGGGTTGGCCTTCGTGGGCAATCACGCCCTGGTCGGCATGTGCAAGATCCGCGAGAAACACATTTTCGGCGGTCTGCCGATTCAGGAACGGCGCCCTCAGCTCCGCTGTGGCGTGGCCGTGGTCGACCTGGCCCGCGGCGCCGAGATCGGCACGTTCGAGTTTACCTCCGGGTGTGAGGAGTTGTTTGACGTTCATTTTTTGCCGGGCATCAGCCGGCCGATGATTCTCAACCTGGAAAAAGAGGCCGCCCGGTCGGCCATGACCAATCCGGATTCGTCGTTCTGGCTTCGCGCCGGCAACGAGGTCCGCGACGAGGCCTTTGCGGCTTCCCCACATCGCTTATCGCGCGCGGCCGATCGGTCCGCGCCCATTTCTCCGTCGGAAGGCCAGCCGATGGAAAGCAGCTTGGAACAGACGGGCACTACCATTCCGGGATCCGGAACCTAACTTGAAGGACAGAAAGAGATGTCGCTTTTCCGATTGCCGAAGCTTCGAAGAATCGCATCCCACGTCGGACATTTCCGCGACCGGTTCGCCGGCCGCTCTTCGACACGCGGCGCGACCGAACGCTCTTATCGGCGGCTTGCGCTCGATCCCCTGGAGCAACGCCAACTCTTGAGCCTTTCGCCGATGGGTCCGGTGGACCATTTGGTCAACGAGTCGTTCGTCGGCGACGTGGGGTCGGACTATGAGGTGTACGACTTAGACACGTTATCGGGTCAATCGGTGGCCGTCGACGACGACGGCGATTTCGTCGTCACGTGGACGCGCTACGACTACGTGCTCGACCCGACGACCGGCAATTACATCATCGACCCGATTTCCGGCGGTTACATGACCGACGCGAACATCTACGCGCGCTACTACACCGACGAGGTGCAGCGTTTGGACTTGCCGGTTGAGTTGGCCAACGACGCGGTTTCGGGCGCCTACGGCAATTTCTCGTTGATCGTGGGCGGCAACGAGGTGCAAAAGCTGACTATTTCGTCCGCGCCGGAACCCTATTGGCCCGAGGAATTGTATGATCCGATCACGGGCACGTTCACGATGGGTTTCGACGTGAACGGCAACGGCTCGATCGGCGCCGGCGAGCGGTTCACGATGATCTACGACGAATGGTACATGCAGGCCAACGAGGACATGATGCAGGCGGGCCTGCGCGGACTCGGCGGCGCGCTGACCGACGTCGTCGTCGACTGCGTCGCGCCCAACGAATTCTACGTCTATTTCGGCGACCAGTCGCATGGGCTCAACCAGCCCGAGATCGAGATCAACCCGGCGTTCACCAACTGGACGAGCGGATTTTATCCGGCGGCCATGATGTCGACCGTGCGCGAGCCGGTGACGATCACGAACATTCCCGTCCACCCAACCGATCCGTATGCCACGGCCCGGGTAATCGAGCAGATGTTCCTTTACAACATGATGGACCATTATCAAGCTCCGACCTTTTTCGCCACGGAGGAAGAGGTCTTTCGGGATACCGACGGAAACAACATCGACGACGATCATCCGGAGGAGCGCACGTTCGAGCCGATGGACTACACCGAGCCGATAAAGGTTCGCTACACGGACTATCGCGTTTCGGTCATGCCGGTTCTGGTTTTGAACTCGGTCACCGGCAAATACGAGCCCAGCCTGACGTCGTTCGAGGTGACGTATATCGACGAGTCGGGCAAGACGAACATCCCGGAGATGGTTCTCGTAGCGGCGGTGGACGACGCGGGAGTATCGCACCTTGATCCGACAGCCGACTACGTGTCGACCATCAAGGAGCCGAGTCCCGAGTTTCGCGTCAACGATCCCGAGCCGGACGATCCGTTCACCCCGTGGCCCGACAAAACCCACCAATACGAAGCGGCGGTGGCGATGGACGCCGACGGCGATTTCGTGATCACGTGGACCAGCGAGGTGGCCGGCGTCGTGAGCGACACCAGCCTCAGCGACGTTTACGCGCGCCGGTTCAGCCCGAGCAGCTACGTCGACGATCCGCAGTTCGTCTTGACCGACGGGACGAAGGTCCATTGCGTGACGCCGCAGGGGAACGCCTTTTTGGTGAACACCTACGAGACGGGCGCTCAGAACCAGCCGGCCGTGGGCATGGACGCCGACGGCAACTTCGTCATTTCCTGGGTCAGCACGTCGCAGGAGCTGAGCTATTTCAACCACGTCTCGGCCCAGCGTTACAATCGCGACGGCGATCGGGTGGGAAGCGAGTTCATCGTCGTCGACAACACGGACGACACCGACACCGACATCCACTTTGATCCCTACGTCTCGCTTAGCGACGACGGCTACGTTCTTTTCACATGGACGCAGACGCGCGATCCCGACTACACCCGAATCGACGAATACACGGGCCGGTTCGGCTATGGTTATGCGTCGTGGGTCAACGCGAGGCTGTTTAATCCAGACATGACCGCCACGGCCGTTTGGACGGTCAGCGATTTTAACACGACGGCCAGCGGCGGCGGCGGGGCCTCGACGTCCGCGTTCGACTCGGCCGGCGGATTCCTCATCAGCTACGACGTGGCCAAGGACAGCGACAACATCGGCGTCTTTAGCGAGGGGATCTACGTCATCGGCTACCAGCTCGTCGAGGACGCCGACGGCAACATAACCGGCGTCGGCGTGAACCGCAACGAATTTCGCGCCAACAGCTCGTCGTTTCTGACCGGCACGCGAACCCTTTGGTCGGGCGACCAGTGGAACGGCAACATCATGGTCGACGCCGACGGCGACATTACGGCGACCTACGAGGGATTCGGCGCCGACTCGTCGGAAGAAGTCACGATGGTCACCTATCCCTATTACACCGGGCTGATCAACGCCGACAAAAACGCGGACCTCCTGGCGTTCTTTGATCCGACATACGAGTTTCTTGAGGGATTTTCGCCCGAATACACGGGGAGCGATTGGGCCGACAACGTCGACCAGGCGATCGAATATTACCTCATCCGCGCGCAGAACCTGGGAGCGACCAGCGAGCAGATTGGCCGGCTCTACGCGGTTCTCAACACCTACGCCGGCATGATTCGCGGCGAATCGAACGGCGTGTTCTTCAGCAATTACGACGCCGAGCCGGGCGCGTCGGCCAACGAGCTCACGGGCGACAGCGTGCTGAACGCCCAGCGCGACGGCAGCGACGCGGTCTACATTGTCGAGATTGATTCCCGCGCCACGGGAGGCAGTTTCAAGGTCACCGTCTGGAATGAAAACACGGGGACGCAGGTGACCGCGACGATTGCTCCGGTTTATCGCAACAACGTGCTCCAGCCCAACCCAACGGCCGCGGCCATCGAGGCGGGCATTCAGGCGGCGTTGGGCGGCAACTGGTCGAGCTGGCCCGTCGGCGGCGGATACGAGGGCGTCGTCGAATGCCGGCGCATCGACAACACGGCCGAATGGTCGTCGCGCGATTTCACCTCTTGGGCGTGGTACCAGAGCGACACTTTCTATTACGTCTACGAGGTCAGCTTCGAGGGCGATTTGCACGACATGTGGGTCACCATGGCGCGGGGAGAATCGGCCATGGTCATCGGCGACGTTCCCGCCGCCCCGCCCGTCATCACGCCGTACAACTTTGGCGAAATGGGCGAGCAGCAAACCTACCTGTCGTCCGACATGCAGCCCGACGGCGATTTCATCGCCGCGTGGAGCCAATGGGAGGAAGACACGAACGGGCTTATTACGTCGACGAACGTTTATTTCCGCGAGTTCAACGAAAGCACCGATCCGGCCGGGCCCGACATTACTGATTTTTTGCTCGACGACGGCACCCGGCTAACCGACGGCGGGCAGGTCATCGACACGATGAACTACATCATCGTGACCTTCGATGAGCGGCTCGACACGACCATGGGCGGGACCCACAGCGTCACCAACCTGGCCAACTGGTCGTTGATGAAGGACGGCGTCGAGCTGGCCGGGGGAATCAGCGACGTTGTGTTTGGATTGAACGTTTCCACGACCCTCGGGCTGAACACCATTGGATCGAACAAGTGGGAAGCGGTCGTTTTCTTCGACGGCAACGGTTCCAGCGCCGGGGTGACCGACCTGGCCGGCGGCAACTACCAGATCGTCGCCTCGAACGCCATTCGCGACGTGGCCGGCAATCCGCTGGGTCGCACGGGATACTTGCCCCAGGGCGAGTCGGTGTCGCGATCCTTCTATCTGACGCCCCCGACCGGCACGGAGACGTTGGTCAACACGGCGCCCCAGGCGTCGGGGACCCAAATCCTGCTCGATACGGTCGGCGATCCCGATTTGGTTCCCAACAGTCCGCGGTCGATCGCCGGCGACGCCGACGGCGACTACGTTGTTGTTTGGACCGACGAGACCGGCGCGCAGCCGGGTGTTTGGGCGAAGCTCTATCGCACGACGTGGACCGAAACGGCCGGCGAGCGCATTTCGACCACGACCAGTTTGCCGGCAATCCTGGTAACTCCGTTCGCCCTTGCCGGCGGCCACTCGGAAGTTGGCCACGCTTCGGTGGCCCGCGACGGCGACGGCGATTTCATTGTCACCTGGTCGCAAAACGACGGCACGGCCGCCGATCCTGACTGGAACGTCTACTACCAGCGGTTTAATGCGCTGGGCGGCGAGGTGGACAGCGAGCCGGTCCTGGTCAACACGGAAACCGAGGGCGCGCAGCGCTATTCGAGCGTCGCGGTCGACACCGAGGGCGATTTCATCATCGTCTGGCAAAGCGAGGGCCAGGACGGCAGCGGCTACGGCGTTTACGCCCAGCGCTTTTCGCGCAGCGCCGAGCCGGTCGGCGGCGCCAACGAGATTCAATTGGTTCAGATTCTGGGCGACATCACCACGGCCACCTTCACGTTGAATTTTGACGGCCAAATCACGGCGCCGATCACCTACAACGGCAACCTGGTCGAAACGGCTTCGCAGATCGAGCAGGCCTTCGCCAACCTGGCCTCGCCCGTCCTGGTCAAGGTTGAGGTTCTCAACGACACCGATCTGGCCGTCGAATTTATCGGCGAGCATGCCCGGCGCGACGTTGCGCCGCTGGTGCTCAACAACGCCTCGATCGCCGGCAGCGGCCAGATCAAATTGTCGACCGACCTTCAGGGCATTTCGGCCGAGCTTCGGGTCAACGACACGACGGCGGGCAACCAGCTCTTCCCGTCGGTGGCCATGGATCGGGACGGTGAATTTGTTGTTACCTGGACGTCCTTTGGCCAAGACGGCGATGCCGCCTATGAGAGTAATATCTACGCGAAAACCTTCACTTACATTGATTCACAAGACTTCTCAAACTCGTATTTCGATAATCGATCAGACGATACCAATAGTATTGTTGCACAACCGCGAATTTTAACGAGTGGGGACGATCCGAGCACTCTCATTGTGCCATCAGGAAGCGGATACGACGGTGTTGTGCTCGTGGAAACGGATTCAGCCATGGGGACAGGATCACTGTTGGTTGGTGGCAATTATATTCTAACCGCGGCACACGTTGTTACGGATGATAGCGGTAATCCAGAAGCTATATCGGCGATTTCGGTAACGTTTGCTATGTCCACGGGGCCAGTAACAATCGAGGCGGCGGGCCTTTTCGTTCACCCTCTTTACAACGGTGATATTGGAGACGGAAACGACGTCGCTCTTATCTTGCTGGCACAAAGCCCGCCTGCCGAAGCCGAGCGGTACGACATTTATCGTGGTTCAGACGAAATTGGCCAGACTTTCCACCACCTGGGCTATGGGGTTACCGGAACCGGCCAAAGCGGTGAAGACATGAATTCACCAACCGATATTCTTCGTGAGGGCCACAACACTTATGACGCTATTGGAACAGATATCCCAGGGCTGGCTGCAGGAATATTGGTGTACGACTTTGATGATGGGACCAGCACTCATGACGCCCTCGGGCAAAATTTCGACCTCAATCATACTGGATTGGGAGATGATGAGACTAATTCTGGCGTAGGCGACTCGGGAGGACCATGCTTCATTAACGGACTGATTGCTGGCATTACTAGTGGTGGTCTTCCGAATTTTAGCGTCAACACCGATGCCAATAGCACTGAACTTGATTCCAGTTTCGGCGAAGTCAGTATTGACGTGCGCATCTCAAGCTATGCCAGCTGGATTGACTCGATCGTTGGCGGTGGAAACAATGGAAGTGACAGTGGCACCGGCAATGCGCAACTCTTCGCCTCGTCTGAATTTCTTGTTAATAACACCATCGACGGCGACCAAAAATGGTCGGACGTCGCCATCGACGCCGACGGCGATTTCGTGATCACCTGGACCAGCTACGGTCAGGATAATGGCGGGAACGGGCCAGGGGCGGGATACCTTGGCGAAAATGGCATTATGGCCCAGCGGTTCAACGCCGATGGCACAGCGGTTGCCGACGAATTCCAGGTCAATTCGTTTACCCAACACAATCAGCAGCATTCCCAGGTGGCGATGGACGCCGACGGCGACTTCACCATCACATGGGAGAGCTTCCAGGACCGTCCGTCCTCGAGCGGCGCCGATTCGGCGGGAAGCTACGGCGTCTATGCCCAGCGATATATTCGCACCGAATTGCTGGGCGGTCCGCTCTACGGGGCCAACGGCGAAATTGGGGATGAGATTCACGTCAACGGCACCATCGCGGGGGATCAGCGTTTTCCGTCCATCATGGTCGACGACACGGGCGACGCCATTATCGCCTGGACCGGCAACGGACCCGGCGATCCCAGCGGCGTTTTCTTGCAGCGTTATTATCAGATGGCCGACGACGCCGGCCCGATTGTCACCGACGTCCATTATTTGAACGCTCCCGAGGGTGGAACGGCGACGCTGGAAACCGTGTTGGACGACGTGGTGATTGTCAACGAGGTGGCCCAATTCGTCGTGACTTTCGGCGAGGACATGAACGTCGATTACGGCAGCCAGGGCGCCCACAGCGTGCTCAATCCGGAACTCTGGCAATTGGTTCGCAACGGCGTCGTGATGAACGACGCGATTGTTTCGATCGAGTTTGGCCTGAACCAGGCGTATAATTCGCTCCTGGCCGCCGCGCCCAGCGGCAAGTACGAGGCCGTTATCACGTTCGACGCCGACGCCGAGGCCTTCAACCTGCAATCGCTCACCAACGGCGACTACGTCTTGACGGTCACCGACGGGGTTTGGGACATCTTCGACAATCCGCTTGACGGCGACCGCGACGGGCACACCGGCGGCGACTATCAAGTCGCCTTCACCGTGCTCGCCTCGGGCATCGAGACCCGCGTCAACACCGACCCGGATGGCAACCAAGTGTTCCTCGACGACGCCTCGCTCAACGGGGCGCCCAACAGCCCGCAATCGGTGGCCGACGACGCCGACGGCGACTACGGCGTGGTTTGGATCGAGGAAGGCCGCATGACCGACGAAGTCCAGACGATCACGTTTGGCGGCGCGTGGGGCATGTTCGGACTGAGCTATAACGGTTCGGCCAGCGGCGACATCGTTTATGTCGGCGACGGCGCGGCAACGGCCGCGTCCATTCAGACCCAATTGGACGCCTTGGGGCTCGACACGCTAGTCACGGCTCTCGACGACACCACGATCGAAATCGTCTTCACGGGCACCGACGCGAACGCCGATCACCCGCAACTGGTCGTCGAGCCGGGCAGCGCGAACGACATCAGCGGGGACGTCGACGTCGAGACCGACCGCGAGGGGGGCGTGTCGATCGTCGGCGTGTTCGTCAAGCTCTACGACGTTGAATGGTACGGCTCGACGGACACCGAGCGGCAGTCGACTCTTCAGGTGCGCGAGCCGATCAACCCGGCCACCGACTCGGTCTGGCTCAATAACGAAATCTGCGTGACCGACAATCCGACGGCCACCTATGCCTCGATCGCCATGGACGCCGACGGCGACTTCATCATCACCTGGTCGCAGGACGACAATCCGAGCGGCGCGGCCGACTGGAACGTTTACGCCCGGCGTTACGACGCGATGGGCAATCCGCTGGGCGACGAATTTCTCGTGAACACGGTGACCAAGGACGAGCAGCGGTTCTCGACCGTGGCCATCGACCACGACGGCGAGTTCGTCATCGCGTGGCAATCCGAGGGCCAGGACGGCAACGGCTACGAAATCTACGCGCAGGCCTACGACCGGTTTGGCAACGCGCTGGGCAAGATCGACGAACTGCAAGTCGTCACGATGCCGAGCAACTCGACCGGCACCTTCAAGCTCGTCTACAAGGACGCGGCTGGCGTTGAGCACTCGACGGGCGACATCGCGCACAACGGCGATCTGGTCACCACGGCGCAGAGCATCCAGACGGAATTGGCCGCCCTGGGACTCCAGACCGAGGTCCTCGCCCGAGGCGAGAACGACATCGACATTCGCTTCGTCGGCGCCGACGGCGGGCAAGATCACCGGGATCTTCTGATCGACCCCGGCACGATGACCGGATTGAAAGTTCAGACCCAGCAAGACGGCAAGAAGGGCGAGTTCCGCGTCAACCAGAACACTGAAGGCGATCAGGTTTTCGCGTCGGCGGCCATGGACGCGCTGGGTAACTTCGTTGTGACCTGGACCTCGTATGACAATACCCCCAACGACGGCGATCCGTCGGACATTTACGCGCGGCAGTTCGTTTGGGTCGATAACGAGAACCGCGGGGACGTCGAGGACGAGTTCGTCGGTGGCAACGAGTTCCGGGTGAACCAGACCACGGACGGCGAACAGCGGTGGTCGGACGTGGCCATGGACATGCGGGGCGATTATGTCATTACCTGGACAAGCGTCGCCGAAATCGCGAACACGGACGAAAAGGTGGGAATCGACGGCACGCAGGACGTCTTCGCGCAACGTTACGTTTTCATCACGTTGGGCGGCGTCGCCCCGATCGACAACGTGGCGGTGAGCGGCGAGTTCCGGGTGAACACCGTCACCCAGGGCACGCAGCAACATTCCTCGGTGGCCATGGACGCGGCCGGCAACTTTGTCATCGTCTGGGAAAGTTTCCAGGACTTACCGCGTCCCTCGGGCGGGCAGCCCAACAGCCTCGGGATCTATGCCCAGGCATACGTCTCGAACGGCCAGCTCGGCACCGTGGGCGGCAACGGCGCACTGGACGACGAATACGCGGTCAACGGCACGAAGGCCGGTCCGCAGCGAATGCCGGGGGTCGCGTTGGACGACGCGGGCGACGTTGTGATCGTTTGGAGCGGCAACGGCGAAGTGCTCGGACAGGAGGACAACCAGGGAATCTTCATGCGTCGCCAGGATCTGGACGAGGATACGGCCGGCCCGACCGTGACGGATGTTCTGTACCTCGAGGAGATCGAGGGCGAGACGCCGACGCTCGAGGTTGTGCTTTACGACGGCCTGGTTTCATCCGACGTCAACCAGCTCGTGGTCACGTTTGGGGAAAATCTGAACACGCTCTACGGCGACAACGGCGCGCACAGCATTAGCAATCCGGATCATTGGGAATTGCGGAAGAACGGCATCTTGCTACAGGACGGGATCGTCTCGATTGCGTTCGGTCTGAACCAGGCATGGATTTTGGGAATGGCCGACGCGCCCAGCGGGAAATACGAGGCGGTGCTCACCTTCGACGTCGACGCGACGAAAGTGGGCAACCAGGCGTTGAATAACGGCGCGTATACCCTGACGCTGGATGACACGGTCCAGGACCTGTTCGGCAACCCGTTTGACGGCAATCTGGACGGGACGCCGGGTTTGGACTTCCAATACGTTTTCAGCATTCGCTCGCAGCAGGGCGGCGACGATCCGGTCTCCGGCGGAGATTTGGTCTCCAACGGGCGCACCGATCTCGAAACGCCCGGAGCCGTGGCCGTCGACGCCGACGGCGACTACGTGGCGACGTGGACCACGTTTAGCGGCCGCTATTTGCAGGTGCCTGCCCTCAACGGAACGACCAAACGAATCGCGGACGGCGAAACCTTCACGATCGAGGACGCCGCCGGCACGACGGTAACGTTTGAATTTGACAAGAACGGGCAGTGGACACCGGGTAACGTCGTCCTATCGTACCTGGACAACGGGCCGAGCGGCTACGACTCGGGGGCTGTGGTTGCCGAGGCGATAGTCGACGCCATCAACGAGGCGGTTCTCTCCGGTTCGCTGGTCGGCGTTGTCGCCGCCGCGGACGGTCTCTCCGTCCGGCTGGACGGCGTGGCCGACCTCGCGCAGAGCGCCAATGCGACCGTCGGAGCGACGGCGGGCCGGGACCGCGTCTGGTTCCAGATCTACGACGCCGAGGGAGTTGCCAAGCTCGCCCAGCCGCAAGAAGTCACGCCGTTGGGCCAGGGCAAGGGCTTCGAGTTCGACAAGCAGGGTTACGCGAACGTCGCGATAGACGCGGACGGGGACTTCATCGTCTCGTGGACCAATTACCGAGATAGCGACGGCAACGGATCGACCGACGCGTTCAATCCGTCCGACGTTTACGCGCGGCGTTACCGCGCGAATGGCACGCCCTACGCCGACGCGTTTCTGGTCAACACTTTCACCCAGGACAACCAGAAGTGGTCGAGCGTCGCGATGGACGTCGACGGCGATTTCGTGATCGCCTGGTCCAGCCGTGGTCAAGAGAACAGAGGCCAGGCCGGCTTCGCCTACGGCATCTACGCCCAGCGCTACGATCGCTTCGGGCGGGCCGTTGGTTCCGAGTTCCAGGTGAACACGACCATGGCGGGCAACCAGCAGTTTCCGAACGTGGCGATGGGAGCGGACGGCCGCTTCGTGATCGTGTGGCAGAGCGACCAGAACGCGGTCGGCGACGACATCATCGCCCGGCTGTACAACGCCGACGGCTCGCCCGCGATCAGTCCCTTGGTCGGCGAGTTCCTCGTCAACGACACGGTCATCGGAAATCAGCGTTACCCCGACGTCGACATGGATCTCAGCGGCGGCCGGTTCGTCGTCACATGGAGCAGTTCACAGGAGACGGACGACGCCACTGGGTACGGCGTCTATGCCAAGACCTTCGACTGGATCACGACCGCCAGCGAAACGATCGAGTTCTCGTACGCTGAACACGGGGCCGGGGACGTCATCGATTTCGGCGAGGGCGCCAATTTCTTCGTCGACATCCCGGTGAACCAGAACTTCGTGATCGAGGACGTCAACGTTCAACTCTGGATCAACCACGAGGACCCGTCCGACCTGTTCGTTTCATTGGTGAGCCCCGACGGAACGGAGATAGTGCTTTTCCAGGAAGTGCCGCGCGAGGGCGATGCGCCCGGGAGCACGATGAGCGGCCCGAACGGCCAGGATTTCAACGGCACGATTCTCGACGACGAGCCGGCGGTGGGCGCGCAGGTGACGATCTCGATCATTGATCCGGAAACGGCGCAGCCCCAGTTCGTCGGCACCTACACTCCCCAGGGGACCCTCTCCGCGTTCGACGGCCAGACGTCGATGGGAACGCAAGGAACGGGCGTATGGCGGCTGCACGTCTGGGACAACGATCCGGATGATGACCCGGACCAAGAAGCAATCTACGATACGGCCGGCAACCTTACGTACGCGCACACCCTGGACGGCGGGCGTGTATGGGATTGGTCGATCGAGTTCACCCGAAGCCCTGCTTCGTCGCTGGAGACCCTGGTGAACACGACGACCGCGGGCAACCAACTTTACTCATCGGTCACGATGGACGCTCAGGGCGACTTTATCGTCGCTTGGTGCGGCTACGGCGACGAACCTGGTCAGGAGGACAGTTCGCAGTACGGCGTGTTCACCCAACGGTTTGACGGGACGTTTGCCCGCCAGGGCGGCGAAACTCGCATGAACGTCATGACCGAGGGTGTGCAATGGCTTCCCTCGATCAGCGGCGACGCCGACGGGAACTACGTGGTCGTTTGGACAGGCGCGGGCGTCACTGCCGGCACGACCAACGTATTCCAATACAACAGTTCGAAGTACGTCCAGGAGGCGGACCTCGAAGGACCGATCGTCACCGACGTGTTCACCGTCGACAGTTCGGGAGCCACCCCGGAGTATACTCCCTTGTTCGACGGCGGCGTTGGGGAGACGGGGATGACCCAGTTGGTCGTCGCTTTCAGCGAGGAATTGTCGACCGCGCAGAGCACCGTCGGCGGCCAACACACCCCGGCCATCGGCAGCGTCCTGAATTCCGGCAACTGGATCCTCGAACGCGGCGGCACGGAAGTGCTGGGGGGCATTTCCAACATCAGCTTCCGATTGAACCCGGAGACCGGCCGCTACGAGGCGCTGCTCGCGCTCGATGGCAACGGCATGGGCAACGGCGCGCCGGGTTTGGAACCCGGCGACTACGTCCTGAGCGTTCGGGATTTGCTCGTCGACGTGGAAGGAAATCGGCTCGACGGTGACTACGATGGCTTCCCCGGCACCGATCCGGCCGTAACCGGCTACACCGGATACCACATCTCCTTCAGCGTTCCCGAGAGCGCGGACATGCTTGGACCCGAGCACCGGGTCAACCCGGAGGAGACCGTCGATTACGTGCAAACCGTCTCCAAGCCGGAGGGAACGGGCTACGCCCGCGAGACGACCAACGTGTCGATCGGCGTGGACGACGATGGCGATTACGTCGTCGTGTGGACCAGTTACGGTCAGGACGACGCGAACGATTCGAACGGCGCCGGCGTCTATGCTCGGCGGTTCGACCGCAACGACCAGCCGTTGGGCGGCGAGTTCCGCGTCAACAATTTGACCGTGGGCGACCAGAAGAATGCGTCGGTTGCCATGGACGCCGACGGTGATTTCGTCGTCGTCTGGGAGGCCCAGGGCGTGGACGGCAGTTGGGACGTTTACGCCCAGCGATTCGACGCCGCCGGAAACCGCTTGGACAACGATCGTGACAGCCGCATCGCCACCGATCCTTTCCGAAGCCAGCCGGGTTCGGAGGACATCGAGATCCTGGTCAACACTACGCGGACCGGCGAGCAGTTCAACGCCTCGATCGACTGCGACCGTTTCGGCAATTTCGTCGTCGTCTGGGGTTCGGCGGGCGCCGGCTTTGGCTACTACAGCAACGTCTATCTCCAAGCGTTCGACTATGTCGGACGGCCGGTCGGCGGCCAGGTTCAGGTCAACCAGCCCGACACGATCGGTTTCGATTACGGTGGGTGGTCGACGGGATTCAAGGTCAATCCCGACGTCGCCATGGATCCCGACGGCGACATCGTCGTCGCGTGGGACGAGGTCGTCCAGGTCGAGAACGGAGTCGCCGTCGATACCGTCATTCTGTGCCGCATGTTCAACCGCGACGGTACCCCGAGGGCGAACTTCGTCGCTTCCACCGACGCCATGGGCGCCTCGATGGTGGCCTTCGGCGGGACGGACATCGGGCGAATGGCCCGAAACCCCTCAGTCGACATGAACGCCGCCGGCGACTTCATCATCGCCTACGAGACCTACGACATCGACTTCACCGACGGGCCGCTCAGTTACAACATCCACTACAGCCGGTTCCGGGCCGACGGCTTTGCGTTGCAGCTTGAGTGGGGCGACGAATTCTGGGCGGTCAACACGGTCACCTGGGCCGACCCGTTCAACAACTATGAGATCGACCATTACTTCAGCGGCTCTCAGGTCAATCCTTCGGTGGCGATGGCCGACGACGGCAGCTTCGTCATCACGTGGGACGGCAACGGAGCCGAGCACGACGCCCTCGATCCCGAAGGCTTCGACACCGTCGCCAATCCCGACTCGGCCGGCGTCTGGGCCAAGTGGTTCTATGCGGCGGACGACTTCTTCGCGCCGGACGTGGCTTCCGGCCAGATGCGCGTCAACGTCACCGAGGCCGGTGTACAACAGTTTGGCTCGGTCGTCATGACGCCCTCGGGCGACGCGATTGTCGCGTGGATGGGGGCGGGCGTGGGCGACCAGCACGGCGTCTTCACACGCTCCTACCGGGCCGGCAACGACACCTCGGGCCCGCTGGCGACCGAGCTGCGCTATGAATCGAGCCCCGGCGTCTACGATTTCGTCGCGGACGGCGACAACATCTATGGCAATCCGCAGACCCTCTTGGTCGTATTCGACGAAGAACTCAACACCGAGCGCACCGGCGCCGGCGGATTGCCCGGCCTGCACAGTGTCGAAAACGTCAACAACTGGATCCTAGTCAACGGCCGCGGCGAGGAGTTACACGGCGCCATCCGCGACGTTCAGTTCCGGTTCGACGGCGCGCTGCAGAAATGGGTTGCCGCCGTTACGTTCGCTGGTCCCGGCGGTGTTCCCGCTTCGCTGGTCAATGGGACGTACTCCCTAGTCGCCTTGGCGCCAATCCAAGACAAGGCCGGCAACGGCCTCTCCCTGACCGGCTATCGTCCGAACGGCACGGGACGCCTTTTCGACCTGGATGGAACGGCTCCGACCATCGACCCGTTGGCCGGTTTCGGCTTCCAGTTCACCATCAACAACACGTGGCCCGGCTCGCCAACTGAAAATTCCGTGGACCAGTTGGTTACCACCGTTCCACCGACGATCTTCGGTGAGGACGACTTGGGCCTGACCGGCTACCAGGACGATTCGGACGTCGCCCGAAACACCAACGGCGACTACGTCGTCGTCTGGGTCGAATACGGCGAGGTGATCAGTACGCTGGGCATGACGGTGCCTGAGGACATCGAGTTGCCGATCATCACGCCCACCCTGACGCCCGAGGCCAACATCATGGCCCAGCGCTTCGACGCCAGCGGTCGGGCTCGCGGCGCCGCGATCCTGGTGAATACCCTGATCACCGGCGATCAAATCGACCCGGCCGTGGCTATTGACAACAACGGCAATTTTGTCGTCGTTTGGTCGGGCGAGGCAGCGGGACTCGGCGACGACGTGGACGATGGTTCGATTGGTCCGCGACCCGCGGACATCTACGCCCAGCGGTTCGACGCCGACGGCAATATACTCGGCGGCCAATTCCGAGTGAACCAGTGGACCAACAGCGTTCAGGACGAGCCGTCGATCGCCATGAGCCGGACGACGGGCGATTACGTGATTACCTGGTCGAGTTTTGCCCAAGACGGCAACATGGACGGCGTCTATGGGCGTTTCTTCCGAGCCAATGGGCTGGCCTACGGGAATGAATTTCTCGTCAACGTCAAGACCACCGCCGCCCAGGGCGATTCCGAGGTCGCTTTGGCCACCAATGCCAACGGCACCTACACCGTCGCGGTCACGTGGGTTTGCGAGGGCGAGGCCAGCGGAACCGGCATTCGCGCCCGGGTCTTCAACTTCAACCCGAGCACCGGCACGCGGACCAATGTGACGGGCGACATCCTCGTCAACACCTACACCAACTACAACCAGCTCGATCCGGCCATCGCCATGGACGCCGACGGCGATTTCGCCATTACCTGGACCAGCCGGCAGGACGGCAGCGGCTGGGGAATTTACGCCCAGCGATTCAACGCCGCCGGCGTCAAGCAGGGAGCGGAATTCCTGGTCAACGAAACCACGGTCCACGACCAGCTCCGGCCGGACATTTCGATGGCCGCCAACGGCGATTTCGTCATCGTGTGGGACTCGTACAACCAGGACACGATCCCGCCGGAGGATTTTGTCCGCAGCTTGGGCGTTTTTGCCCGGGCCTTCGCGGCCAACGGCAGCGACTTCAACCATCCGGCGGCGGGCGTTGTTGGCGAGTATCGCGTCAACGCCCAGACCGACGGCGATCAATATGCCCCGGCCGTGTCGATGGATTCGTTTGGGCATTACGTCGTGACCTGGACCGGCTACAACACCGAGTTGACGACGTATGTCGAGAATCCCGAGGGCGATGCCGAGGAAGAATTTCTTGAGACGCCGCTGACGCTCACGGCCATTTACTCGCGGTTCGTCGATCCGCCGGCCGAGGATGCCGGAGACGCGGACCTGGCCGACGTGGTGATTTCGGGAACGTCGGGCAACGACGTCTTCGAGTTTCTCGGCGGGGTGTCGCCCGAGCTATGGATTGTCAGGCTCAACGGGGTGCGTCAGACTATCCCGAGCAACGTCGCCACGTTGCGGTTCGACGGCAAGGCGGGCACGGACGCCGTCATCCTATCCGGCGCGAGCGCCGACGACGTGGTCGAGTTCTGGACGGGACGGGCCGCGATGACCAGCTACGACTATTCGGTTGTCGTCGAGAACGTCGAGACCATTACGGCCAGCGGCGGCGGCGGCGAGGACATGGCCGTTCTGCACGACTCGCTCGGCGCCGACACGTTTGTTGGCAAGCCTGACGTGAGCGAAATGACCGGCGAGGGATTCACCCATCGCGCCGAGAACTTCGAGACCGTTCAGGCCTACGCCGATTCGACCGGAAGCGACACGGCGTTTCTTTACGACTCGGCCGGCGACGACACGTTCACGGCCGCGCCGGCGTCGTCGAAGATGACCGGCGGGGAATATCTGATCCAGGCGGACGGATTCGAGTACGTCAAGGCCTATGCGACGGGGACGGGCAACGACGTGGCCAATCTGTACGATTCGGCCCTGAACGACACGCTCATTGCGACCGACACGTACGCGAAGATCTACAACGCCGGCGGCTACTATGTTTTGGCGACCGGCTTCGGCACCGTTCGCGCCTACGCGACCGCCGGCGGCAAGGACGTGGCCAACCTGTACGGTTCCGACGGCGACGACACGTTTACCGCCTCGTCGACCTACGCGAAGTTCCGCGGCGACGGATTCCATAACGTGGCCAACTACTTCGAATCGGTCAACGCCAGCGGCATGAACGGCAACGACACGGCCACCCTGTACGATTCGACCGGCGACGACACGTTCGTGGCCGGGCCCCGTTTCGGCCAGATGTACGGCGCCGGCTACCAGATCCGCGCCGACTTCTTCCGCTGGGTTTACGGTTTCGGAAACGCCGGGGGCAACGACCTGGCCAGCCTGTACGACTCGGCCGGCAACGACACCCTGTACGTCACGCAGAATTACGCCCAACTCTACGGCGACGCTTACTTCAACCGGGCGTACGGCTTCGATCGGGTCGATGCCCGAGCCACCGGCGGCGGCTACGACGAAGCCACGATGCACGATTCGGCCTTGAGCGACTATCTCGAGGCCGAGGGTGATTGGGTACGGCTGTCCAACGAACAAATCGGCTTCGCCTACTGGGCCGCCGCGTTCGACCGTGTCACCGCCCAATCCACAAGCGAAGGCGACACCAAGAGGATCGCCCAAGAGATCGATTTCGTCCTCGCCATGGAGGGAATATGGACGGACGAGTGAATTGCGGAAACCGGTTGCCGCGAAGGACATTAATCGTGACGGATCTGTCAATCAAACTGATTTAGTTAACACTTACCACGAAGGACGCGAAGAGCACGAAGGGTAGGTCAGGTTGGGCCTGACAAAACACTTGCGGCCACATGTCAGGCACAGCCTGACCTACTTACATCAATTATTTTCGTGTTCTTCGCGTTCTTCGTGGTGAACAATACCTGTTCCACTCAGCCCTAAAAAACGAGCGCGGCCCGCACGATCGGGAAGGGTCGTTCGTACAATTTGTTGCGAGGAGACCGAGGCATGATGATTTGGGATGCCGTCCGACGTTTCTCAGGAGTCGGGAAACGCAAGGGAGCCGCGCGGACCATTAACCCGAGATCGCGGCGTCGCGAGATTTTGGGTTCTTTCCGCGGCCGCGACCTCCGCATGGAGCAGTTTGAGGACCGCGTGCTGTTGAGCATCACGCCGCCCGCGGGCCTGCAAGAGCTGGAGAGCTTCGTTTGCCCGATCGAGAATTACAGTTACCTGAGCGACAGCCTCTCCGTGGCCGTCTTCCAGGCTTCGGACCTGTCGGACTACGCGGAAGCCCAACTGGAAACGACGTATCAGTGGGTTGTGGGCGTCGACGGAACGGCCAATGCGCCGCAACTGGCCGCGTCGATGGGCGCCGATTTTATTGCCTACGCGCCTTACCTCACCGGCGCCACCGTCTGGGAATTCTCCGAAGGCGCGTCATGGATCAACGTCGCCCAGGCACTCCAATCGGCCGAGGGCGTGGATTATTTTTATCCGTTGGTATCGAGCGAGCTTGCAGCGGCCGCCGTCCCGAACGACACGCTTTTCTCCGACCAGTGGCATTTGCAGAACACTGGACAGAGCGGCGGCATCCCCGGCCTGGACTGCAATGTAGTGCCGGCCTGGGACACGGTAACCGGCGATGGCGTAGTTATCGCTATTGTCGACGATGGACTGGAAATGGATCATCCCGATCTGATTGGCAACCTTCGGGCGGATCTCAGCTACGATTTCAACAACGGCGACAATGATCCGTCTCCCGAAGATACGAATCCCTGGGACAACCACGGCACATCGGTCGCCGGTGTCGCGGGGGGCGTTGGAAACAATGGATTGGGCGTGAGCGGAACGGCGCCCGGCGCAGAACTCGCAGGACTGCGCCTGATCAGCAGCTGGATTGATGACTACACAATCGCCAGTGCGTTATCGTACTTGAATCAAGACATCGACATATACAACAATAGCTGGGGCAGGACGTCCTTTCTCATTGGGGAAGGCCCCCTGTCTTTAGCGGCCATCGAAGCAGGCGCCGCCAACGGCCGAGGCGGACTTGGCAGCATTTACGTATTCGCCGCCTCGAACGATCGCGAATGGGGTGGCAATGCCAACTACTTCGACCTGCAGAATTCCCGCCAGGTGATCGCCGTCGCCGCGATCGACCACAACGGTCGTTACTCCTATTATTCGAATCCGGGCGCCCCGGTTCTCATCTCGGGCTATTCAAACAGTCTTTATTCCGATATCACGACGAGCGACCGGACGGGCGAGGACGGTTACAACTCGACGGGCATCGCCGACGGCGACCCCCTGCCCGACATCAACTACACATCGACCTTTGGCGGCACGTCGTCGGCCGCCCCCTTGGTTTCCGGCATCATCGCCTTGATTCTTGACGCCAATCCGGATTTGACCTATCGCGACGTCCAGCACATTCTCGTCGAATCGGCCGAAATGAACGATCCGGCGGACTACGATTGGGTGCAAAACGGCGCCGGTTATTGGGTCAACCACAACTACGGTTTCGGCGCCGTTGACGCCACCGCGGCCGTTGAGCTGGCGTTGGACTGGGAAAACGTCACTGAAGAAGTTTCCACGGGAAGTCATGAAGTCCAAGTGCACGAGGACATCCCTGACAGCGATATAACGGGCATTTCATCCACGGTCGCTCTCGATGACTCCGTGGAAAAGATCGAATGGGTCGAAGTGACCGTCGATATTCCGCATTCTTATCCAAACGATCTTGAGATTATCCTCGTCTCACCCGATGGAACCGAATCGCGGCTAGCCGAACCGACAAGTCTGTCGTGGTATTTCGGCGGCTCCTACGAACAATGGACTTTTTCATCCTGTCACCATTGGGGCGAATCCTCCGAAGGTCAATGGACTCTAAAGGTCCGGGACCTCTCCAGCGGCATCAGCGGCGTATTCAACACGTGGGAGTTGAACGTCTATGGCACTTCGGAGTCGACGGGACCGGGGCCCGGGCCGGGACCCGACGAAGCAGTTGACGGGCCTGAGTTGGTTTCGATCTCGCCCAACCAAGGCGGCACGATTCAGAATGAAACCATTCTTCACGTCGCGCCGTCGGAATTGACGTTCTTGTTCAACGAACGTCAGGTCATTGATTCCCAGACGCTCGGCGCCATCCACGTCGTCCGCAGCGGCGGCGACGACGTGTTGGGCAACGCCAACGACGTCACGATCGAGTACGGCTGGATTGGCATTGGCGATCGACCGAACGAGGTTGTGATCCGCTTCGCCGAGACGTTGCCCGACGATCTCTATCAAATCACGATTATCGGCGACGGCAGCGGCGGCGAC
>JAFGAY010000186.1 GCA_016933425.1 Pirellulales bacterium
CTCGACGCCATGCGGACCGAGGAAGGCCGAGCGATGGCCGCCGACTTGCGGGCAAATTGCGAAAACGCCTGCCAGTCCCTCGACCGCGTCCAGGCCCGGGCCCCGCTGGTCGCCGACGGATACCGCGCGCGTCTCCAAGAACGGCTCCAGAGAATCCTGGCCGAATACGAACTGACGCTCAACCCGGGCGACCTGATCAAGGAAATCGGACTTTACGCCGAGCGAAGCGACATATCCGAGGAAATCGTCCGCTTGCGGAGCCATTTCGAGCAGTTCGAGCAAATCATGCAGTCGCCCGAAAGGGCCGGCCGAAAGCTCGAATTTCTCAACCAGGAGATGTTCCGCGAGGCGAACACGATCGGCTCGAAGTCGAACGACGTCGAAATCGCCCGCGAGGTCATCGAAATCAAAGCGTCGCTCGAACGGATCCGCGAAATGATCCAAAACATCGAATAACCATGACGCGCCACGCTCCGGGAAGACTGGTCGTCGTTTCGGGACCGTCCGGGGTCGGCAAGAGCACGGTCCTGCGGCGCGTGCGGCAGCGGGCCCCCGTGCCGCTGGCCGGCAGCGTTTCGGCGACGACGCGCCCGCCGCGACCGAGCGAAGTGGACGGCGTCGATTATTACTTCCTGACGACCGAGGAATTTGAACGCCGCCGTGCGGCCGGCGATTTTCTCGAATGTTTTCAGGTTTTTGGACGGGAACACTGGTACGGCACCCTGCGAAGCGAGGTCGAGCCCCGGTTGGCGGCCGGCCAATGGGTCCTGCTGGAGATCGACGTTCAAGGGGCTCGGCAAATTGCCCGAGAATACCCCGACGCGGTGACCATTTTTCTCCGCGCCGGCTCGGTCGAGGAGATTGAGCGGCGGCTGCGCGGCCGAAACACCGAAACCGAGGCGCACATTCAACAGCGACTGAACCAGGCGCGGTCGGAAATGGCCGCCTCCGAATACTATAAATACCAGGTCGTCAACGACGACGTCGATCGCGCGGCCGGCGAAATCCGCGACATTCTCAGCCAGTTGGAGAAAAACCAAGATGTTTGACGAACTTCGTGATGAAGCCATCATCAACAAGGTCGGAGGCCGCTTTCGGCTCTCGACGCTCATCCAGAAACGGCTCGTCGCCCTGAATGGCGGCAGCCGGCCCCTGGTCGACGCCAAGGAAACCGACGACCGGATGCAGGTTGTCATCCGCGAAATTCTCGAGGACAAAATCTACCTCGACATGGATTCCAACCTGCGCATCGCCGAGGGCGCCTATGGCGAAACGGCGGCTCCCGAAATCGACTTCGACTCGATATGAACGGCCGCGAATTACTCATCGGAGTGACCGGCGGCATCGCCGCCTTCAAAACCGCCGCGCTGGTGAGCCGGCTGGTTCAGGCGGGCGCCGGCGTCTCGGTCGTCATGACCCGATCGGCCACCGAACTGGTCGGCCCGCGAACGTTCGAGGCGCTTACCGGTCGGCCGGTCGGAATCGAGATGTTTGGCCCCGGATCGCATCCCCACATTGAAATGGCCGAGCGGGCCGAGTTGATGTGCGTCGCGCCGGCGACGGCCAATTTTCTGGCCAAGGCCGCCTGGGGCCTGGCCGACGACCTGCTGAGCACGACGCTGCTGGCCTTCGACGGTCCGGTCGTGATGGCGCCCGCCATGAATAGCCGGATGTGGGAAAAACCCTCGGTCCAACGCAACGTTGAACAACTCCGCCGGGACGGAGTGCAATTTGTCGACCCGGAGGAAGGCTACCTCAGTTGCGGCGCCCGCGGTCCCGGCCGCATGGCCTCGCCCGAGACCATCTTCGACGTGATTCGGTCGCTCCTGAAATCGCCCCCAAACGCGGATAAACGTGGATGAGGGTCCCTCATGTCCCGCATCCTCATTACCTCCGGTCCGACGCGGCAATATCTCGACCCGGTCCGCTATCTGAGCAATGCGTCAAGCGGCCGGATGGGCAGTGCGCTGGCCGCGGCGGCCCTGGCCGCGGGCCACGAGGTGATTATCGTCAGCGGTCCGGTCGAAGTGGCCTATCCGCCCGAGGCCGAGGTGATCCGCGTTACGTCGACCGAACAGATGCTTGCGGCGTGCCTCGGCGTGTTTCCGGCGTGCGACGGCCTGATCGCCGCGGCCGCCCCCTGCGACTATCGACCGGCCGAGCTTTCCACGCGCAAAATCTCCAAGGACGGCAATCCTCTCACGATCCGGCTGGTCGAAACGCCCGACGTCGTCGCCGCGCTCGCCGCCGATAAAGGCCCGCGGTGGATTGTCGCCTTTGCCCTGGAAACGGAGAATCACCGCGCTCGGGCATTGGAAAAACTCCGCCGCAAACGGGCCGACCTGATTGTGGTGAACGGGCCCGAGGCGATTGATGCGGCGGAAACTCGCCTGGAAGTGCTCGATTCGGCCGGAGCATGCTTGGCGGCCATCGAAGGCGGTAAGTCGGAGGTCGCCGGCAAGCTATTCCAAGTCATCGCCGGCCGGTTGATCGCCGGTTGACTCCCGGCGGTAGTCGCCGATGACCTGGATCAAGTCCGCGCCAAAATCGGCCAGCCGTTTTTCGCCCATGCCGTGGATGTTGTGCAGCTCGTCGACGCGCGTGGGCCGCGCGGCGGCCAGCGCTCGCAGCGTCCGGTCGTGGAAAATGACGTAAGGCGGCACGCCGCGCGTCTCGGCCACGTCGCGGCGCCACTGGCGCAACCGGTCGAACAATGCCCGGTCGACCTGGTCCCACGACGCTTCCTCGACCGGGGTTTGCTCGCGCCGGGGTTTCTTGGGACGGAACAACCGCACCGGCAGATTGCCGCGCATCACGGCCCACGATTGGTCGTTCAATTGCAGGATGGGCCGGTCGCCCTCGGTCCGCGCGACGAGCCCCTGGTCGAGAAGCTGATAGATCCAGCTTTGAATTTCCTTCTTTGTGTGGTCCTTCAACAGGCCATGGGTGCTCAGCCGGTCGTGGCGGTAGCGGCGCACAGCGTCGTTATCGGCCCCCAGCAACACGTCGGCGACGTGGCCCACGCCGAATCGCTCGTCGACCCGAGCTACGCACGAGAGGATTTTTTGGGCCACGATGGTTGCCTCTTCGATCCCCTCGACCTCGCCGAGGCACGCGTCGCAGGCCCGGCAGTCGGCCGCTTCGTAAGGCTGGCCAAAATACTCGGAGAGCATTTTGTGGCGGCACGTCATGACGCTTGCGTAGCGTTGCATCTCGCGCAGGTGGCCCAACCGCGAGGCCAGGACTTCCTCGTGCTCGGCGGATTCCTCCGCGCCGCGGCGCAACAGCGATTCCCATCGCAACGCGTCGGCCGCGGAGTAGAGCAGCACGCACTCGGCCTCGAGCCCGTCGCGCCCCGCCCGGCCCGTCTCTTGCTGATAGTGCTCGATGGACCGGGGCAGCGAAGCGTGGAGCACGCAACGGACGTTGCTCCGGTCGATGCCCATGCCAAAGGCCACCGTGGCCACGACCACGTCGAGCCGCTCCTGGGAAAACGCTTCCTGGGTTCGATGACGCTCGGCGGCGTCCATGCCCGCGTGATAATGGGCCGCGCGCAGCCCGGCCTCGGCCAAGTATTGGGCCATGGCCTCCGTGTCCTTGCGGCTCAGGCAATAGACGATGGCCGCCTCGCCGGCGCGGCGCTGCAGCACCTCGAGCGTTTGCCGCCGCCGGTCGACTTGGGGAATGACCCGATAAATGAGATTCGGCCGATCGAATCGCCCGACCAGCACGGCCGGGTCGCGAAGGCCAAGCTGCTCGACAATGTCGTCGCGCACTCGGGCGGTCGCCGTGGCCGTGAAACCATGGAGGCTCGCCCTCGGAAAACGCTCGCGCAAGACGGCCAGTCGACGATACTCGGGCCGGAAGTCGTGGCCCCAGTGGCTGATGCAATGGGCCTCGTCGACGACGAACCGGCTGACGTCGAGCCGAGCGAGCCGATCGAGAAAGCCGGGCTGAAACAACCGCTCGGGCGCGACGAACAACAGGCGATAGTCGCCCGCGTCGAGCCCTCGTTCGACCTCGCGCCGCTCCGGCTCGCTCATGCTGCCGTGGAGCGCCGCGGCCGGATAACCGACCGCCGCCAGCCCGTCGACCTGATCCTTCATCAGCGAGATGAGGGGCGAAACAACCACGTCGGTCCCGCCCGAAACGAGCGGGGGAACCTGATAGCAGAGCGACTTGCCCCCGCCGGTCGGCAACACGACCAGCGAATCGCGCGCGGCCAGCGCCGCGTCAATCGCCTCGCCCTGCAACGGACGAAGCGAATCGAAGCCCCAATAGCGACGCACAACGTCCATCACGCGGGGCGCATCGGGCGATGAAGACGGCGATATTCTGTCCATGCCGGAAGTGTAACGCACCCGGCCGGCGGTTTCAATCGGGCCGGATGCCTGGGCATGGTCGCGGCCACGCAGCACTTTGCCCAGGGGAAGGGCGGGCTGGGCGACGTTCTGGCCTTCGCCCCGGTGATCGGCTACGGCGCGGCCAAGCTAGGCATCCTCTGCTTCGTCGAGGATACCCAAGTCGTCGTCGACGTCAATCCGGACGGCACTTATGCGACCCGGAATATCCAGGACGTCCAGGTCGGCGACTACGTGATGTGCCGCGACCAGTACGATCCCGACGCGCCGCTGGTCAAGAAGCAGGTTTTGGAGACGTTCGCCCACCAGACCGACGCGGTCCGCGTGGTGGCCATCCAGGACGCCCAGGGCAACGTCGAGCGGCTCACGACGACCGACGACCACCCGTTCTGGGTCGACCGGATCGGCTGGGTGGCGGCGGCGGACCTGGCGACCGGCACGGTCGTGACCACGGCCGACGGCCGAACGGCCATCGTGGTCGAGAACTACAGCCAGTTGCTCGACTCGCCCGCCTGGGTGTACAATCTGGAAGTCGCCGACGGCCACACCTACTTCGTCGAGGACGGCCAAGGGGGACAGTCGGCGATTTGGGTGCATAATGACTGTGCCTTGGGCAAGACGCTAAAGACCGCGATTGGTACCAACGCGGCTAAGTTGTTTCTGTTGCGGAAAACCTTCTGTCGCCTTTCGCTCCGCGAAAGCAGCGACTATTCCACGCTACTTTCGCGGAGCGAAAGGCGA
>JAFGAY010000187.1 GCA_016933425.1 Pirellulales bacterium
AGGCGGCATGACCCGGCCCGGCGGCATGCGATCTCCCCGTGGCATGGGCATGGCCGGCCCCATGGGCGAGTATGGCCGGCCCGGCGAGGGCACGGCCGACCAGGTGGAATCGGTCCCCTACTACTTGTTCCGTTTTTTCGACTACCACGTCGAGCCGGGCAAACGGTATCGCTATCGCATTCGGATCGTGGTCTCCAACCCCAATTTCGGCCGCTCCGAGCAAGAGTTGGTCAAGGAGCTGCGCTCGCGGATGAAGGAGCCGGGCGGGTGGTCGGCATTCTTGTATTCACCGTGGAGCGAGCCGAGCGAGATCGTTTCGGTGCCCCGCGACGACCGATTGATGGTTGCTTCGGTCACGCCCGCCCGAGGAATTGACAGTGAGCCGCGAGGCACGGTCAAGGCGGTTCACTGGGACTACCAGGATGGAGAAGAGATTCATGACGAGTTCGAGATTTCGCGCGGCTGGCTTGCCGATTTCCTCGAACAGAAACCGCCCGTCGACCCACAACAAGACGCCTTGACCGGCGGCGCCCCCCGAACCCCCATGGGCGCGCCCGAGGAAAATCCGTTATTGGGACCAAGAGGTCGGCGGCCGGCGCTCCCGACTCCCGGCGGCCGGCGACCCACCGGCCGGCGACCACAACCGACCACGCCGGAGGAGCCGGCTCCCCAAACGGTCAACTACCGTACCGAGATGATCGTCCTGGACATGGACGGCGGCGAGACCCTGCCGGGCAGAAATCGCTTGACCTCGCCTGGCGAAATGCTCCTGCTGGCGCCCGACGGCACGCTCGAAGTCCGCAACGACGTGGACGACGAGCGATTGCTCCTCGAACAAGAAAAGGCCAAGAAGATTCAGCCCGGCATGCAACCGGGTGGGATGTATCCGGGCCGGGGGCCCGGGGAAATGCGCGGCCCACGCGGCTTGCAAGGTCCCATGGGAAGGCTTGGGGAGTAGCCACGCCCCCCTTGTCGATGCCGTTCGGGGCGTGGTATATTGGGTGGCTCCCTCGGGAGGGCAGCCCGAACTAGGGGTCTATTTGGCCCCTTTCCGACGCGCCGGCCGAGTGCTCGTGTTGCTCCTGACGGTTTCTTCCGAGCCGCCAGCCAGCGGTCGGCCGCCGTGCTTGCCGAAAATCGACCCAATTCGTTACGTTACCGACTGGAGAGTTGCGTGGGAACCAAAAAGACTGGTAAAGGCCGCCGGAAGCTCGGACGCAAGAAACGCCGCATGCGATCGAAGATTCGGCATCGGAAGTAATGCGTCTACCGTCGCCCGCGGCATGAGGCGGCAATTCTTCTACGGCGAGCCGCCGTCGGGACGCATGCTGATCCGTTCGGTCAAAAAGACCCAATACCGCAGCGCGCCCAGCATCTGCTGGCGCAGCCGGTCGCGCAGGTCGGGCGGTTTCTCGTCGTGCAGCAGTTGGGCCATGTCGACCAGCACGGTGTCGCTGTCGCCGTAGTAGCTATGGCCGACAAGGCTCGTGTCGACGGCCGAAACGTCGATCGTGTCGATGCCGGGAATCACCACGAGGTTCTCTCCCGACTCGCCGGCCCGCGGATAACCGTGCACCTGGCGCGAGGCCGCCAACGCCGTGTCGCGCGACGAGGCATAGAGCGTCACGCGCTGCGCCGTCTTGACGATGGCCGGCGCAATGTCGCGGCGGAATATCTCGGCGTCGATGTCCGGCGCGGTCAGCAACACCTCGTGAAATAGCTTCGCCTGGTCGGGACCCCGCTGGTCGGCCAACTGCCGCAACGCCGCCGTCAGACCCCGGTTGCCCATGCTATGGGCGATCAAATGAATCCGCCGGGCGTTGGTTTTCTCGGCCACGCCGACGAGAAATTCCTTCAAGTGAGGCACGGTGTAGACGATGTTTTCCTCGTCGACCGTGTACTGCAACAGCCCGCCTTGCGAAGGCCAACTATAGAAAATCGGCGCGCCGGCGAATTCGAGATCGTGGGCAAGCTGCGCCGTGCGCCGGGCCGCGTTCTCGAAAGTTACGTTGTAGCCGTGGATGAACACGAACGCTTCGCGACGATCGTCCTGGCCGATCCGCTCGCGCAACTGGCCGTAAAAAGCGTCCGGCTCCTGCCGCTGGACTTTCATCAGCACGACGTGCTTCTCGGGATCCTCGTTGAATTCGAGCCGCAAGATCGACGGGCTTTCGAGTTCGCCGACGCGGTGATCCTTGGGAATGCTCACCTCGCAAACCCCCATCTCGAGCTCGCCGCGCCCGTTGCCATAGGCCAACGACGTGTCGGCCTTGCCGGGCTTGGTGTTGCGGGGAATCTGGATCATGCACGCGCCCAGTCCGAGGGTGGCCAACAGCGACAATCCAACGCCCAGTCGAAGCGCTGTGTTCCGCCGTGCGAACAGCAGCACCACGATCAGCAGCAGCGTGAGTCCGCCGGCCGCGGCGGTCAGTGTGCCCCAGGGAATTTTACCCAGCGGATGCGCCGCCACGCCGGCCACCGCCGCGCGATCGGTGCCATAAAAAACTTGAACCAGCTTGTAATCCTGGGTTGGCATGGTCGCGTCGGGCGCCGCCGCCGTGGGAACCGGCGACGAGGATGTCGCGGCGGCGTCGGCCGGCTCGGCCGGGGCGGTCATGGCCCGTAGCTCCGGCGTTTCCGGCGGTGGCTCGGGCGTTCGCGCGGCCGTCATCATTTGGGGAGTCATCGCCGGCGCCGCGATTTCCGTTGGCATGCCGCCGCCGCGACTCTCCATCGGAATGGCTGCGCTAGACGGCCCCATGTCCAGGGGCGACCTGGTCGTCATCGGCGTTGCCTCGGGCTGGACCGAGATTTTGGGCGCCGAACCGGGACTCGGCCCCTCGGACGCAACCCCCTCGAGAATCTCGCGGATGGCGGCCTCGTTGGGCGACATAGCTTTGGCCGAGGCCTTTTCCTCGGTCGGCGGCGCGGCATCGACCGTCTTCGATCGAGCCGCCTTCGAGGTCCGGCGACCCAACGCCGGTCGGCGTTCCACGCGGGCATCGCGATCGGCCGGCGCGGTCGCGGTCATCTCGCGGTCGGGTAATGGCGTGAAGGGTTCAGCCGGAGACTGGTTGGCCGCCGTAGGAGACTCTTGGATGATCGGCTTGCTGGTCCCCACGCCATTCTGAATGCCTTGGTCCGTTGACTGGTTGGAATCGGTGGATTGACTCTCCGGCCCCCGTGCCATGTCGGACTGCGAACCACAGCATCCGGCCAGCCCAAGGGCAACACACAGAACCATGCTTCCCCAAGTAAGTCGTGACGTTGTTTTTTTCATGGGTCCATCCTCGGAATGGGCAAAAAACGAGTATGGGGTTACCGCGATCAACCACCTATTCAGAATCAGAGATTAGCAGAAAGAGGGGGGTTTTCCCAAGAGCGATTTTTTTGCGTCCGGCGTGGGCCCCGGCGCGGACAAAACGTTCCGCGCAACCGGAGCGATCCGCACAAACCACGGAAAAAACACGCGGCCGATTCGTGAACCGGTTCCCTTTCGGCCGGTTTGCCCACAACTTCTCACAGCCCCGGGCGAAGCCTATGATAGGGTAAAGGGTTAAGTCGAAGTCGCGGTCAGCAGACCCCCTCCCCAGTGGCGGAACCGATGGGCATTCGCGTTTATTGTCCAAACGGGCACAAACTCAATGTGAAGGAAACCCAGGCGGGCCGGCGGGGAATTTGTCCCCAGTGCGGGGCCAAGTTCACCATTCCCGCCACTGGCGAAGAAACCGGACCGGACGATGCGGACCAAAACGTGTCCGTTCCCCCCGAGCTCCCGCGAGTATCGCCCCAGCCCAAGCGGCCGGAAAAACGGTCGCCGGCCGGCCCGGCCGGATTGCCCGTTATCACCCAGTCGACCCAGCCGCCTGCTCGACGACGGCGACAGTCGACTCAATTGGTCGTTTGGCTGACGATGGCCGTCATCGTATTGGGGGCCGTTTTTGCGTGGGTAGTGTCCCGGTAACCCGAACCCGTGTGAGTCGATCATGAAAATCCAACAGTTTCTGGACCATCACGGCATCGCGTCGAATCCGTTTTCCGACGAAGACGCGCAAACCGACCTGGTCTTCAAGGGATATTGCATCACGCACACGTACCATCCGGCGTGGGACAAAATCCACGGCAATCCGGCCGAGCCGGCCACGGCGGTTGTGTTCGGCGAAAAAGGCTCGGGCAAGACGGCCTTGCGGTTGCAATTGGTCCGCCATCTGGCCGACTACAACGCCGACCACCCGGACGCCCGCGTGCTGGTGGTCGAATATGCCGACTTCAATCCATTCCTGGACCGGTTTCGCGAGCGATTCCGCGGACGCCGGCGAAAGATCGAGCGGGTGCTCGACCACTGGAAGCTCTGGGACCACATGGACGCGGTGCTCTCGCTCGCCGTAACCCAACTGGTCGACCGGATTCTGGAGGTGCGCCAGGCAAGCCACCCGGCCTCGTGCGACACCGAGCCGCTGGCGGTCGACAAACTGGACCATTCGCAGGCCCGCGACCTGTTGCTTTTGGCCGCGTGCTACGACCGGTCGACGGCCGGGGCGACCGACGACCGCTGGAGCCGGCTGCGGCGAAAGCTGAAATTCTCGACGTGGCGGACCAAATGGGACTTGGCGCTGCCGGTCGTCGTGGCCGCCGTGCTGGTCGGAATCATGGCCTGGCTGGGCCGCTGGGAATGGCTCAAAACCCCGTGGCCCTATGGGGGACTCGCCGCGTCGTTTTTGCCGAGGCTTTGGCGCTGCCTGAAGGCGTGGAATGGGGCCTGGGCCGTCGCTCGCCATAGCCGAGTGCTCAACCAGAATCGCCGCCGGCTGAAGCGGATTTTCACGCAGTTCACCGACCGACAATTGGCCGGCCAGCCCCTGCCCCGCGCCCAACGGAGCGACGACCGTTACGAAATGCTGGCCAAACTGCAAAGCGTGCTCAATTCGCTCGGGTTGACGGGCATTCTCGTGCTGGTCGATCGGGTCGACGAGCCGTATCTGGTCAACGGCTCGGCCGAATTGATGCGGGCGCTGGTCTGGCCGCTTTTGGACAACAAACTGCTGAAACATCCCGGACTAGGGTTCAAGATTTTGCTGCCCAGCGAACTCGTTGAATTCGTCGACCGCGAGACGGCCGACTTCCACCAACGGGCACGCCTGGATAAGCAGAACCTGATCCGTTCGTTGCAATGGACCGGCGAGTCGCTGTTGGACCTGGCCGCCGCGCGGCTCGAAGCGTGCGCGGCCGAGGGACGGCATCCCAAGCCGCGCGACCTGCTCGATCCGGGCATCAGCAACGCGCGAATGCTCGACGCGATGCGATCGCTCCGCGTGCCGCGACACCTGTTCAAATTCCTCTACCAGGCCATGGTCGCCCACACCAACGCCCACACCGACGCCGAGCCGGTCTGGCAAATCTCGCCCGAAGTCTTCGAGTCGACGCTGGCCCTCTACCAACGCGACCAAAACGCTTTCGACCGCGGGCGAGGAACCGTGTAGGCAAGAACCTTCATTCTATGCTTGATCGGTCATGCATTTCAATGTTTTTGTACAATAGTGCATTGATTTTGCCATCAGAAGTTGTACAATATAAGTTGTATTGGTTGTACAAGAAACATCTTGTCATGATCCATTATTTGTGTACAATTTTCTTGCATTTGTCGATGATCGGAATAGGATCACAATAGGAGGCAACTCCTACTGTGGTCTGTGGGAGGACTGCCAGGCAGTAATGCAAGAAAAAGGAAGAAGGCTCATTATGGGAACATCCACTCTCGACATCTCGGAAGCCCGCAGACAGTTTTCGCAACTGGATAAACGGCTGCGTGAGGATCGGGTGATTTGGATCACGCGGCACAGCAAGAAAGCGTTTGCGGTTGTTGACACCGATCTCCTTCAGACGGTCCTGGAAACGATCGAGATCCTTTCCGATCCCGACGCGCTGCAAATGTTCCAGGAAGGCTTGCGCGACATCCGAGCCGGCCGGCTGCATGACCATGAGGATGTCAAAAGCGAGATTCTAAATGGCATCACGGATCACGATCCAATGGACGACGACAGCGAAGGAGTCGCTGAAGAGTCTCCCTCCGAAAGTCCGCATCGGTCTGATAAATAAGGTAGACCAGCTCGCGAAGTGTGATGATCCGAGGAAACACTGCAAGCCTTTGACAGGCCCTCTTGAGGGCTACTTTCGTATTGTCTACAGTCGGTATCGAGCAGTTTTTACGGTCGAGGAAGAACGGTTAGCCAGTGGTGATATGCTACTTCACCTGAGAGTCATATTCATCGCGGCGGGAATCCGGAAAGAATTCGACCGGAACGACGTATACCAAGTGGCGAGGAAGTTGGTAGAAGATGTCCTTCCAGCGATCACGGAAGATATTGACGATTTTGAGCCGCGAGAAAAGGGTTCCGAGTAGCTCACCCTTTATGAGCTTGCCATCTCTTTTTAGCTGCCCCCCTGGCGATCTCTGCACGCCGCTCGGCCGACAATTTTGCTGCCCGAGCCGGCCCACCCTTCCTCCCGCCTAGTCGTCCAAGAGCGACTGCTGCGGGGTTTTTCTCGGGCTTGGGCTCCTCTTCAGCGGAAGCCTCTGGGGGCGATTCAGCATCCGGTACAATTGCGTCGAGAACGTGCCGGGCAGTTTCTGATGGATCAAGTTGTCGTTTCTTTCTAACC
>JAFGAY010000188.1 GCA_016933425.1 Pirellulales bacterium
CGCGAGCGGCACGTTCACGGGGAAACTCTGTGTCGGGTACAACGGTGGAACCGGTTCGATTGATCTGTCGGGCTCGGCCACAATAAACGCGTCGGCCGGCATCTTCATGGGCTACAATGGCTCCGGCACCGCTACGGGGGGATATGGCGACCTAACCATGAGCGGCGGCCAGATTACGGCCCGCAACTTTACCGTGACCAACGACGCGGATGCCTGCACCAACGACATCACCATGACCGGCGGAACGATGTTGATCGACCTGGGCATGAGCGCGGGATACGCCAGAAGAAAGGAAGGGCTGGGTTCGACCACGTTCGATATATCGGGCAACAGCATCATTATCATCTCCAACGGCAGCCTGGAAATCGGCTGGGGCGGAACCGGAAACGTCATTATCGGAAGCGGCAACGCGGCCGAGAATGCCAAGATCACCTCGGCCATGGTGGTATATCTCGGATACGGTTGGGGCACCACCGAGGCCCGCGCGAGGCTCGATCTGAACGCCGGGGGGACACTCGAGGCGCCGAACATTGTTAGCGGCTGTGAAAGCGGCGCCTCCGTACCGCTTTCCTCCGTCGTGAACTTCAACGGCGGCACGCTGCGGGCAACGGCCGCCAGCGCGGACTTCATTGCCAACACCGGGGGATCGGTGGAGTTCAAGACCAACGTCCAGGCCGGGGGAGCCGTGATCGACACCAACAGTTACGACATCGCGATCAACACGGCCCTCGTCGAGGACGCCGCCTCGCCCGACGGCGGGCTGACCAAGCTCGGCTCGGGAACGTTGACCCTCGCCGGCGTGAATACCTACACGGGCGACACGCTGGTCGAGGCGGGCACGCTCAGCGCGGCCAACAACACCATATTCGCCGATCTGGCCGATCTCTGGATCGCAAGCGGCGCGACGGTCGACCTGAATTTCACCGGCAGCGACACCATCGCGGGGCTTTACCTGGACGACATCCTCCAGGCCGAGGGCACCTGGGGCGCGACCGGCAGCGGAGCGCAGCACATCAACGACGTCTATTTTTCCGGCACGGGCACGTTGTTGGTGGGCGCGGCGACCCTCATTCCCGGCGACGCCGACGGCAACGGGGTTGTCAATGAGTTGGACGCCGTGAACCTGGCCGACAACTGGGGAGCGGCCACGCTGAATCCCACCTATGGAACCTGGTGGAAAATGGGCGATTTCAACGACGACCACGTGGTCAACGCGGCCGACGCCGCGATCCTCGCGGCCAACTGGGGCGCTCATGCCGAAAGTTCGCCCGAGAACGGCAGCCCCGTGCCCGAGCCGACCACGTTGGCCGGCTTGTTCGCGGCGGTTGTGTTGTTCGTGTTTGCACGGCGGCGCAAGTAATTTAACAGGCAGCACGCGTCCGGCGGCGTGCGTCGAGCACGCCGCCGGCGCTAGCCGGAGATTGCCCCGGCATGGGACTCAGAGAATGCAAGGAAATGGACGC
Organism: Pirellulales bacterium; assembly: GCA_016933425.1. GTDB lineage: Bacteria > Planctomycetota > Planctomycetia > Pirellulales > Thermoguttaceae > UBA11386. Next base: position 1,464 of record JAFGAY010000188.1, read on the forward strand.
CCGCAAGGTTATTTGTGAAGGACATCGGCCATACAACTTTGTTTTACTTGTCTTATGGGAGAAATTGCTCATGACTCTGGTTCGACTCTGTATTTTCGCGGCATCGGTTGCCGCAATCCTGATCGTCTCACCCGTCGTGCAAGCCGAGACGATTACGCTCGACGCTGTGCAGGATACGACGCTGATCGAAGCACCCTCCACGGAGAGGGACACGCCACACGACGATTCAAAGATCGTAATAAGCAGTATTAACAAAACGACCGACCGTGCGATGGCATTGTTCCAATTCGATTTGAGCGGGCTCCCGGGGGAGATCACGGCTGCCCATATCGAACTCTACGATTTGGGCACCAGTGGTTACACGACCGCATTCGTGACAAGGCACTACATTCTCACTCCCAGTGCGGGTGCGACGGACGAGGAACTCGTCGTGCTTAACGCGGGCAACGATGTTGCATTTGACAAGGATGGAATGCATGAAGAGTACTGTACCTACAACACATATACGGGTGCCACGGGCGGAGGCCATTGGTCCGAGAGTTCCAGCTATATAGCGCAGAGCATTGCCGCCGACAATTCGGTCGGGTATTACTCTTCCCCTGACTTCAACACTAATCAAACCATGCTCGATCTTCTGAACGAAAATCGGACAGGCAAAGGATATGTCATCATTCTCGGATATCGTAATGCGAGCAAGCGGATCTTCGACGACCGGGAAGGAGATTACGCGCCGCGGCTCGTCGTGGATGCCGTTCCCGAGCCGGGAACGTTCGTCTTGCTGGCTGGGTTGGGTTGCCTGGCAGCGTTATTGCGGGGCCGGAAAGAGTAGGTGTTGCTCCCTGACAACGCATGCGCCTTACTCAAGAACTCGCGAGGGGATGTCCGGGGGGCATCCCCTACGCGGGTTCTGTTATGAATAGTGAAAGAAATTAATTCGAGTTGTCTAGTAAAGGTACGTTCATGAATATGGTACGAAGGCATGATCGGGCCCATGGTTTCACCCTGGTGGAATTGCTCGTGGTCATTGCCATCATCGGCATTTTGATCGCCTTGCTCTTGCCCGCGGTGCAGGCCGCGCGTGAAGCGGCGCGACGTCTAAAGTGCGCGAACAACTTGCGGCAGTTCGGCATAGGCATGCATAATTATCTTTCATCGCACGGCGTCTTTCCGCCCGGCGCGATCTTCAAAAATGAGTCGGCCCGATGGGACACGCCTCGAATGAGCTTCATCGTGGTGCTCCTGCCGTACATGGAACAGCAGGAGATCTACAACCGGCTCGACTTTACGCTTCCCTGGGAGGACAAATTCCACATGCCGATCCGGCGAATGTCGCCGCCGCAATACATCCATTGCCCGAGCGTCACGCAGAAGTTCTCCCCCATCTGGTATGACGACAGCAACAAGTGGCACGACGGCTACGATATCGAATACGCGGCCCACTACATGGGCGTATCGGGACCGAAGGGAACGATCCCCGGCACGACGGAATCGTATCCGGTGGGCGGAACGACCGGCCACGGCCAGCGGGCGTTGTCCGGCTTGGTCCAGGTCGGCGACCTCGTCCGCGAAGCCGACGTCACCGATGGGCTGAGCAACACCATTGCGATCGGCGAGCTATCGTGGGACGACACGACAATGCATCCATGGCTGGGCGGATTCAGCCCAGCCCATCAGCACACCATATTGATGAAGAACATCGTCTATCCCTTCCGCTCGTACGCCTTCCTACGTGACGGGAATGACGCCAACGACGTGAGTTTTGGCAGCTTCCATCCCGGCATTTGCCCCTTCGTCCGCGCCGACGGCAGCGTCTACTTCTTCTCCGAAGGGATTCCGCTCGACGTGCTCAAGTCGCTGGCAAGCTACGGCCAGGGAGAAACCATACCGGGCGACGTGGAGTTGTAGCCCGGGTTCGCGGCCCGGACGCGGTGTGAACGCGGAAGGTCCGATGGATAATTCCGCGCCGCTAAAACGTCTTGCAACGATGCGGCCGGGTCGGGGAATATGCGCCGGCCAAGTAATCTTGAACTCACGAACCGTGGGAAAAACAACATGACCAATCGAATCGACCGGCCAGCCACGATGCTGGCGGCCCTGGGAATCCTGGCCTTGCTCGTCGGCGGCTGCGGCCGCGGGGGACCGCCATTGGCCGCGGTCTCGGGCGTGGTCGCGCTCGACGGCAAGCCGCTCTCCCAAGGGAGAGTCCTCTTCGTCGCCGAGCGAGGCCAGGGGGCCAATGGGACCATCGACGAGCAAGGCCGCTTCACACTGGCCACCGATGGACGCCCTGGAGCATCCGTGGGCAGGCACCGCGTCGCGGTCGTTTCCACTCGCGAGGTTCCGCCCTCCCCCGGCGAAACCCTGGCCGGTGCCGAGTGGCTCATCCCCCAACACTATGGCAACCCGGATCAGTCCGGCCTTGTGTTCGATGTCCAGGAAGACACCCACAATATCCGAATCGAACTGAGCACGCAGGCACAGGGCAAGATCGTTAAGGAGTAGCCTCGCAAGGTTGCCCCGGCTACATCCCCGGATGGTTGTCCAGAGGTATCGACGATCACCATTATCAGATAACACAAGGAACAGAGTATGTGCACATTTCCATCTTTCTTTTGGGTGAATGCATCGGTGAGGCGGGTCCCGCGAGCAGCGTGGCGACTTGGGTTTGCTCTTCTCTGCACGATGGGGTTTCCGGAATCCTCCTCCGCGCAACCGCTTGATAGCGGCATAACGCGGGCTCAGGTGGAATCGCGGTCTTACCTGAGTTATGCGATTGAATCCCTTGACAACCTAATGATTTATGGAACGGATAGGTATGGGTCCATTTACAGTAATGACGTGCTGGTCTCGAATTTGGATGTCCGCACGAAAAGCAATGTTCGCGATTCAATGGTCAGTTCGGACGAGCTCTATCACGTCGAACGGCGAGTGCGGCGTTCTCCCGGTGGAACTAACTTCCTCCATAATCAAGAAGTGTTTCGTGCAATGTATAACGTGTCAGCGGCAACTGGCGATACAAAATACGCGACCTTCGCGGATAACAACATGCAGTATGCCATGACCCACTTCATAGGTCCAAACTCCATGTTCATTTGGGGATGGCATCAATACATCGACGTGCGCACGGAATCAAAAGTATATGATTATGGTGATCATCACGAAATCCACGCAACCATTTCCCCGCTTTGGGATCGCATGTATTCCATCAATCCGACCGCGGTTACCATGGAAATTGAACAAATATGGCAGCGGCACGTCGTCAATAAAACCACTGGCGAAATCAACCGCCACGACGACAACAAATCCGGCAAGGCATTTTTGCTTTCCTCGGGCGCATTCATCGAAGCCTTCGGATTCATGTACTCAAAAACAAACAACCCAGTGTGGCTCGCTCGCGCTAAGCTCCTCGCGAATTATAATTGGAATCGGCGCAACTCCTCGACGAATCTCATGCCGGACGAGCCGAGAAATGCCGATGGTCGGTTCGATGGAGTTCGAGCTTCCACCACCACGCCGGGAATTTATGCGCCCGCGCTCTATCGTGCGTATGAGTTGACGGGCGACGCGCTCTTCCAGTCCCAGGCCACCACTTTGATTGATTCCTGGGCTGATCGGGCATACGATTCTTCGTCGGGATCGTATTGGGGCTCCTTGGCGCTTAACGGCACTCCCATTCCAGGCCCTCGGCTCACGAATCCGGACGATTATGCCGCTTATGAAGCGCGCGGGCTTGTTGATCTCTGGCAACCCGACTTGCTGGCTTATGAATATACCACGGAAACCGCTCTTTCTTTTGCGAAAAGATACGCAGAAACAGGCTTGAACGACTATCGGACCACGGCCGATCGTTGGGCCAAATTGATTCGCGACAACTTGCCCGCGGCCGAGACTTTGGACGTGGCTTTCTACGGACCCTATAGCGACGAATGGGCACAATACGGTGCGTACGCCGGGCAATACGGTCGAGTAGCGGAATTCTTTTTAACCATGTACGACGCGACCAATGAGGATCATTATTTGTTTTCCGCGCGCGATGTCGCCAAAGAAGCAGTTTCAAACCTTTGGTATGAAGGGCTCTTTCGCGGACATGCGAACAAGCCTTACTACGAGGCCGTGGACGGCGTCGGCCTATTGATGGACGTCTTGGTCCAGCTTGATGCGCGCGCCGGCGACTTTGAGCTGTTTGGAGATTTCAATCTTGATGGAACCGTGAACGGTTATGATCGTGATATTTTGATATCGCACTGGTCCATGCAAGTCGATCCCTATGTCAATGGCGACGTAACTGGCGACGGCTTTGTTGATAGTTCCGACTTGAGCCGTTTTGAGTCGGAGTACCTGAGCGTCCTGCCCGGCGACGCCGATGGCAACGGTTACGTGGACGAGGACGACGCGGCCATTCTCGCCGAGAATTGGGGAGCGGCAAACGTCTCGTGGGACATGGGCGATTTCAACGACGACCACGTGGTCAACGCGGCCGACGCCGCGCTCTTGGCGGCCCATTGGCTACCCCGGGGCACAACCGAAGGAACCGCGCCCGAACCTTCGCTCCCGGTCATGGTGGGCATTGCCACGGCCATGATCGCTTTGCGCCGTCGAATCCATGGAATCGGAACAGGGAAGAGGCCCTGTTGACATTCATGACGTTGCCTCCAATACTGATTGGCACGAGAGGATTTATAGCATGACCACTACTTGGATGCGAGCCGCGACGGTCGTGCTGGTTTTCGTTTTCACGGGAGCCTTGCAAGCCGAGGAAGACTTCCGCCTGACGACCGAGGACACCCTTTTTGTGGTTCGTCATTCGGGCGAGCGAATCGGCTGCGTTCAATTCGGCCCGGCCGATTCGTCGTGGAACTGGATTCGCGGCATTGAGTACTTCGAGCCGGCGTTGCCGAGGGTCGTCGACGGCCGGCGGCAACCGATCCAGTGGCGATTGGCGGGCGTCGAGCGAGATCGCGACGCCGCGGGCGAGACGGTGACGGCCCGATTTATGGCCGCCTCGGCGCGCATGGAGATGCGCATCGTTTGGAAGGCGTACCCTGGGCCAGGACCGATCGAACAAACGATCTCCGTGGTCAACAACTCGCCGGACGACGTCACGCTCGGCGCCATGCCCAGCTTGTCGTGGAGGTTGCAGGCCGCCCCCGACGCGGATCTGGTTCATCAATGGGTCGAAAAGGGCGCCGGCAAGCCGCCCAAGGTGGGCACGCATGTCGCTCCGATCGGCGCCGGCTTCCGCCATCGCGGCGTATCATCACCTCAAGCGAAAAAAAACAATAGCGGCGAGGCCATCCCCTGGCAGTGCGTGCATGACCGCGCCCATCGTCACGGCTGGTACACCGGGATTGCCTCTAGCGCGCACGTCGCCCAGCAGCTAGAAAAAACACTCGATGGGTCGCTCCGCGTGACGCTCGGCTTCGACGAAAAGGTGTCGCCTTTCACCACCGTCGTGCGAAGCGGAGGCTCCATGACGTTTCCGCCGGTGCTCGCGGGCTGTTTCCAAGGAAGCATCGACGACGGCTGCAACCGGCTTCACCGCTGGACCGAGCGATGGTGCCTTCCCCCGTCGAGCGACGACCGCTTGCCGCTGGTGAATTACAACACTTGGGGGCGTAAGTATGATATCGACGATGAAATATGCCGAAAAATGATCGACGATGCCGCGGCCATGGGCTTCGAGATATTCCACATCGACGCGGGCTGGTTTCGAGCCGTCGGCGATTGGCGGCCAGACCCCAAGAAATTCCCCCAAGGACTGCGCCCCCTATCGGACTACGCCCACGAAAAAGGCTTGAAGTTCGGCCTCTGGGTCGCTTGGACGCAAGGCGGCGAGGTCGCCGGCGGAGGACCGGACGTCCTGAGCATCGTCGAACCGAAGATGCGCGGCTGGTTCCCCCCGCAAGCGCTGGCGTCGAAAAAACCCAAGCCCAAGTGGCGAGGGGTTCCTTGCTGTCTCGGCTCGCCCGCGGCCCGGCAATGGTGCCTCAAACAGTTGCGGAAAATCATCCGTCGGGACAATCTGGATATGCTCGAGCACGACCAGACGGTGATCATTTCGGAATGCTCGAGCGCCGATCATGATCACACGTCTTCCCGGGTCGATGCCGGGCGGAGAGCCGCCGAGGGCTATTACGAAGTCTACGATGCGCTGCGCCGTGAATTTCCAGACCTGTTGTTCGAAAACTGCGTCAGCGGTGGCTGCACGGTCGATTTCGGCATCGCGCGGCGGTGCCATTTTGTGAACGTCGTCGATTCCTATGACCCCCTGTCCAACCGGAAGGCGTTTTACGACGCCAGTTTTCCACTCCCGCCGCGATCGCTTGAAGTCTATGTTGCCGACGAGCGGTCCGTGGACACCATCGATACTTTTGTCTATATGCTGCGGAGCGGGATGCTGGGTTGGTGCGCGCTGATGATCGACACCACGCGATGGAATTCCGAGCAGCGGGAAGCCGCCCGGCGGCAAATCGAAATCTACAAACAACACTTGCGCCCCTTAATCCGCGAAGGCAATCTCTACCACATCTCGCCTCGGCCGACCGCCGACGGATGGGACGCCTTTCAATATCACGATCCGAAAGAAGGCAAGGGGATGGTTCTGGCGTTTCGAGCCAAATCGCCGTCCGCGCAAAAAGTCTTCAGCCTCGACGGCTTGAAACCGGACGCCCAGTATGCACTGCGTTTCGAGGATTACGACGTTCCCGAAACCGTCGCCACGGGACAATCGCTCATGCATGACGGCTTGGCCATTCACGTGCCGGCCCGGGAGTCGTCGCAAATGGTCTATCTTGAAGAGCGACGGTGATCCTTTTCGGACGAATCGCCCGGGGCCCGGCGGTCGACCAGGGCCGCCCGATCCGGGAACGCGAGCCCGTTTGTTGCTTTGCGGCGGTCGAGCCGGTATGATGGAATCGCGGGCGTCGATCATCCCCCCCGGCGTTTCCCACCCGCCCATTACCGTCCCCGTTTCGCGCTGAGCCACTCCCTGGAGCATCCACGATGAACAAAGTAGGTCTTCGCCTTCTTTTGGCGGCTGTCGTGCTCATGGTTGTTTTTCCGAGGAACAGCTCGCACGCCTACGGGAAAGAGGTCGATCCTCCAGCCATAGCCGCGTCTCCGGCAGGGAGCGAGGCGAGCTACTCTTGGTACGCGGCACAGTTCAAGGACCATGGCAAGTTCACTCCCATCGGACCGGCGGGCGATCCGGCGGACGTGGCCGTGTCGGCCAACGGGCAGATCTATTCGTGCGCCCACGTCGAGGGATACCATACGGGCCAGGGGGTCAAGCCGCTGCCGGGCGTCGCTCTCGACATGATGCCCAACGCCCTGGTCTTTGCCTTGTTTCGAGACGGCCGAATCGTTCCGATGGGCCAAGGCAATCCGGTACGACAATCGCTGATGGACGATCGTCTGCCGATCGTCATCTCGTCTTGGCAAGACGGTCCGTTTCTGATGCGTCAAACCAGCTTTGCCCAGCCGTTGCGCAACTCGGAAATCGTTACCGGACGCGAGCGGACGCTGGCCTGGGTGGGGCTAGACGTCATCAACCGCGCCCAGCAAGACACGGAAATCACCCTGCTTGCCTTCCTCACCGGCGCCGAGGACAACCCTCGGTTGAAATTGCGGTTCCGCGAGGGCGTTCTATTCTCGGGCGACAGCCCGATCGTCAGCGCCGTGCTGCCCGAGGGATTCACGGCGGAGTATTTCGACGTCTTTCCCCCCAGCGCTGATTTCGACGCCAAGGATCCCTTGGATCTGATTCGCCGACGCGGCGGCGCATTCAATGCGCTGGTTATTCGGGGAAAAATCGCCGGGGGACAAACCACTCGCGTCATCTTCAATCGGGTGTTTGAACCCCAAGACACGGTCTTCTGGAAGGTAAAGGCCGAAGGACCCAACGTCGCGGCGGAAGAGCTGACCGGCAAATCTTTTGAGTCGGAATTGCGGGCCGTCGCCCAACAACACGCCCGCCGCCTCGAAAACGCATTCCCGTTTGAAACGCCCGACCGAATTCTCGACGACATTTGCTCCAAAGCCGTGCTGGATGGGTATTTTCTCACCCGGCGTTGGGATTCAAAGTACGTCGTTTTCGATTCGGTAATCTATCGCTGCCAGTGGGACGATAGCTGTGCCAAGTGGATAAACGCCTTGAATACGATGGGCGACCACGCAACCGCCGGTCGGCTGCTCGATACGATCCTCAGCCGCCAGGGAATGAACAAACCCACCGGCACGCGCACCCTCGAAGGATGTTTCTCCGACTACACCAACACGGATGGGGGCGCGGTTTCCAATCGCAAACTGGCGTCCTGGACCAGCGGAACCGGCTGGGCCTTGTGGACCATGTGCCAGCATGCGCGAATGCACAACGATCGCGACTGGCTGGAGAAGCACAAGCGGCAAATCCTCGACGGGTGCGAGTGGATCATCCGAGAGCGAAATTTCTCAAAAGAGGATAAAGATAATCCTTGCGCTGGTCTGATTTATGGCCGATACGTGTGCGACTTGAAGGGCGATACCGACGGTTACTTCACCTATTCGGACGCTATTAGCCACCTGGGCCTTCACGAGACGGCCCGTTTGCTTGCCGATTGGGGCCACCCCGAGGGACCCCGTTTGCTGCGCGAGGCCGAGGCCTATCGCCGCGACATTCTTGCCGTCGTCGATCGGCAGACCGATCGGTCGAGCGATCCGTGGTACGTCCCTTGGATTTTGCATCGGCCGGACTTCAGGAATCGATATTTTTACGACGTTTGCGGCCCGATCAATCTGGTCACCGGCGGATTGATATCGGCCGAGGACGAGCGCGTCGACCACATCATTCGCTGGACCATCGACAAGGCGCATCGAGGCAGCCTCGAGCACGTCGTTGCCGGAGGCGACTGCCGGGGCAATTTGATGGGCGGCACGTGCTTCTATTCCCAGGACTTGGCCGCGACGCTGCTGGAGCGCGAACGAGTGGAGGACTTTCTGCGGATTCTCTATTCGCTCACCACCGCGGCAATTTCCCATCAAACGTTTACAACGACGGAGTGGGGCGACAATACCCAGCCGCACATCCACTCGATTTCGAGTTTGCTCAACCTCTACCGGACAATGCTGATCGAAGAGCGGCCCGACCGGCTGTGTCTTCTGCAAGGCGCGCCGCGTCGATGGTTCGAGCACGGCAAGAAAATCCACATCCGCGGCGCTCCCACCTGGCATGGCCCTCTGTCGCTGAAAACGCATTCCCGGCTTGCCGATGGTTTCCTCGACGTGGAACTGGTCCTCCCCGAACGCATCGCCAAAACGCCCGTTTACCTGAAGATTCGCTTGCCAAATGGCCGCCAAATAAAACGCGTCGTCGTCAACGGCCAAAACCACGACGACGTTCAAGGCGAATGGATCGTGCTGCGCCAGCTTGAAGGAAAGCTCAAGATAACCATCGAGAGCGACACGCCCGGCAATGTGGCCATGGTAAGGTAGTTGCCCGGGCCAGCCGAAACCGGTTGTGGATATTTGGCTGAAGGGTTACTTTTTTTGTGGTTGCTCTTTTATCTCGACCTGGAAAATCGGCGGCAAGGATCGCCAAGCGATGATTGATAACAGGAACAAGCAGCCGCCACCAATTAGCTCGATGTTTTTATGGTGAACGGTGGCAGCCACCCATACTCCGGTCAGGCCTGCTAGGATAACAAGAACGCGAACGGTAAACCGAAAAAGCATGATGGGCACTTCAAGCAATCCGATGTCTTGTGTCACATTTGATGCGAGGATGCCAACTCTTCGTGCCCGGGCAATAGCGTCCTCTTTTGATTCAGCCGATATGGTGACAACGCGGTCTTCGGCGGTGTTCACGTCTGCGCCAGTTACTTTGTAAAGCATAAGCAACGCCGTGTCTGAAAAATCTGAACGAAATAAAACACAATCTTTCTCTGATCACCTAGTACTACAGCGCTACGTTATGCCATTTTTCATCACGAAAAAACGAAAGTACGAAAGATCGAAAGCGGCGACAGTACAGCACGAGCACAGAGGTTTCGTGTTTTCGCCGTTTCGTATTTTCGTGGTGAA
>JAFGAY010000189.1 GCA_016933425.1 Pirellulales bacterium
GGAAACTGACAACAAGCATGTCAGGCACAGCCTGACCTACGGAAACTGACAACAAGCATGTCAGGCACAGCCTGACCTACGGAAACTTCACACAAAATTCCGTACAGTCCCCAGACGGCTGAGGTGTTACTTTTTTCGCCTTTTTCGTGTTTTTCGTGGTTTCCCCCCCTCTTCAGGCTCTGAATCAAGTTCACGTTCCGATTTTACCGAATAGGAAGATGTGGGGGAATGGACATTGTTCGAGGCTAACTCGACCGGGAGGGAACGCGGCCATGTACCAGTCGCATTGGGGTTTGCGAAACACACCGTTCGAGTCCCGACTCGACCCGGGCACCTTCTATCCGAGCGCCACTCACGAAGAGGCGTTGGCGCGGCTCCATTTCCTCATCGAGCAGCATCGTTGCCTGGGACTCCTGGTGGGCGAGGCCGGCAGCGGCAAGTCGTTGGTGCTCGAGGTTTTCGCCGGCCAGCTTCGCCGCGCCGGCCGGGCGGTGGCCCAAATCAGCCTGCTGGGCATGGAGCCCGAGGAAATGCTACATCAGCTTGCGTCGGCCCTGGGCTGTGATCCCTCGCCCTCGGCCACGACCGCCGTGCTCTGGCAGATGCTCGCCGATCGTCTGGCCACACACAGCTACGAGCATCGCGATACGGCTCTCTTGCTGGACGATGCCGATCAGGCCGACGACGAAGTGCTCGCCCGAGTTCTTCGACTGGTTCGGCTCGCCACGGCGCCTCAATCGCGGCTGACGGTGATTCTCGTCGGTCGCCCGTCGCGGATCGCCCGATGGAACGACGACCTTCTCGAGTTGGCCGAATTGCGTGTTGACGTCGAACCATGGGATCAATCCGAAACGGAGCAATACGTCAAGGCGTCGCTTGCGCGCGCCGGAAGCACGTCGGCCGTGTTCGACAAAGGGGCGGTCGCCCGGCTCCAGCAGCTCACCGACGGCGTGCCTCGCCGGGTGAACCGGCTGGCCGATCTCGCGCTGATCGCCGGAGCAGGCCAAGACTTGCGCCAAATCGACGCCGGCGTGGTTCAGTCGGCCTTCGAGGAACTGACGCCCGCCGAGATGCCCCTTGCTTGACGGGGGCGGCCCGCGACGTTACGCTGGTCTGCATGACAGGCCGTTAACGCAAAGGGTCGGCGCATGGCACGGCGGATGATCATTCTGACCGAAGGCTTCACGTCGCCGCGCTGGGCCAAAACGGCCATCTGCATGATTCGTTATCGGCCCGACCAGGTGCTGGCCGTGTTCGATAGGCAACTTGCCGGCCAATCGGCCCAAACGGCGCTGGGCGTCGACGCCGACGTTCCCATCGTCGATTCGCTCGACGCGGTGGAAGACGCCGACACGCTGTTGCTGGGCACCGCGCCGGCCGGCGGCCGAATGCCGACTGCCTGGCGGCCCCTCATTCTCGACGCCCTTGAGCGAGGACTCGACGTTGTGTCGGGCCTGCACGATTTTCTGACCGACGATCTCCAGTTTGTCGAGGCTGCCCGGCGGCGCGGCGCGCGGCTGATCGACCTGCGGGCCAACGACGAGCACGACGTGGCCACGCGCGAGGACATTCGGCCCGGGTGCCTGCGGATTTTGACCATGGCCAACGCGCCCAGTTGCGGCAAGATGGTCGCCAGCGTCGAACTGGCCGAAGGGCTCAAGCGGGCGGGCGTCGACGCCAAGTTCGTCGCAACCGGCCAGACCGGCATGCTCGTCGAGGGCGACGGCTGCGCGGTGGATCGGGTCATCGCCGATTTCGTCGCCGGCGCGGCCGAAAATCTCGTCCGCGCCAACCAGCGCTACAACGTGCTCGTGATCGAGGGCCAAGGCGCGCTCAACGACTTTCGCTATAGCGGCGTAACCCTGAGCCTGCTTCACGGCAGCCAGCCCCAGGGAATTATTCTCGTTTGCCAGATGGGCCGCACGCTGCTGGACGAAGGATCGGGCCTTCCCGCGATTCCCCTGGACCAACTCCGCCCGCTCGCCGAAACCGCGGCCAACCTGGTCCATCCGTGCCGGTCCATCGGCGTGGCCGTCAACGGCCGAGGGCATTCCGACGAAGACGTGGCGGCCGAGTGCCGCCGGCTCGAAGCCCTGCTCGATCTGCCCGCCTGCGACGTGATCCGGCACGGCCCTGAAAAACTGGTCCAGGCAACCATGAAGTTGAAGAGGGATTTGGGTATATAAAACAAAAAACGCGTCGGCCTCGGCGTCTTGGCATCTTCGCGTTGAAACCTTCAACAAACGGACCGGAAATCATGGACCTGCTGATTCACGATTTCGAGTTGCCGTTGGTTCATCCGTTCGGCATTGCCCGCGGCGTTACCCATGTCTCGAAAACCATGATCGTCGAGCTTCGCCAGGACGGCCGATCCGGCTATGGCGAAGCGATGGAGTGCGACTATTACGGTTATACGATCGCCGACATGAGAGCCAGGCTCGAGCAGGCACGGGGCCGGATCGAGGCCGCTGTGTTGGGCGATCCGGTCCAGTTTTGGGAGCAAATGTGTTTGTCGCTATGCGACGTGCCGTTTGTCCAATGCGCGTTGGACTGCGCCGCGCACGACTTGTGGGGCAAACTCGAAGGCCAGCCCGTCTGGCGACTTTGGGGGCTTTCGCTCGACGCGTGTCCGTTGACCGACTACAGCATCGGCATCGATGAAATTGACGTTATGGTTGCCAAATTACTCGAATTCGATGGTTGGCCTCTTTTCAAAATCAAGTTGGGCACGCCCCGCGACTTGGAAATAGTCCGCGAGCTGCGCCGCCACACCGACGCGGTCTTTCGCGTCGACGCCAACTGCGGCTGGACGGCCGAGCAGACCATCCGCTATTCGGAACCGCTGCGCGACCTGGGTGTCGAGTTCATCGAGCAGCCGTTGCCTCCGGACGACTGGGAGGGAATGCGCCGCGTCTATCGCGAGTCGGTGCTGCCCGTGGTGGCCGACGAAAGCTGCCGGATTTCGTCCGACGTCGATGCGTGCCTCGGTTATTTTCACGGAGTCAACGTCAAACTCTGCAAGTGCGGCGGCCTGACTCCCGCGCGGCGCATGCTCGCCCGGGCCGGCGAATTGGGGCTCAAGAAAATGGTCGGTTGCTTGATTGAATCCACCGTCGGCATTTCGGCCATCGCGCCGTTGCTACCCTCGCTCGACTACGTCGACATGGACGGCGCCCTGCTCCTGGCGCGCGATACGGCCTCGGGCGTCACGATAGATCGGGGGAGGGTCGTCTTTCCCGAGGAAAACGGCCTGGGCATCCGGCTGAACCGGTGAATGACTCCAGCTACGCCGCCGACCGGTTTTTGCCCGTGTAAAGATACGGATTGAACGCCGGATCGTCGCACATCTTCATCTGGCGGTAAACCTTCATTTGCTTGCGGCCGGCGAAGATGTCGGTCAACAGTTCACTCAATGCGACGGTCAGGTCCTCGCGCTGCTCGATCAGAACGTCGAGCTTGGCCTCGGCTTCCCGGCGATGCTCGGGACCGGCGTCCTCGCGGTCAGCCTGCTCTTGCATGTGGTAAATGCGCAGGGCCAGGATCGATAGACGGTCGATCGCGCCGCCGGGCGTTTCAGTGTTGAGCCGTGCGCCGGGCAGCGGCGCGACGTTCGACTGCCGAAGCTGCTGGATCAGCGCGTCGTCGAGCTGTTCGGTCATGTTGGTGCGCCGCTGGTTGAGCCGGTTGATACGCCGCTTGACCTCGGCCAGCTCCGCATCGCTCGCGTCGGGGCTCCGCGCGATGTCCTCCTCGTGCCAACGCCGAAAGTTTTGTTGGTGCTGCCGGCAGACCAAGTTCAAAAATCCGTGGTATGGATTATCAATTTCTTCCTCATGCCACTGCCGAACCGTTTCGGCATGAAGGTTGGTAATGGACCGTGCGTCGATCATGGTAAAGGTTGCGTTTGAGGTGGGGATAGGGGACATAAGCGGTTGTCCAAGTATTACTTGCGACAATGTGGACGAAACATTGCCCATTTTACCGAGTTGCCCCCAGATAAAACTCCAAAGATATACTTGGACACCCGCTAAGACCGGGCCGCTGCCCGAGGTGGGCGGGGAGAATAGCCGTTTCGGAAATTCTCGGCAAGACGAAACACAAAATTTCACACCGCCC
>JAFGAY010000190.1 GCA_016933425.1 Pirellulales bacterium
AGCGTCGGCGAGCGCCCGTCGAGAAACAGAACGTGCAACAATGCCACGTTGGCCACCGTCGGGGCGTTGCGCTTGCCCAACTGCTTGCCGATGCCCTCGGAAGTCGGCCGCTGGTCGGTCAGTCCCCGGGTCGTGTCGTGGCAGGTGGCGCACGACACGGTTCCGTCGACCGAAAGCCGTTTATCAAAAAAGAGCTTTCGCCCCAGGGCAATCCGCTCGAGCGTCAGGGCGTTGTCCTTGGGGATCAGCGCGTTCCACGCGACCGGATCGACGCCCGGAGGAACCTTTTCCGAGAGACCGTCGGGCATGAGCCGGTCGAGATCCTGCTCCTGAATCTCGACCATCGCCGCGCCGTGTTCGTCGCGGGCCACGTCGTCGGGCGAGTCGGCGGCCGGGCCGGCGGCCAACACCACCGCGCCCAACGCGACCGCGACCGTCGCGGCCAGCCAAGGCACGTTTTGGAACCACTTTGCTTGCGTCATGGTTTCACCTCCCGTAAAAAATGAAAGAGGATGGCCAAAAAAAACGAACCAGCGCAAAATGGGCTTTCAAGTCATCAATGCAAATCCGGCAGTCCCTTCGCGCTCTTCGCGTCTTCGCGGTTTGAATGTTATGCTTTGGGCCGGGTCGCGCGCGACCCGGCCTACGTTGCTATCTCCACATCGGCGGCAGATTGAGTTGACTCTTGGGCGCTTTCTTCAAGCACAGGAACCAATCGAGACACGTCATCCCCTCTTCCTTGCCTTCGACCCGATCCTGGGCCGTTCCGCACGAACCGGGAGCCGGCACGATCACGTCGTCGCCCGGCTGCCAGTCGGCCGGCGTCGCCACGCCCAGCTTGTCGGCCGTTTGCAAGGCCACCAACATGCGAAGGATCTCGGGAAAATTGCGGCCCGTGCTGATCGGATAATACAACACGGCTCGAATCTTTGCGTCGGGATCAATGATGAACACGGCGCGGACGGCGTGGGAATCGTCGGCCCAAGGCTGGACCATGCCGTACTTTCGGGCAACGTCCATTTTCAGGTCGGCAATGACGGGAAACGTGACTTCAACGTTTTCCATGCCTTTGTACTTGATTCGCTCCTTGATCGTGCGGAGCCACGCGATGTGGCTGTAGTTGCTGTCGATCGACAGACCCAACAGTTGGCAGTTGATCGCGTCGAACTGAGGCAGAAGATTGGCGAACGCCATGAACTCGGTAGTGCACACTGGCGTGAAATCGGCTGGATGGCTGAACAGAATGACCCAGCGACCTTCAAAATCGCGGGGGAAATGGATGTGGCCTTGGGTGGTCACGGCCTCGAAAGCGGGGGCCAGCTCGCCGATCAACGGAACCCGCGTCGTGGCGACGGTTTCGGAGCAGTCGGAGGTGGAGTGGTGGCCGTTAGGAGAATCGCACATGGGAAACCTCGGGAGTTGAGTTTTTTGGATTTTTGGAAAATGGAAAACTACGCCGGGGGCGCGCCGGCGGCGCGGGTCTTGCTCCGTTCGATTGACTGGAGCGCCAGGTACCGGTCGCCGAATTTGTGAAGGTTGTCCAGTTCGGTGTCGAACTGGTCGTAATGGCGTTCTTCGTCGGCCACCAGGCTTTCGAACAACGTCTTGGAAACCGAGTCGGCATGGGCGCCGCACTCATTGGCCCATTGGTTGTAGGTCTTAACGCTGTTTTCTTCAAGTGAAGAGGCCAATTCGAGCATTTTGTCGACGTCGTGGATATTTTGAACGCGGGCCGACTCGACCATTTCGACCTCGCCCTTGAGGAATAAAATTCGCTCGGCAAGCCTCTCGATGTGAAGCATCTCCTCGATCGCGGTTGTCTTGAACAACGCGGCTAGCAAATCGTAGCCCTGGTCGTCGCAATGGAAGTGGAAATACATGTATTGATGGACGGCCGTCAACTCGTCGGCCACGGCCCGATTCAACAAATCAATACTCTTTTCGTGCATGTGTGGTTCTCCTAAACGGGTGTGCAGGAATTACTTCCCGATTTCATGATTTTCCGTAGGTCAGGCTGTGCCTGACACGCTTGTTGTCAGGCACAGCCTGACCTACGGTAACTTGTTGTCAGGCACAGCCTGACCTACGGTAACTAATCCCTAATCCCTAATCCCTAATCCCTCTTTCTTCGCACACTCGCCGCAGATTCCAACGATGTGGACCGAATAGTCCTCGACCTTGAAACCCTGCGAACCAATCGACGGAAGTTTCAGGTTGTCGAGGGCAGGGCTTTCCAGATCAATGACGCGATGGCACAAACGACACACGAGATGGTGATGCCGGGAAATCTTAGCGTCGAATCGGGCGTTTGGGCCCGGGTGATGCAAGCGGCGCACCACTCCCAGGTCCACCAGTGCCTCAAGCACGCGATACACGGTCGTCCGAGATAGTCCCGGGAGCCGGTCCTTGACCGCCTCGTAAACCTCCTCGGCAGCCGGATGATCGTCCCGCTGGAGGATCGTCTTTAGGATTTCACGACGTTGGATCGTCAACGGGAGCCCTCGCTCACGGCAAAGGGTCTCGAACTGACGCAGTCGATCCTCAACGTGCTTTTTGTCCACCGGGCGGCTAAATGGTTAATGTTACCAATTGGTAGCTAGTATCAGGCCTCTTTGTGAGTTTAGCTTTTTCCAATGAAGTGTCAATGCCCCGGGTGCAGCAACGAATTGTGGCACTCCACATGGGTTTGCAAAAAAACAAAATTTGCCCATCTTGCCCATGCTTTGCCCATCTTGACCACCATAATTGCCGATCCCCTCCCGAGAATGGACGTTTCCCTTGGAACTACCTCGATATGCCCCAACATTTTCCCACGTCTCCAAGAAATCTGAAAAGCCCAGCGGTTTATCCCGCCGGGCGTTTCTGCATATGTTCGACGCAACGTCCGCCAAGCTATAATTGCGGGACCTCATCGGGGGCGTGGTCTATCGAGGCCAACCTTGAACCAAACAGTGTTATGGGAGAAGCGGAGCCATGCTCGAATTGGTCGATCTCGAACAACGGCTGTCCAAGGCCGACTACGCCAAGGTGTTTCCATCGCTAGAGCAGGAATTGGGCGAGTGCCAGCGTGCGGCCCGCGAGGCCGGCGTGCCGGTGGTGGTGGTTTTCGAGGGTTGGGACGCGGCCGGCAAGGGATCGATCATCAACCGGCTGGCCCAAGCGTTGGATCCCCGGGGTTTCGAGGTCCACACGACCTTGGCGCCGACGGAAAACGAGCGACTTCGACCGTGGATGTGGCGCTTTTGGAATGCGCTTCCGGCCGAGGGCAATTTCGCCATTTTCGATCGTTCGTGGTATCGCCACGTGCTGGCCGATCGGGTTGACGGTCGCGTGTCGGCGGCCGAGTGGAAGGCTGCCTACGAGGACATCGACCAGTTCGAGCGGCAGTTGGTCGACGCGGGAACGGTCATCGTCAAATTCTGGCTCCACATCAGCAAGAAGGAACAACGCCGGCGTTTCAAAAAGCTTGAAAAGACGGCGGCCACGGCCTGGAAGGTGGGCAAACGCCAATGGGACAACCACCGGCGCTACGACCGGTGGACCGAGGCCGTCGAGGAAATGCTCGAACGAACGAGCATGGCCGACACGCCCTGGACGGTCGTCGAATCGACCCAAGGGCGTTTTCGTCGAACCAAGGTTTTTCAAACCTTGCTGGCGGCCGTGCGGCGCGAGATCGACCGTCGCGCCGCTGCTCCCCGCATTGAACCGAAACCCATGGATTCACCCCCGCCGTGCACCCCCGGCAGTTGCACGATCCTCGACCGCTTGGACCTGAGCTTGTCGCTCGAACGCGACGAGTATGAACGGCGGCTGGCCAAACTCCACAATCGCTTATTCCGCCTCGAACATCAGCTCTATATCGAACGCATTCCAGTGGTGATCGTCTACGAGGGAGTTGACGCGGGCGGAAAGGGGGGCAACATCAAGCGGCTCACGCGAGGGCTCGATCCCCGGGGCTACGAGGTCGTGCCCATCGGCCCGCCCACGCCCGTCGAGAAGGCACGCCATTACCTGTGGCGATTCTGGCGTGAAGTGCCCAAGGCGGGCCACATCGCCATTTTCGACCGTTCGTGGTACGGCCGCGTGCTGGTCGAACGGGTCGAAGGATTCTGCACCGATGACGAGTGGCGCCGGGCTTACAACGAAATAAATGAGTTTGAGCGTCAATTGACCGACTTCGGCACGGTGGTGGTCAAATTCTGGCTCCACATTGATCAGGAAGAGCAATTGCGCCGGTTCCAATCGCGTCAGAACACGCCTTTCAAGCAGTGGAAAATTTCGGACGAGGACTGGCGCAATCGAAAAAAGTGGCCCGAGTACAAGACGGCCATCGTCGACATGCTCGATCGGACGAGCACGACGCATTCGCCTTGGACCATCCTGGAGGCCAACTGCAAGCTCCATGCCCGGATTAAAGCGCTGCGGACCGTGGCCGACACGATCGAGGCGGCCCTGTCGAAGTAGTGAATCCGCCAGAAGCACCGGGGTACGATTGCGGCGAGCCCCACCTTGCAGGGGGGTGCGTCTGTGTTCAGCCTATGGATTGCAGTTGGGGTGCATTGAAGAAATCGTGCCGAAAAAAGGCAATTGGCAATTCGTGAAAATGGGGAATGTTAGACTTTGGCAAGGATTGGATTTGGCGGTCCAACCAGGCCCGAGGCATATTTGACGATAGCCGTTGCGGCCTGGGTCCCATGCGAGTGGGAGGCCCCGCCCGACGCCGGCGGCTTCTCTGAAAAACCCACCCTGATTGCCGAGCGGCGGCCGTCGTTCGGTGAATGGATTGTGCCCCGGTCGGCCGGGCCCGCGGCGTTGCCGGACACTTGGCCCATGGATTGAACGGTCGAGGTTCCTTATGATGGGTAGTAGGGAAAAGCATCGGCGGGCGTTGTCGGGTGGTGGAATCTCCAAACGCGACGCGCTCGATCAACGCTATATGAAACGGGAACCGCGATATGCCTCGTGTTGTCGAGGGGCCGCATCGGATTCGGCGGACCATTGGGCCGGATTGCGGCCAAGGTGAA
The DNA here is from genome assembly GCA_016933425.1 of Pirellulales bacterium. Classification (GTDB taxonomy): domain Bacteria; phylum Planctomycetota; class Planctomycetia; order Pirellulales; family Thermoguttaceae; genus UBA11386. Next base: position 5,025 of record JAFGAY010000190.1, read on the forward strand.
TTGAACTCTTACCGGCGGTGCATCATGGGTCAGGCCGTGGATAAAACCTATCGCTTGCTCGCAGCGCGTTTTCTTCGCAAACACGCCAAGCGTCTTGCATCGCAGCTCGAACCGGTCTGCGCGGCCGAGGACGTGGAAGCGGTTCACCAGGCACGCGTTGCGTCGCGTCGTCTTCGAGCCGCGCTGGAAATGTTTGCCGATTGTTTTCCCGCCGGATTGATGAAGCGATGGCGCAAGGAAATCCGCCGCATCACAAAGGGGCTCGGGCCGGCCCGGGACCATGACGTACAAATTCTGTTTCTCGCCGAACATCTTGCCCAGGCGTCCGATCCCGCCCATGCTCGGGGTATTGCCGTGTTATTGGGTCGGCTCGAGCGCGACCGCTCGCGTTATCAGCCCAAGGTTGTGCGTGTGGCGCAGCGACTCCGGCGTGCCGGCGTTTTGGAGGAAATCATCGGCACGACGCAGAAGATATGTTTTCGGGCGAAGGCCAAGGGGATCGACGTTCGCAGTTCGCTGGCGGTTAAACGAGCCGAGGGTTGCCTGGCCGAGCGGCTGGGCGAACTTCGCGAGCACGCCGTGGGCCTCGACGATCCGACCGCGGCGGCCGAGCATCACGCCATGCGAATTGCCGCGAAGCGACTCCGCTACACGCTCGAAATGGTCGCTCCCGTGTTTCCCGGCGAAATGGAAGAGTCGATCGTCGCCGCCAAGCAACTACAAACGTTCTTGGGCGAGATCCACGACTACGACGTGTGGGACATGCGGATCGATGCGTTCGAGGAGGACATGCGGCGGCGCACGATCAACCACTATGGCGGAACGGGGCCATTCGCGCCGCTGGAAGCCGGCTTGGAGCATTTGCGCCGATTCTGCCGCCGCCGCCGCCGCGACGTGTTCGACGAATTGTGCCGGTTTTGGGCCGCGGAGCCCTTAAGGGGAATTGAGCGATCCAGCGACGCGTCTTCGCCCCCAACGAACGATTCCCCAGCAAGGTGTACTCATGGAAGAAACGTTTGCTGTAAAACCGGATAGCCGCGTCGAACCACTCGCGCCCACCGATCGAACCATCGCTGCGATCGACATCGGCTCGAACTCCGTCCGCATGGTGATCGCGCAGGTCGAGCTCGACGGTCGGATTGAGGTTCTCGAGCGGTTTCAGCGGGCGGTGCGTCTCGGCCAGGACGTGTTTCGCCAGGGGCGGCTCGGTTCGCGGAGCATGAGGGCCGCGGTGGCGATTGTGCGCGATTATGCCCAGCGCCTTCGGTCGCTCGACGCGCGCCGCGTGCGTGCGGTGGTGACCAGCACGGGCCGCGAAGCGAGCAACGCCGACACGTTGTTGGATCGGATTTTCATGGCCACGGGCCTTCACGTCGAGATCATCGACACGTCGGAGGAAAGTCGGTTGATTGTGTCGGCCGTGTGCGAGGCGCTCGGCGAGTTGTTGGACACCCAGCAAGGCGACGCGTTAGTGGCCGACGTGGGCGGCGGCAGCACGCTGTTGACCGTGCTGCGTCACGGTGAAATTGCCGCATCGCAAAGCCTTCGCCTCGGGTCGATCCGTTTGCAGGAAACGCTCTCGGCCAACGACGAAACCCCCAAACGATCGGTCGAGCTTTACCGGCAGCAGATTGCCAAGGAAATGCTTGCGCCGCAGCGCGATCTTTCGTTGGAAACCATCGATCGGTTTGTCGCCGTCGGAGGCGACGCGCGTTTTGCCGCCAAGCAAATCGGCCGCCAGGGCGATTCGCCCGACGCCGTGGTGATTCGCCGCAAACCGTTCGACGAGTTGGTCGCGCGGTGCGAACGGATGACGGCCGAGGAGCTGTCAACCCAATACGGCATTTCCTTCGCCGAAGCCGAAACCCTCAATCCGGCCTTGCAAATCTATCAAATCCTCTGGCGAAAGACCCGCGCCGAAACGATGATCGTCTCGAACGTGTCGATGCGCGACGGGCTTTTGTTGGAGATGGCCCGCGACGCGACGGGCCAGGAAGACGTTGTTTTGCAGGAGAGCATTGTTCAATCGGCCATGTCGTTGGCCCATAAATACCAGGTCGACGTTGCTCACGCCGAGCTGGTGGCCGATCTGGCGGTGCGGCTGTTCGACGAGTTGAAGGCCGATCATGGGCTCAAATCGCGTAACCGCATATTATTGCGCGTCGCGGCGATTTTGCACGAGGTTGGCGGCTTCGTCAGCAATCGGGCGCACCACAAACACAGTTATTACCTGATTCTCAACTCGGAGGTTTTTGGGCTCAGCCGCGAGGAGCGCCGGATTGTCGCCCACGTGGCCCGCTACCACCGCCGGAGCACGCCGAAACCGATCCACACCGACTACATGGTGTTACCGAGGTCGATGCGAATCGTCATCAACAAGCTGGCGGCGCTGTTGCGCGTCGCCGACGCCCTGGCCCGCGGGCGCGTTCAGCGGGCCGAGGATATGAAAATGGAGCGCCGCGGCGACGAGTTGGTCGTTTACGTGGCCGGCGGCGGCGATTTGTTTCTCGAACAACGCGCCATCACCGCCAAGGGAAACCTCTTCGAGGAAATCTACGGGCTGCGGGTCCGGCTGGATCCGATGTAACCGTGAAGCGAAGCCATGGGCAAGAAAAACAAGATCAAGAACGTACCGGAACATTTCGTCAATCGTGAACTGAGCTGGCTCGAGTTCAACGACCGCGTGCTGCGCGAGGGGCTTTCGCCCGACGTGCCGCTTTTGGAACGTTTGAAATTCCTGGCCATCGTCGGCTCGAATCTCGACGAGGCGTTCATGATCCGCGTCGCCGGGTTGATGCAGCAGCGCGCGGCGGGCGTCCGCCGGCGCGATCCCAGCGGCATGAGCCCGGCCCAGCAGTTGCAGGCCTTTGGTCTGCGCGCTCATCGGATGGTTGCCGAGCAAACGGCCGGCATCCGCGACGCGCTGGACGAATTGCGAGAGCACGGCCTCTTCGTGCTGGAGCCGGCCGAGCTGGTCGACGAGCAGTCGCAGTTTCTCAAGAACCACTTCGCCCGCGAGATCGCCCCGGTGCTCACGCCGCTGGCGATGGAAGACCTTGATCCGAAGCCGCTATTGCCGGGTTTGCAACTCCACGTGGCGGCCTTGCTGGCGCGGCAAAACGGCCACGAGGAAAACGATAAGATCGTCGTCGTGCCGGTGCCGGCTTGTTTTTCGCGGTTTATCAACTTGCACGCCAAGGAGGGCGTCGCGCTGGTGCGGATCGAGGAGCTGATCGCGGCCCACCTCGGACCTTTTTTTCCTTCTCGCAAGGTTTTGGCCACGGTCGTGTTTCGCATCACGCGCGACGCCGACGTGGCCATTGTCGACGACGACGCGGGCGACCTGCTCGACGCAGTCGCCGAGGCGGTGCGCGACCGCCGGCGGCGCGCGCCGGTCCGGCTGGAAATCAGCGCCCGGCCCGACCCACGGCTCCGCCAGTGGCTGGTCGATTGGCTGCGGCTTCGCGACGAGGACGTCTACGAAATAGACGGGATGCTCGATGCGACGGGTCTTTGGCAAATCGCCAACTGGCCGGGTTTCGACAAGTTGAAGCAGGCCGACTGGCCGCCCCAGCGTCCCCAGGGGCTGATGGACGAGGACGATTTGTTCGAGGCGGTTCGCGAGGACGACGTTCTGCTGGTTCACCCCTATGAGAGTTTCGAGCCGATTGTCCGGTTGTTGGAGCAAGCGGCGGCCGATCCGCACGTCTTGAGCATCAAGCAGACGCTCTACCGCACCAGCGGCGATTCGCCGATAATCAGCGCGCTGGAACGCGCCAGCAAAAGCGGCAAGGAAGTTACCGTGCTGGTCGAGCTGAAAGCCCGCTTCGACGAGGCTCGCAACGTCGGCTGGGCACGCCGGCTCGAGGACGCGGGCTGCCACGTGGTTTACGGCATTGCCGGGTTGAAGACTCACGCCAAGGCCCTTTTGATCGTGCGCCGCGAGACCTACGGCATCCGGCGTTACGTCCATCTTTCGACCGGCAATTACAACGACCGGACGGCCCGGCTCTACAGCGACATCGGCTTATTGACGGCCGACCGCGACCTGGCGACCGACGTGGCCAATTTTTTCAACCTGCTGACGGGCTATTCCGACGTCGTCGGCTGGGCCAAGCTGGCCGTGGCGCCGACGGGATTGCGGCGGCGCTTCGTCGAGCTGATCCGGCGCGAGGCCAAGGTTTCGACCGCCGACGAGCCGGGGTTGATCATCGCCAAGATGAATTCGCTCGAAGATCCGGAAATCTGCGAGGCGCTCTACGAGGCGAGCGAGGCGGGCGTGAAGGTGATGCTGAACATTCGCGGCATCTGCTGCTTGCGGCCCGGGATCAAAGGGCTTTCGTCCAACATCAAGGTGACGTCGATCGTCGACCGGTTTCTCGAGCACGCGCGGATTTTCTATTTTCGCAACGCGGGCCACGAGGAAATTTATTTAAGCAGCGCCGACTGGATGCGGCGCAATTTGAGCAAGCGGCTCGAGCTTCTTTTTCCCGTCGGTTCGCCGAAGCTGCGCCGCCGGTTGATGAACATGCTCGACACGTATTTTGCCGACAACGTCAAATCGCACCGGTTGTTGTCCAACGGTACTTACGAGCGCGTGATCCCGCATGGCCCGCCCGTCCGCGCCCAAGAGGTTCTCCACAACCAGGCCGTCGACGCGGCCAAGGCGGCCGAACAAACGCGGCTCCAATTCCGCCCGTTGGCCCGGCCGAAAAACGGAGAGTGAACCGAAATTGACGCTTGTTTCAGGATTGGTTGCAACCAGTGTCTGAAACTTTGCCCTATTGAGGTGCTTCGCATGTCCACGCAAGCGTGAACATGGCACCCAACTCCTCCGCGTCTCCGCGCGAGACCTCATCCGCGACTACTGCCGCGCGGGAATCACCATGAGCTCGCCTTGATCGGGATCGTAGAAGAATTTATCGCCGTCGGGCAGCACGGGTAGCCGGATGGCGTTGGCCTTGATGATTTCCTTGCGAAATTCATCTTGGGTGCGGGGAAAATGGCCGTTCAGGGCCTTGTAAAGATCCATGGCGTGCTTGATTTGATCAACGCCGATCCGTTCGCGCACGCGAAAATACGACGCCAAGGGGTAGGTCAGCGGATCATTGCCGTAGCCGTGGCCCTGGGCGCCCATTCCGACGCCCGCCTTTTGCCGAACGGCCTTCGCGTCGGCTTCGGTGGCCCATTGGTCGTCGGCCCCCGGGCGATGGGCGGACGAGACCGCGGCCGCCGGTCCGGGCGGCGGCGTTGCCGGTTGAGCGGGTGGCGTTTCGGCCGGCGTCGACGCGACGGGCGCAGGCGGCGTCGTCGACGATTGGTTCGCGATCGGCGCGGCCGCCGGCGGTTGCGTCTGGGTCGTGGTCTCGATTTTTAACGGCGCGGGCACGGCCGCTTGCTGCATCTCCGGCGGAAGCGGCTCAGGCTCGCCGCCGCCGCAACCGGCCAGGACGAATAGGGAAGTGGCCAACATGATGTGAATCGTCTTCATGATATGACTCCAGTTTTGTCGTTTGATAGAGAAAGTAGGCCGGGGTGTAACCTTGTCTTTATCCACATTTTCTTGCGCAATGTGTCGGATAACCAAGGTTTTTTAAAAAGGGTTTTCGACCCGGAGGGTCGTTTGACAATAGCCCAGCGATTTATCGCTGGGTAGGAGGGGCTACTGCGAAGTGGTTTCGTCCC
>JAFGAY010000191.1 GCA_016933425.1 Pirellulales bacterium
GGCACGTTGCTATGATCCCAATAGCGGAGGAATTCCGTGGGTCATTCCACCACCTGGGGGATGACGGCTAATCTTGATGCCGCACCGTGTAAGTCACATGCAGGCAATCGATTTTTGTGGCCGGCGAACGCAGGGCGGAGCCGATCGAGGCACGTCCGGCACCCTTTTCCCGCCATGCCCTATCCTGAACGTCTTTTGCCTGTCGGACCGCGCGCGTGCGAGGAATTGGTCTCTACCACAGACACTCTAGGGAAACGGAGGCGCGAGATGCACATTGCCAAGCAACTTTCGGTGACGCTGGTGAACAAACCGGGACGTTTGGCCAACGTATTAGCGGAATTGACGAAGGAAAAAATTCATTGCCACGCCTTGTCGGTGATGAACGACGGAAACCGCGGCACGTTGCGCATTGTCCCCGACAACTTCGAGGCGGCTACCGAGGTCTTGGAAAAGCAGAACATCCGTTTCGAGGTTACCGACGTGCTATTGGCGCCCGTCTCTTCGCAGAACGGCGCGCTGTCGAAGGTCTGTGAACGTCTGGCCGCCGAACACATGAATATCGACTACGTCTATTGTGCCCTCGGGGCCCACGCCAAGGTAAAAGGGGCCGGCGTGGTCGTCATCAAGGTAAACGATCTGGCCAAGGCCCAACGGATCCTGGCCGACAACAGCAGCCCGGCGCGCCGCAAACTACCCGGCCGGCGGCCTGTTCACACGCGGTAAATTGACAAACTGGGCAGAACAACCCCCCACAAACCGAACCGCGACCGTTAGGGAGCGGCCAAGCTCGCCGAAACAGCCGATCCCTCGCGGTCGCGGTTCGGATGGTTGGGATTTGGGGCGTAGGAACATGTCTGTTGTTTTTCTAGGTGACGGTGACTTACGGAGCTAGGCAGCATCTTGGTGAGAATGAGAAAATTGGGCGACTGCGAATCCATTGCTGGAGGCGGCCGTCATCGGAGATGACAACAGCTCGCACTTGCAGGATGGCTTCAACGGAAGTGCCGTCCTTCCAGAACTTCTTGGTGCCTTTGACCCGCTGGCTCACTTGTTTGACGAGTGACCCTGTCAGGGTACGGGTCCACGGCCGCCAAATGCAAGATGCGATGAACGACGGTTGGACTATACCCGTGGCCGTCCACTTTCAGCAGCGGCCGCTGCGGGGAAAAATCCCTTCGGCACTTCGGACAATGTCCCACCGGTTCGTGATGAAGCTCCGCCTCGCCGCCTCGCACCACCACGGTACGTAACACAGTCTTCAAGGAACCTATATTGCCGCAGGTCGGACAAGGGGCTTCTGAGCCCAATCGCTTACCTTGCGAATCGGTCATCGCCTCCACGGCCCCCCGTGCGAGGGCCCGTGAAGCGGCCATGGCCAACTCCTCCATGTTGGCCAACCAAAGTCACGTCCTTGCCAGGCCCCTCGGGAAACTAATTTTTTTGCGATGATTTTTCCTCAGCCTTCCGCAATCTCCCGGATCTCCTCCCATTTCCGTTTCCGTGGGTCTTTGCTTACCATCTGGCGTTCTTCCTTGAACTTACGACGACGACATGCCCTAAAATCTCCGCCAACAGCTTATATACGCGACGCCAACGCTGCAAACCCGTTGCTACACCCTCTTGGGGCGGGTATTAAGCGTGGGTCTTGAACTACGTGTCATTTGTGTGTTAAACTGAGCGATTCGACATGTCGGCCACAATCCGGCAGGCACGTGCAAGCACCCAAATCCCAAGTCCCCCCATCCCCAATCTCCAACCATGTACGCGATTATCGACGACGGCGGACGTCAGTGGAAAGTCGAAGAGGGCCAGCAGTTGCGGATCGACTACCGCAATGCCGAGGCCGGCGACGAAATTATCTTTGATCGGGTGTTGGCCTATCGTGACGACGACGGTCTGCGGCTCGGTGGGCCGACGCTCGACGGCGCCGTCGTTACGGCCGAAGTGCTCGGCGACGAAAAAGGCCCCAAACTCGTCGTCCAGAAACTCCGCCGACGCAAGAATTCACGCCGAAAGACCGGCCACCGCCAACTCTACACCAGCGTCAAGATCTCAAAGATCAACGTCGGCTAGAACCGGGTCGGGGTATCCTTGGCCATCGCGCGCCCTTCAGGAAGCGGCGCGCCGCCATGGCGCTCAACCATGGCGTCCCGCAACATTCCGATCGATCGGCGGAAATCATGTTCGCCGTCGAGCCTGCTCGACGTTTGGCCAAACCTAGTGAGCGTGCGCAGCACGGGCGTGGTGGCTAACTTTATTCTTGCCCCATCACTTCAGACGGTCCGCGCATAAAATTACCCGCTGGATGTCTGTCAGGTATCGACTTCCAGCGGGCACCCGCCGCGGGGTTCAACCCGACGCCTCGTGCGGCGGCCCTGTCGGAGCGAGGCTGGCGAGGCAACCATGCACTTCTCCCCGACATTGAAATTATAGGCCACCAACGGCCAAAGGCAAGAAAACCCAAAAATCGGCGAAATTTCAGCCGTCTGAGGTGATTCGGCAAGGAAGAAGTTAGCCGCCGCGCCTGCGCGGCGTTGAAACGTTAATTCACGACAAACGTCCAGCAGGCTCGACGGCTAACGATTTTCACGTCAAATACTTCAGACGGCTGAAGTGTTACGGGTTTTCCACAGGCCCGGCGGAAGACGCGCCAGACCCGGCCGATTCCCACGGGTTGGGCCAATCGCCCCAATGTTCAAGATAATCGGCATAGGCCTTGACCGTGGAGCTTTGCTGTTCGATCCATTGCTTGGTCTTGGCAATAAGCTCCTGTTCGGTTTTCAATGCGAGTTCGCCGCCTAGGACCCGAGTGCGAAGGAAGACGAAGTACGTATCCAAGACGTCGCAGCGGCAGTAATCATTGATCTCGGCTAGCCGGCCTTCGTCGTAGAGGTCCTGGACCATGTGACCTTGGACGTCCATTTTGCCCGGCTTGCCCAACAGGTTGGCCGCCAGATTCAGCCCGCCGGTGAATCGCGTCGCGCCATAATTAGTCAACATGTCGCACAGGTCGATGTGCGCCTGGGAGTTGTAGCGGTTGCGCGGCTGCTCATAGGCCTTGGTACTCGTCTGGAACCAGCCGGGCACTTGCAAACCATAGCGAAAGGCGGCCAGTTCCAACAACGGAACGTCGAAGCCCCGCCCATTGAAGCTCACCAGCGTCGGTCGCCGATAGCTTTCCCAACCGCGCCAGAAATTTTCGGCGATCACGTGCGGACGGAACGCGGGCGCGTCGAGCACGACCAGGTCGGTCATCTCGAATCGGGCCGTGACCTTGGCCACGGCCACGGAGATGGGAATCTGGTAGGTGTACGGAATGAAATCGGTCTCGTATTTTTCCATCAACTCATCGCGGTAGCGCCGGACGGCCTCGTGGGGGTCGATCGATTTGCCCGCGTAACGAAGTCTTGCCACCAACGCGGGATCGGCCACGCTCTCGATGTCAAAAACGAGATAGCGAATGGGAGACGTCGGCATGGCGAAACTCCTCAAAAATAGGCCCAAAAACCGAACCGCGACCGTCAGGAAGCGGCCCATAAAACTGGGGAGGACAACGGGCTCTCGCGTCAAGCCGCCAGCCTACCAGAATTAGCCCCTATCGAGAATCGCCCCCGACGAGGAAGTGGCGGAAGGCCGCCGAAAGAACCCGGCGTCCAACCTCGAAATCCCCCAATTCCTAACCCCCAAAACCCCTTTTCCCCGGCGTCGCGACCAGGGTCAAACGGCGATGGCGAGGGTAAAACAACTCGACGGCCGCGAAGAATTGGTCGAGCTTGGCCAACGCCGCCTCATCGCCCGATAAAATCGTCAGGTGGTCGCACAGGTCGTGCACCCGGCGACGTCCGCCCGGCCAACGGAGGATCAGAATGTCGTTGATCATATTGAGCAACTGGTAGACTCTCGCCCGGGTAAGACCCATCCGGCGGGCCGCTTCGCCCGCGCTGGTAATGGGCCCGTCGATTCCCAGTCGGAAGCGGGCCAATCGAACGGCTTGCGCCGGCGCATCCGTTTCCAGTTGTTCGAGCAACGGACGAATAAAACGGTCGAGGACGTCGCCGCGCGAGGGAACCCTCTCGCCGTGCAGCGTCTGCTGGGTCCAGCGGCTAACGGCACGAACAGGGCGGGAACACATCTCGTCGGCCAACTCGTCCATCGTTTCAACGCGCGAGGCGATCTCGTGGAGATTGTGAAAAACCTCGAGAATGGCTCGGACCCGCTTCCGGCCGTGGGTCTTCATGTTTCGGATTTCGGCCAGCGTGCGGCCCGTGTATTGACCCAGCGGCGTGTTCCAGCCGGCGCAGGGCAGTTCGCGGAGACTGGGGATAAGCCGCCCGAGCGGCTCTTTTTCGAGCGACAAGGCGACGACGCTTGCGCGCCATTTTCCCCAGGCGACCTCGGAGACCTGGTTTGGGTTGAACCCCGCGGCGCGCCGCGAACCGCGGCCGGCGCCCGGCGCCCGGTGGTCGCCGTCTCGTCGAGGAATTATTGCAACCGGCGCCAGATCGGCCGGATCGGTGTCGGCCGCGCGTGCCAACAGGTCGACCAGCGAAAGCATCTTCTTGGATCCCACGCCGGGCGTTGCGGCCAACTCGGAATAGGACGAGTCCAACAGATCCTTGAGCGTCCGATTCAAAAAGGCCGAGGGGAGACGCCGATCATTGGGCAACGCCCAAAAGGCCAGTGGTTTTTCGAGATGGGAGGTGTAACGAGGATCGCGAAACATCTCGCGAAGACGGTCAAACCGACTGACGGCTTGAACTCGATCGTGGGTTCTCGGTTTGGTAGGCTGCATCTAGGTTTTACGCGGATATTTTTCGTTGAGGCGCATCACCGGCGCGCGGGAAGATGTTCCATCGATTTTCATCGTGATTTGCATCCGCGCGATCAACGCGACGCAAAACGGCGGGGCACGTTGGTGGGCCGAGCATCGTGGTCCAAAGGCGAGGATCCGCCGCGCCGACCCACGGCCGCTGTGCGTCCACCGGCCGGAATTGTCGCGGAGATCAATTGGGAAAATCGAGCAAACACGCCAGCGTCGCCCCGATTATCGTGGAGAATCACACACTCGAATCTCCCCACTTCATTGTTCGGTCTAACTACCCCGCTCGTCAAGGGATGAGGGACTGTTTTTTTGGGAAAATCCACGGCCCAAGGGCCACTCCCGGGTGAATCCTGTCAAGCTACTGCTTGCACCGTTGACAATGGCAAGGCACCCCATTAGGCTCCAGGAGGGTACGGAATGGGTGTGTCTGCACACCCCTTTTGAACGACCAAATCCACGAGATCGACATGATCAAAATTGTCTGGATCGGCTGGTGGGGCGGCAATCTGCTCATCGTCCTGGCGTGGTTTCGCCAAGTGCCGCCGGCGGTTGGCTGGGCCGGCTTCGCGATCGCGGTGGCCGCGTTTCTCGCGCCGGTGCTCTTCCGACGCTTCCAACGCC
>JAFGAY010000192.1 GCA_016933425.1 Pirellulales bacterium
GTTTTTTTACCACGAAATACGCGAAAAACACGAAAAGGAGGTGTTTTGCATGTAGGTCGGGTCGCAATTCAGTCTATGTCGCTGTGTTTTTCGTGGTGGAATTCTCCCGGTTATCCTCGGTTGGCAATTCAACGATGAAACATGTCGTATCTTCTTGCCGTTCCCAGCGGACCGTGCCGCCGTGGTCTTCGGCCACCTGGCGGACCAGATACAGGCCCAGTCCGGTTCCCTCGGGCTTGTCGGTCACGAATGGTTCGAAGATTCGATCGCGGAGGGTCGGGTCGGGGGCTGGGCCGTTGTTGGCGACGCGGAGGACGGCCCGGCCGGCGGCGTCGCGTTCCAACTCTATCACCACCGCGCCCGCCGATTCGTCCGAGCCGGTCTCACCGCGGCGCGAGGCTGCTTCGATTGCGTTTATCGCCAAGTTGGTCAAAAGCTGGCCCAGCCAGTGCCGATCGCCCTGAACGCAAACCGGCTCGTTGGGCGTCCGGCACGCGAGCCGAATCGCCGCATGGTCGCAGCCGGGCCGAACGAGCGACGCCGCGTCGTCGATCACCTCTTGGAGCACGACCCGGTCGTGCGCCGACGGTTCATCGCGTCCCAGCGACAAAAACCGTTGCAAATGTGATTCCATGAGCCGCAGTTGTCGCAGCGCGATTTCCAGCGACTGTGCATCGGCCGATTCGGGCGGCGACTGCTGATAGAGTTCGACGGCCATTCGCGCGCCGGTGGCTGCGTTGCGCAATTGATGGGCAATGCCCGCCCCCAACTGGCCCAGCACGCGCAGCCGTTCGTGGCGCCGGACTTCCTCCTCGTAGCGGCCCAATCGCTCCGTCATCCGGTTGATCGACCGGGTCAGGTCGCCGATCTCGTCATTGCGGCCCGGCACGTCGACCGGCTGAAACCGTCCATCGGCGATCAGGTCGGCTTGGTTGCGCAGGAGACGGATCGGCCGAACGAACCGGCCCGCCACCAGCGCGCTGACCAGCATGGCCGCCAGGGTCGTCACGCCGCCGGCAATCAGGATGGGTGCGGCGACCGCTCGGGCAATGCTCCACCAGCGCCGTTTGGGATAGAGCACGAACAGCCGCTGCGATTTCGGCGCGTGGGATCGCTCGGCCACCGGCACTTGCTCGCTGAAATACTCATTGCCTCCCAGCTCGACAACGCCCTCGGCGGCGAACAGGTCGGACGGCGACGAGCGTGGAACCGATTCGAGCGCCGCCACGTCGGCCGGCTCCAAGCGGATCGTGCCATATACGACCCTATGCTCCCGATCAACCAGCACGAACTGCCCGCCCGACAGCCCGCTAAGCTGTTCGAGCACGGGCCGGCTCATGGGATAATGGGCATGGGCCAAGAGGGTGTCGCGGGCTTGGTGCAGGTCGGCCAACTGGGCGCGGCTGGCCGTCTGGACCGCCAGGTAGGCGCTGGCCAGCGTGGTCGCCACAATGCCGAAGACCACGACCGACAGAATCCAAAAAAGCAACTGGATGCGAATCGGCCAGCGCATGGGAGATGGGGGATTGGGGATTTGAGATTGGGGATTTGGGGACGAGCGCGGCGCCCTCCGGGCTTCCGTCGCGTCGTCCCACTATCTTGCCATGGTACCCCCAAACCATTCGCGCCGCCACGGGCTTATTCTTCCCGAAGCCGCTCGCCGTCAACAACCCCTAAATCCCCAAATCTCTAATCCCTTAGTTTTACGGCAGCAATCCGCGGGCCAGCACGCCGTCGACCACTCGCTGCACGGCCAGGTTCATGGCGGCGTCGCGCATGGTCAGTCCGTTCTTTTCAGTTAATTCGTCAACGTCGCGGAACCGGTCGGTCATTCGCGTGGCAAGCCGTCCTTCGACTTCCTCGATGGTCATTTGTTCGCGCTGGGTTTCCTGGGTGTATTCGAGGTAGGAAACGAACACGCCGCCCGCGTTGCACAGGATGTCGGGAATGATCAGCACGCCCCGGCGGTTGAGGATTCCGTCGGCCTCGGGCGTCGTCGGCGCGTTGGCGCCTTCGGCGATGATTCGGGCGGCGATCCGGTCGGCATTTTTCTCGGTGATTTGCGACTGGGTTGCCGCGGGAATGAGCACGTCGCAATCGGCTTCGAGCACCTGGGCCGGATCGACCTCCTTGGTGCCTGGAAAACCGACCACGCTGCCGGTCTGTTGGACCTGGGCGGCCAGAGCCGCGGGGTCGAGACCGTCGGGCGCGCCCAGCGCGCCAGTGACGTCGCTCACGGCGACGATTTTGGCGCCGTTTCGGGCGATTTCACACGCGGCCACCGAACCGACGTTGCCGAATCCTTGCACGGCGACTCGAAGTCCCTCGATTTTCATACCCAGCTTACGGCACAAGGCCAACACCGTGTAGACGACGCCCTTGCCGGTGGCCTCGCGCCGGCCGGCCACGCCGCCGAGAATAACCGGCTTGCCGGTCACAAAGCACCCGTCGGTAATCGAAGTGGCCTGGGAATACGAAATACAATCGCGGATCCGCGCCATGTCGAGCTCGTTCGTGCCCATGTCGGGCGCCGGGACGTAAATTTCGGGGCCCAGATGGCGCCGGGCGCCTCGGGTGAAGGCGCGAATGACGACTTCCTTGCCCTCGGGCGTGAGCGACATTGGATCGACGCGAATGCCCGACTTGCCGCCGCCGAACGGCACGCCGATAACCGACGTTTTCCACGTCATCTCCATGGCCAGGCCCGTCACGTCGTCCAGCGTGACGTCGGGTGTCATGCGGATGCCGCCCTTGGCCGGACCGAGCACGTCGTTGTGCCGGACCACGAATGCCTTGAGATTGAGCACGTGCCCGTTGGGTAAAATCGGGCTCAAAGTCAACTCGATCCGCTCCTTGGGTCCGAGGATCTTGCCCGCGATCTCGTCGCTCAATTGAAGTCGGTTGACCGCCTGCTCGAAATTATGGAGTGCCGTTTGAAGAATCCCGTTGCCCGACGCCTGCGTTTCCTGCCGGATCATTGCTCACCTCGAACCTTCTAAATTCCACGAACTGGAACCACTTGGAACAACGGCCGGCCTGGGCGATGGAGTCCTCAAAGGGCACGGCGACGTCCGGAGTCTCCGCGCCGTCGAAAGCTCGGTAGACCAGGCTGTGCCTGACATCCAGACGCCACGACCACTCGGTCATGGCGTCAGGCACAGCCTGACCTACGCGCGGCAAGCGACCGCGAGGAGGTCGGCACGTCGCCGGTGTGCGTTCCGAGAGCGGCAAATCGTCGGACACCGGTCCGTTAACAGAAAGACTCCGCCGACCGGGGGTGGTCGACGGAGCAATCAAGTGGAGCGGAGGAGGGTCGAACTCCCGACCTCTGCATTGCGAACGCAGCGCTCTCCCAACTGAGCTACCGCCCCAGCGGTTTGTGTCCTGGGAATCGTCAATAAATACCCGAAACCTTCAGTTTATCGTTGCCACAACCGGATTGTCAAAGGGGGGTGAATGGTCCTTACGCGCCCCCCTCACGGTTCCAGCTCGATGCTTCGCAGATAGGCGGCCCTCTGTTGCTCGGGGCCGAGTTCCCGGGTGATGGCCCGCCACTTTCCGGCCGCTTCGGCCAACGCGGCCGCGGGGGCTTTTTCGCCGCGGACGGCCGCGGCCACAGCCTCGTCCAGGGCCGCCAGGTAACGTCGCCGGCCCGGGATCCGCAAGGCAAACGTCCAGCGTTCACTTTCAAAGGAAGCCTTGGTCTGTCGGGCGTAGTCGGCCGCTGTCGCGGGACTCATGGCCGGTTCGACCCAATCGGCCGGCCGGGCCATCTGCGACTTGCGAAACAAGGTAGTCCAGGGGCTTCGCGCGGCGGGCGGCGGATCGCTCTGCAGGGCCGAAAGCCATGTGAGCAGTTCGGCCGCCGCCGGCATGGGGGCATCGCAAAACACCACCCCAATCCGCCCCGACGTGGCCAACAGCGGCACGTGGGCATTCTCGCGCCGATCCCGTTTCTCCCAGCGGCCGTGGTCGACGTCGAAATGCTCGCGCGAACCGGGCAACTCGGCCACTCCGGCCGCCGGCCTTTCGGTCGTTGACGTCTCCACGCCGGATGGAGCGGCCGCCGTCGGCCAGGTCAGCGCCATCCCGCATTTTCCCTGCCAAAACGCCTCTCGGACCTTTTCCGGGTCGGCTTCGAGCTGATCGGACGCGCCATGTTTGGCCGTCTCGACTAACTGGACCAACGCGCGAATCACCGGCGGGCCGTCGATCAGGGGGGCCATCGTTTCGATGTCGAACCACGTCGAATAATTGCTCGGGTGCTCCACTCCCGAGGATGCCCTGGCCAGCAGCACCAAGCCTCCCCAACCGGGGCCGAGTGGTTCCATCGTGCCTGACCAGGCGGCCTCGGACGGCGGGGCGAGGGGGCCAAGCCGGTCCCGATCGGCCAACTGTGCGGCCAGTTCCTGATAGTCGGCCCAAGTTTCCGGCGGCGACTTGCCCAGGGCGGCCAGCATGTCGGCCCGATAGTAGCAGACCAGCACGGGCGAACCAAACGGCACCGCCAGCGTTTTCGATCCCCAAGCGACCTCGTGGGCCCGAGCCAACTCGAAAATGTCGGCCCATTCTTCGCGGCCTTCGGCCCGAAGCGCGGCGGGAATCTCGGCCAATCGGCGCCTTTGGGCCAGTTCGCCCAGCAGGTACGAGGCACAAATGGCCGCGTCGGCCGCGGGCTTTTCGGCCGCGAGGAGTTCTTCCTCGGTCGTCTGGGCCACTTCGAGCGTCGCGCCGGTCTGGCTGTGCCATTCACCCCGGACTTTGCCAATAGCGGCGGCCATCGCCGGATCGTCGACCACTAGCAGCCGCAGCTTGACGCCTTCCAAGGGGAGGCGGCCGGCGGCGTTTTCGTCGACCGCCTGTCGACGGGGGCACCCCACCAACAGGGATGTCAGCAAAGCCAACCCCGCCAGCGCGGCGGCGGGGCGGCAAATCGAACCCAGGGTTCGCATGATCGGTCCTCCATGGCAACCGAGTCTTGTCCGTTCGATGCCTTCACTGTAGAGGACCGCCTCGCGTTTGGTCAATCGGGGCCAGCCGAGGCTCTGGCGGTCGCGTCGGTTTCACTCCGGCGGTCCATCCGGTCCCGCCACCAGTACCATGTGATTTCCGCCGCAATGGCAATGGCCCAAAGTACGCCAAATCCAATCATAAACGTCCAGAACGTCATCGCATCACCTCATTTCCACGGCAAAAAAGGTTCCTCCATGAATGGGCCGCTACCAAATAGGGCCGTTGCACTGGTCGCACAGCTTGGTCGGACAGAACGCCTGGCAAAGCCACACGGGCAGCCACAGGCCAAGCGTGACGACCGACAGCAGAAGCTGTTTGCCGTGGTTGACGGGGTGGTAATGATACGTGACGTCTTTTCCGCATCGGGAACAACGAACGGTTTCGGTATTTGTCATAAAGCACCTTTTCTGCAACTCAAAATCTGCAACTCAAAA
>JAFGAY010000193.1 GCA_016933425.1 Pirellulales bacterium
CCGCGAAAGCAGCGACTATTCCACGCTACTTTCGCGGAGCGAAAGGCGACAATCCCGCCGACCGGCCCTTTCCGCAACAGAAACTACATAGGTCTGTTTTGCCCATTCTTTCGATTTTGTGGTGCGCGGGCCGAGGATTTACGTCATATGTCTTTGGAGACCTATTCTTGCTGTGGTGGGGATCTCTTCGGAATCCATGTTCGTATTCTCCTGGTTTTGCCACCTTCCGTGGCAGTCTTTAGCGGCGATCGGTATCCGGCAATGGGCAAGAATGAAGAATTTGTCGAACTTCTGACGCGCTATCAGCAGCGCATCTTCTTGTTCATCTTTTCGCTGCTTCCGAATCGATCGAACGCGGAAGACGTTTTGCAGGAAACCACTTTGCTGATGTGGAAGCAGTTCGATGAATTCGAGTCGGGGACCAATTTCAAGGCATGGGCCTGCAAGATCGCCTACTACAAGGTTTTGGAGTTCGTGAGACGTCAGAGTTCCGATCGCCATCGGTTCAGCGACGAGTTCACCCAGCGCGTGGCGGCCATGGTGGTTGGCGAGGCGCCGGACATGGCGCAGGCCCGGCACAGGGCGCTGGTGCGTTGCCTGGAGAAGCTGCCCTCGAAGGACCGCGACGTTATTCGACGCCGATATCGACCGGGTGGATCGGCGCAAGTGGTAGCCGAGGAGTTGGGACGCAGCACGCGCGGCATTTATAAGGCTTTGAGCCGGGTTCATCGGATGCTCTACCAATGCGTGCGAACGACGCTGGCCACGGAGGACCTGACCTGATGTTCGACGTCTGGCAAGAAGAATTGCAGAATCTCATTGATCGCCAGTGCGAAGGCGTGCTGACCAACGAGGAAGCGGCGCGGCTTGACGAACGGGTCCGTGGAAATGAAGACGCTTGCCGTTTCTATTGCGACTACACCTCGCTGTTGGGGATTCTTTTTCTCGAACATGCGCAGGACGAGCCGCCCGGGTCCATTCTTGCCGGTTGGGTGAATTCCGAGTTGGAGGACAAATGCCGACAGCAACCCGGCTCCACGGTACTTGGATTTTTGGGCGATATCTTCCGAGCGGGCGGGGACGCCTTGGGCCGACCGCTTGTGTTGTCGCTGCTGTTCACGGTCGGCATACCCGGCATCATCCTGACGCTGTTGTTGGTTCACCTGGGCTCGCAACCGGCGCCGGTCAATCTCACTCAAACGGTGAATGAACTTCCGCGGCAAGCTCCCCGGATGATTGCGGCTCGCATCACGCGGACTCATCGGTGCGTCTGGGGTGAAAACCAACCAGAAGCATCCTTGAATAGCGACTTGGCGACAGGGCAGCTTTTGGAACTGCGAGAAGGCCTGGCCGAGATCACGTTTACCGGCGGCGCAAAAGTCATCATGGAAGGACCCGCCACCTTGGACGTCAACACGGGCGCCCGGGGTTTTCTGCGCGGGGGCAAGCTGGTGGCTCACGTGCCGAAGGGCGCGGAGGGGTTCGCGGTGGCGACGCCTTTGGCGACCTTCGTCGACCTCGGGACGGAGTTCGGACTGTCGGTTAACCCACAAGGGGTTGCGGAAGCGAATGTCTTCAAGGGAAAAGTCGAAGTCGCCGTCGAATCGACCGTGGAGGATGGGTTTCATCAGCACCAGCAGCTAAGTGCCGGGCAAGCCGTTCGAGTCTCGCCCGCGGACGACGAGGAGAGACTTCCACGCATTGAGTCGATTGCAACAACCTCAAAGGGATTCGTGCGGAACCTTCCCGGCACCCTGCCCGAGCCGACGATTATCTTCGCTCACCGAGGCGCAAACGATCCGGTGACCGAAGGATGGAGATTAAGAAGGAAAGGTTCTACCAGCCTTGGAAAGAACGGATTTGAAGTGGGGCCGGTGGTCGAGGACGGGATGGCGGCGTGGTCGATTCGACAGTCTGGGGGGAGGAGTCACGTTAATTACCGCATCGAAAAATCGAACGGTCTCACTCCGGAACTCGTTGCCGAGGCAAAGGAGAAGGGATGGGTGCTTCGTGCCCGCGTGTGGCTGAGCGACCGATTGGCGTCTTCCACCAAGCGGGAGGATCAAGGCCCGTGCCTCATATCTTACCGTGACGATGAAATATTGGGGAGGGGATTCGAGGTGTCGGTTGACCAGAATGGCAATCAATGCCGAATCGCCGATGTGGCTGAGTCCGACGGGCCTGGCCGCGTGTCAATCCCGGGCTCTCGAAACCGATACGTCGACTACGAACTCCGCTACAACCCGACGACGAAGGACGCCGACGTGCTGGTCAACGGTCGATGGATCACCACGTACAAGCCGAAGCTCCTCAAGGGACCGGCCGCGTTGCGCTTTGGAATGCGAAACAGCCAAGAGGAATGCGATACGCGTTATGCCTATGTCGAGTGGGGAATATTACGCGACAATCCTGAAGTAAAGGCCGGATCAGCCGGCACGCCTGGCAACCAAGACGGAAATCAGGGAAACGTCGGGACGGATTCCGGCGTAGGCACGTAGGAAAAGCATCGAATCAACATTGTTTCACCGATCGGACCGTTCCTCGAAGGGAGATTTCCATGATGAAGTGGTTGTTTAATTGTTCCGCGGCCCTCTTGCTTGTTGGTCTCGGTTGGGCCATGCCACTCCAGGTCCAGGCGCAAGGCACTTACTACTACTGGAACGTTGCCTCGCCCGATACGGGCACCTATGACGATGGAGCGAATTGGGTGGATTCGGAGGGAACTCCCATGGGGCTGGCCCCCAGTGCGGGCGACAGCGCGATCATCAAGAACGACGGATCCCTGCTCGTCGACGTCATCTCCCCGATTGGCGACGACGTCAATTATCCCTACCAAATCTGGGTTGGCGCCGGAACGACCGGGCCGTTGGATCCCAGCGATGGCCATGTCGTGCAAGAAAGCGGCGGCGTTTACTTCGAGAAGTACCTCTGCGTCGGCACCGATGCCTCGCCGGGCACCTCCACGTGGACCATGACGGGGGGCACGATCGACCAGAAAGGGACAGGGGGCGGGATGTATGTGGGCGACACGTCAAATGGATCCATGACCGTCGAGAATTCGACGATCACGCTCACGGGAAAACTCCAGGTCGGCGGCAGCGCCGAGGGAACCATGACGCTCAACAGTGGCGCCATCGTCCTCGGGGCCACGTATCTTGAGGTCGGCAAGAATGCAAACGCGGTTGGTACGCTCACGATCAACAACGGCGCCACGGCCGCTTTCGGTACTTCCAATTCGTCCGTCGGATTCGAGAGTGGAACCGGTTCGCTCGAGATGAGCGGCACCGCGAGCGGCACGTTCACGGGGAAACTCTGTGTCGGGTACAACGGTGGAACCGGTTCGATTGATCTGTCGGGCTCGGCCACAATAAA
>JAFGAY010000194.1 GCA_016933425.1 Pirellulales bacterium
TGCCCCCTGAAGGACTCGAACCTTCGACTCTCTGATTAAGAGTCAGATGCTCTACCAACTGAGCTAAGGGGGCTTGGCGACAAAGAGCTTTATCTTAACGAGATTGGCCGGATGCTCAAGGGCTTGGCGGTGGATTCTCGGGTGAAAATATGGCCGGTTTAGTCAGCTTAGGAAGACTCCCACGTCGTCTCGGCCACGCCGGCCGCCTGGTTGGCCGATCGGGCTAGGACGAACAGCAGGTCGGAAAGCCGGTTGAGATAAGCCAAGGAAACCGGCACGGGGGCGCTGGGGTCGGGTCCGATCAGGGCGACCAGCCGACGCTCGGCCCGGCGGCAGACGGTTCGGGCCAGGTGCAACACGGCCGCGGCCGGCGTGCCGCCCGACAGAATGAACGTTGTTAGCCGCGGAAGCTGGGCGTCGAACTGGTCGATGTCGATTTCCAATTGTTCGACGTGCCGGTCGGCAAGGCCGAGTTCGTTTGGCCGCCCGGCGCGGGCCCCGAGAACTTCCACGCCAAGCACAAACAGGTCTGCCTGGACGCGGCGCACGACGGCGTCGAGCGCGGCGGGCAACGCCTCGGCGCGGGCCATGCCGAGCAGGGCGCTCAGTTCGTCGAGGGTTCCCTGAAACTCCATTTGCGCGGAGTCCTTGCCAACGCGGCGACCGTCGCCAAGGCTCGTCTGTCCGGAATCGCCGGTTCGTGTGTAGATTTTCATCATTGCACTTCGAGCACCTCGATTTTAAGCCTTCCCAGCACATTGACCACCGGCAAGAAGCTGCCCAGCAGGTTGGCGTCTTTCAGGCTGCCGTGGGCCAGTTTGAGATGGGCCGCGCCGATGCCGCCCAAGCCCAGCGTGGCGTCCATCGGAATCCAGCGGTCGTCAACGTAAATCTCGGTCCACATGTGATAACCAAACACGTGTCGGGGATTTTCACCGCGGTCGAAATAAACCAGGCCCACGGCCACGCGGGCCGGCAAGTCGGCAGCGCGCGCCAGGGCCGCCAGCAGCACGGCGTGTTCGGTGCAGTCGCCTTCGCGGGTCCGCGCCACTTCGGCGGCCGAGGCCATCGCGTGCGAAAACGTCTTGTCGCGGACCGCCTCGTGAACGTAGCGTTCCAACACGACGGCCTTCGACCAGGCGTCGGTCGTTCCCCGGGTCGCCTCGGCAGCCATTTTGCGAATGGTGGGGTCGTCGCTCTCGACGAGGCTGTTCGGGTTGACGTCGTCGAGCGTGGGACGATCGGCCCGGGGATCGGCGAGCGTTTTCGGTCGATCGGGCCGAACGGCCAGCACCGTCAATTCGGCCGCATGGGGACCAAGCGGTTTGACCTGTTGTGAAACGCCCATCGTCACGGCCCGGGCCGGATCGCCATCGGCCATGCTGATCCGGTAGCGGATTCGCCGCGTGTGGTGCGGGTCGGAAATCGGCCGGTCGACGGGCACGACGGTGTCGAGCCCAAGGTCGATCTTACCCAGCTCGCTTTCGTCGAGCGCTTCAGCGCGGTCCGCGCGAAAAACCTCTTGGACGGCCACCCGGTTTTTGAGCACCTCGCCCCGGGCATCGGCCCAAAGCGTTCCTTCGATGGGCGGTGCGCCGCCCGACCAGGTCGTGCTGTCGATTCGCAGAAGTTGGTGGGCGCCGTGGAGCAAGGCCGTCGGTTCGAGACTCCGAGCCTCGAGCCGCGTGGTGACCTGTTCGGCGCCGGGAAGCAACGCGCGGATCACGCGCGTTTCGCCGGGCTTCATCGGCCGGGCAGCCAGGGAGTATTCGACCGACTGGAAGCCGCCGGTGCGATCGGACCAGGGCCGGTTTTCCGTGACGGTCTTTCCTTCACTCGTCCTGGTGAGGATAAGAAGGTCTTTTTCAACGCGGCCCTCGACGCGCGTCGGTGAGGGACCAAGCCGGCGAGTTTCGGTGAAATCGACCAGGCGGCCGTCGGTCGTTTCGCGGCTGGTCAGGTCGATGCCCAACTCGGCCGTCTGACCGAAACGCACGACTTTGAGCCGGGCCGTCCATTGCAGTTCGACCAACTCGCGGCCGTCGACCATAACGCGCCGGGTTTGCGCCCGGGTGTGGCCCACCTTGTTGCCTTGGATGAAACAGACTTCCCAAACGTCGCGGTCCCCGTCATAAGGGCAACCGACCGGCGGCGCGGCGTCGGAGGGGGCGGCCGGTGGAGTCACGGCTGGTTGTTCAAGAAGAGCCGCACGATCGGCAGCCGTTTCCGAGGTCCGGCTTGGCGGCTTAGTATCCTTGGAAACGCTCGGCCCGCAGCCGGCCGGAACAACCGCCAACAGAATCAAAACAACGCTCCTCAATGGGCGCCGCTTCCGTTTTGTCGCGCAGAATCGTTTGCTCACGACATCGTTCCACACGGTCGAACAAGCCAGCGATGGCATGCCCGAGGAAAACGTCGTTTTGTTCATAAATCAAGATCTCGGGGCGGAAGGGAGTTTTTGCCGGTGGTTAGTGTACCACCGATCGCGGGTCGTGGGAAAGCCCGGCGAAAATTGCGGGTGGCGCCGGATCGTGGCAATGAGGCAAAAATCAGGGTGAGATGCCGCTGGCCGGCCGGCGGCGGCGCGGCAAACTCTCCGCTATGGGAAGAGGCCAACCGGAACTACGGATTCCGGGAAGAGAAAGCCCACAATCCGGCCCCCGCGCGGCCATTTGTGGTGCTAGATTTGGGGAGTGGATCGGCGGAGTGACGTGGCGGTTTTTCCGCCGACTCGCCCGTTTTTCCCCGATCCGGCATATGGTCCGGACGGGACAAATGAAAAGGGTGTTGCTCCTGCTCCTCAATGTGGTTTTTGAGCAGCGAACCCGCCCCGTGGGTTGCAAGCGGTCGTGGCGAAGGAAACGGTTGTTCCGACGGCGCCGTGCCGGCAAGCGTCCATGGGGGGAGAACCGATTAAAACCACGGCGGCATCGCCCAGAAGTGACCTACGGTTGGATAGCGAGCTTCCCACTGGCGACGCGTCGTTCCCCGATCTAATGATATTGACCTGATGAGATACTAGAGAACGCCGATGGGCTTTCTGAAAAAGTTTTTCCGAAACGTATTCCGCGACGGTACGACGCCGTTGGAGACGAGCAGCTTCGAGCACCTCTCCGAGGAAGAGCTCGAGGCGCACTTGGGAGTCTCTCGATACGGCGGCTTCACGTTGACCGACGCGGTGCGGCCTTCGTACGATTTGCAAGTGGTCCCCTGCCAGGGTTACCGCCACGATTCCTATCACGACGAAGAAAACCACTCGACGGTTCCCGTCCTGATGGGAGCCGTGACCCGGGAAGATCTCTTCGAGGTCTTCATGGACCTTCTCGACCCCTTGGGCAATGTCGTTGACGTCGTCCTCGAAACGAGCCATCGTCGAGAGCAAAAAGGGCACACCGATCTTTACCGCGAGCACATCGACATGCCCGTGCTCAAGAGCATCCTCTGGGAATATGAAGACCTGTTGTTGAACGACGGCTGCGTGGGGCTGGCGGTGCTCAACCCGGGCATTCCCCAGGAAGTCCAGCTCGACGAGCACAAGCTGCTGATCATCTATGGCGAGAATCAGGGTCCGTTCGAGGTCGCGTTCCGCGAACGAGACGTCCGGCTCGACGACCAAATGCGTTTCATCACCGAGGCCGAACACGTCCACTCGTCAAGCGACCAATACGCCCAACAGTTCGACGAGCTAAAAACGCGACTGGGAATGGACTGCGGGTATTAGAACGTGTTTTGAAATTCGGAAAAGGTCTCCAGGGAACTTAGGCAATCCTGGAGGGACGTGCTTTGTCACGTCCGTTTTCCCGGCGGTTTGCGGCCACGACGGAGCGTAGCCCTCCAAGGGACAGCGTGGCCCTTCAAGGGACAGCGGCACCCACTGGCTTCCGCCCGCGGCTATCATCGTCTTGCCGCTTACTGCTTTCCGATCCATTCCTGGATCCAGACGGCGTCTTCGTGGAGTTCCTCGAGCGTTTGCTGTAAGCCGATAAGGCGGCGGCGGAACCATCGCCAGGCGAGCCAACCGGCGATGGGAGCCGCCAGAAGCAGGCCGAGGCCCAGCGCCAAAAGCCAGCCGGTCGACGAGAGACCCCAGCACCCATCGAGCCCCTGGGCCAGCGCGGAGAGCAACAGGGGAACGGCCGCAAGGCCCATCACGGCAGCCGCGACCAGACCAATCGCCAACCGGCGGCCCGAGCGGAGATCGGCCTTGATTTCCAGCGCGGCAAGCTGCCATCGCAGGGCAACCGATTCGCGCAGCTCCCCACCCAGGGCGTTCAGTTCGCGGCCGAGCCGCTCAAGCAATGGTTGGGTTTGGGATTCAGCCATGATGGTCTTCTTTGTCCGAGGCATCCGAACCGGCTTGCCTCCAGAGAGTGCAAAACTCCTCCACCAGCCCATGGCCGACGCCCCGCGCGCCTTGGCGGATCGACCGCAAGGCGATCCAGCGGAGCAGCCGCGGGCCGGACAAACCGGCGGCCAGAGCCAGGCCGACGCCGAACGCCAAGGCCAACGATCCGCCCGTGTATCGAGCCACGTAGGTTCGCCACGAGGTCAGCCGCCGTCGTTCGTCCTCGGCGGCGCGGAGCCGGCTGTCGATCCGCCGGCGCAATCGCCCCATCCGCAGACGCAACTGCCGGGCCGTTTGATCGTCGTTCATGGCTGACCGTCCATATTCAATAAACCACGAAAAACACGAAATACGCGAAAATTGCAGCCCTGGAGAGACCGGAAAGATTTTTTTCGTGTATTTCGCGTCTTTCGTGGTTAAATACTTTCTCAACGCCGGAACAGCCGGCCCAGGAAGAAACCGGCCAACGCCGCCAGACCCAACCCGACGGCGGGCCGCTTGCGGGCCGCGTCGAGCGTGCCGTCGATCAAGTCGCCGACCGTCGTATGACGGACCTTTTCGATTCGCCGGGCGGCTTCCTCGCGGATCTCATCGTAAAACTTTTGGGCCTTTTCGAGTTCGAGCTTCGCGCGGCGCACGGCATCGGCCGCCGAACAAACCTCGGGCGAATCGGCTTCGTTCGGCGCCGCGGCGGACCGATCGGGCGATGGATCGTTGGTCTGATCGTGATGACACATGGGAGCATCTCCTCGAATGGCCAAAGGAATCGTCCGGTCCGGCGACCGCGACAATAGCTTTCTTCAACAACGTACCTTACCGCCAAGCGAGAAGAAAGGAGAGAATAGCCCCGCCATCGGGTGGGCTGGCGAAAATATGGCGTGTTGCGAGGAACAAAAGTGGCACGCCCCGAGCCTGTGAAGGGCGTGGTTCAATTAAGAAACACGCCCTCTGCTGCGCTCGAGGTCATGACTGGCTTTCACGGTTCGATCAGATACGTCCGGCCTTCGACCGCCAGCAGCACCGGCTCGTCGAACACGAGGTATTGCGATACTTCGCGTCCGTGCCGCCGGGTCAGTTCAAAATACTCGTCGCTGAATTGTTTGACTCGGATCGGGTCTTTTTGCTGCGCCTCGGTAAGCGCCGAGTCGACCCATTGGTTATTGCGCTGATAAAATGTCCGGTTGCCGACGTTGCGGATGGTTTGGGCGGCCTGTTGGGCTTCCCGTTCGGCGGGAGCCAGCCCGTTGGCCATCGCGCCGAAACCATAGCCGCCCATGCCGGCGCCGTGGCCTGGCGAAGACGAGGGCTCCGCGGCGGGCATCGGAGCACTCGCGGCCGGCGCCATGCTGGCCTTCTGCATCGATCCTTTGAACTCGCGTTGGACAAAGCCCGAACGTCCGTCGGCGGTCGCCAGTTCGTCCAGGCGGCTGCCGGCTCGCCGCGAGTTGCCCGCCAGATCGTTCACGTTCGTGTTCTCGTCGGCCAGAAACGAAGTGTATGGCGTGAGGATGCCGTGGCGCGTCGCCAGCGCGACCA
>JAFGAY010000195.1 GCA_016933425.1 Pirellulales bacterium
CGCTCCGCGAAAGTAGCGTGGATTGACCGCTACTTTCGCGGAGCGAAAGGCGACAATCCAGCCAGCCTGCTCTTTCCGCAACAGAGACTAAATAAGCGTCCGTGATCGTCCCGCAACTTGCATCGACGGCTAAGCCGGCGCCCAAGAATCACATTATTTACCACGAAATACTCGAAGATCACGAAGCAATAAACGGATTTTCTTCGGGCAACGCATTTCTTCGCTTCTGGTGCTTTGGCTTCTTCGTGTACTTCGAGTCCTTCGTGGTAAATGAGATCCGCGTAACAGCAATATTGCCAAACTATTCGGTTGATTTCCAATTTTGGACAGTAGAATTACCGAGTTCCCGAATTCTTTTGGATGGTATGCCTGTCTTGCCAAAGGAGAAAAATCATGCGACATGCCGCCGCGGCGATAATCACAATCGTTCTTTTGGCGTCTTTGAACGCTTTTCCGGCTCCAGGGACCGACCGGACGCAATCCGTGAATGGTTCGGGCGATGTTCCCGAGGACAAGCGGACCGCGCTTGGACTTTATGTGACCGCGAAAGACGCCCATCGAATGTGGCGGGCCGACCCGATGAAAACCGTCGTGCTCGACGTTCGCATTCCTGCCGAGTACGTTTTCGTCGGCCACGCGCCGATGGCCTACAACGTGCCGTTCGCCTTTTGGCGATCCGACGTTTTTCCCGAGGACGGCAACCCTGTGATGAAGCTTAACCCCGATTTCCTCGATCGCGTCAAGCGACTGGTTTCGCCCGACGAAACGATTCTGGTCATGTGCCGCTCGGGCACGCGGAGTCCGAAGGCGTGCAACGCCCTGGCGGAAGCCGGTTACAAGAAGGTTTACAGCGTCGTCGACGGTTTCGAGGGCGATGCCGTCGAAGATCGCCGGGATGAGTCTTACGGCAAGCGAACCATCAACGGTTGGCGCAACAGCAACCTGCCGTGGACCTATGAACTGCGCAGAAATCTGATGTACCTGCCGGTGGAGAAGTGAGGGGGCGTTTCAGACGCGGACCTCGGGCTTCCGTCCAACCCTATCCGTGTGCGGCCGACTGCCATCCGCGGCCATCGTGCCGTCATAGGCCGCATAACCGTCACCAAACGACCCGAACGTGTTGCCCTGTCGTGCAACATGGCCTATGGTTGCTCAAGGGGTGTCGGAACGCATCGAAAGCAAGGATAAACCATGGTCATAGCGAACCTTCTCTCGCTTCTTCTCGGAGTCGCGCTGACCATATCAACCGGCAACGCGCGGGCCGAATCGCCCGAAGCGGTGCCCAAGAATAAGCAAACCGTGCTCGGCCTCTACGTAACGGCGAAGGACGCCTACCATATGTGGCGGGCAGATCCCAAGAACACCATCCTATTGGACACCCGCATTCCCGCCGAGTACGTGTTTGTCGGCCACGCGCCGATGGCCGTCAACGTTCCCTACGAGTTCTGGCGAAGCGACGTCTTTCCCGAAAATAATGAACCCGTCATGGAACTCAATCCCGATTTTATTGATCGGGTCAAGAAGATGATTCCGCCCGACAAAACCGTGTTGGTCTTATGCCGGTCGGGTAAACGGAGCGCCAGGGCGTGCGACGCCTTGGCCAAGGCTGGATACAAGAAAGCATACAACGTTGTCGACGGTTTCGAAGGCGATGCCATCAAGGACCGGCAAAACGCCTCTTTTGCCAAACGAACCAAAAACGGTTGGCGCAACAGCAACCTGCCGTGGACCTACGAACTTCACGGAAACTTGATGTATTTGTCGAAGAATAAGTAGCCGCCCACGTTGACAATCCACGGCGGGCTCCTGTCCCGCGCGATCCGTGCCCTTTGCAACTCTTCCCACGGACAATCTACTTCCCCAACCACCCTCGTCGGCGGAAGAACAGCAGCATTCCGCCGGCCACCGACGCCATGAGCGCCAGCACGACCGGATAACCGAACGGACATCGTAGCTCCGGCATGTTCCAGGGCGAGTTGGTGATGTCGAAATTCATTCCGTAGACGCCGGCGATAAAGCTCAGCGGCATGAAAATCGTCGCAATCACGGTCAAGACCTTCATGATCTCGCTCAAGCGATTGTTGACTTGCGTCAGGTAGAAGTCGCGGGTGTCGGCGCACAATTCGTGGCACGTTTGCACCAGGTCGATGATCTGCACCGTGTGATCGTAACAATCGCGCAGAAAGATGCGCGTTTCAGCCGTCAACAGGGGCGTCTCGTCGCGCGCCAACTCGGCCACCGCGTCGCGCAGCGGCCAGATGGCGCGGCGCAGCACCAGCAAATCGCTCTTGAGCCGGTGAATTCCCAGCAGCGTTTCCTGACACGGCTTGTCGGCCACCTCGTCGTCGAGCCGGTCGAGCCGCTCGCCGCATGACTCCAGCAGGGGGAAAAAGGCGTCGATCGCCGCGTCGAGAATCGCATAGGCCAGGTAGTCGGCGCCGTGGTGACGCAGCGAACCCTTGCCCTGGCGAAGCCGGTCGAGAATCGGCTCGACCAGCGGACTCGGTTTCTCTCGAAACGTCAAAACCACGTTCTTTCCCAGAAACACCCCGATCTGGTCGGACCCGACGTGCTCGTTCATCGAAACCGTTCGCACGACAAGAAACAGATGGTCGTCGTAGCTTTCCAGCTTGGCCCGCTGATGCGTGTTGACCACGTCTTCCATGGCCAACGGGTGCAGTCCGAATTGCTGCCCCAGCGTCTCAACGACCTGGGCATTGCCCAGCCCCTCGACGTCGATCCACGTCACGTGGCCGGCGATCATGCCGGAACGGATTTTTCGCGGGTCGTCCACCACCCGCTCGACCAGCTTGTCGGCGTCGTAACTGACCACGCGAACCACCGAGGGCCGCGCGTCGGCGTCGGGGTGGATGGTGCCGGGCAGGGCTCCCGGTTTCGCGCGGCGCCGCATTAGCCGCGCGGCTCGCCGCAATCGATGTTTCGCTTTCGCCGTCTTGTTGCGCATCGCGTCAATCCTCCAATCAAACCGCGCCAAAGCACCAACCGCATTCGCCAGGAAGCGGCGCTTCCGCCGAGCAACCGGATCGCATCAAAACTTGGATCCAATTCGATCAGGTTTCCACGCCAATCCGCGGACACAAGTCGCCGAGCACGCAATCGTCGCACCTAGGCTTACGGGCAGCGCACGTTCCCCGGCCGTGCAGAATTATCTGATGGCTAAACGCAATCCACTTCGCCTTGGGCAATAAGGCCGTCAGATCCCGCTCGATTTTCACGGGGTCTTTTTGCAGCGTGAGCCCCAGCCGCCGGCTGACTCGTGCCACGTGCGTGTCGACAACAACTCCCGACGCCATTCCATAAGCAACACCGAGTATCACGTTGGCCGTTTTGCGACCGATGCCGGGCAAATCGACCAAAACTTCCATCTCGCGCGGCACCTGGCCGCCGTGCTCGTCGACCAACCGCCGGCAGCACTGCTGGATGTTCTTGGCCTTGTTGCGGAAGAAGCCCGTGCTCTGGATCGCCCCTTCCAACTCGCTGAGGGACGCTTCCGCGTAGTCGTTCGCCGTGGGATACTTCCGAAACAGGTCCTTGGTCACCTGGTTAACTCGGGCATCGGTGCATTGGGCCGAGAGAATCGTCGCCACCAACAACTGCAAGGGCGAAACGTGGTCGAGCGAGCACCGGGCGTTGGGATACGCCCCCTCGAGCCGCCGGACAATTTGGGCGGCGTAGCGTTTTGCTTCCATAGTTGCGGCTTTATCCATGCTTATTTACTATCCAGTCCCCGCCAGGGGGAGCAATTGTTACCGCTTGGAGGGCCATATGTCAAGTATCCGGCTCCAAGGTAAAGCCAAACCCTTTTACGCTTCAATCCAGGTTGGCTGGGATCGGGCAGCGTGGCCCTGACCCGCCGGGTGTCGAAAAAACGTCCAAAAAACGGGATTCAAATAGCGGCATCGAGCTTATGATAGAGGAAACGGCCGGTGGTTTCTCCCCCCGAAGACTCAGTACTCCAAAATACCCCCTTTTCAATATGCCGTCTTCCGAAGAATACTCGTTTCGGCCAGCCGATTTCTCGGGCGTTACGAGCCTGCTCCCTATTCCCAACCTCGTCATGTTTCCCCACGTCATGCACCCCGTGCACGTGTCGGAACCTCGCCACCAAACGTTGCTTAACGACGTGCTCGGCGACAACCGCCTGATTACCCTCGCGGTTCTCGCGCCCGGCTGGGAAACGGATTACCACGAGCGCCCCACATTGCGGCCGTACGCTTGCTTGGGCAAGGTAGTCGTTTCCCGGCAGCTCGAAGACGGCACGCACGACTTGCTCGTGGTCGGACTCGAAAGGGTTCGGTTGCTCGGCGAGGTAGCCCCAAGAAAAGCCTACCGCGAAGCGACGGCCATGATCCGCGAGGATGTGTACCCACCAAATCAGGTGGAACAGAACGGAATGTTGAAACGAGAACTTCTTGAACAATGGTCAAGTCTTTTTCCGCAAAGACCACAAGCGCGCAATCACTTGGCCCAGTTGTTTAATTCGTCCCTTTCTCTGGGGACAATCACCGACGTGCTCGGTTATCTACTCGAACTCCGGCTATCGGACAAGGAGGCCCTGCTGGCCGAAGTCAACGTCCATCGCCGGGTGGAAATGCTCCTCGCGCATTTGGCCGACACCACGCGCGAAGGCGGATGCGGCACACCGACCTTCCTCGAGTTCCCACCTGGGTTCAGCTCCAATTAGCCCGAATTACCCATTTGGCTCTTAAGCCATTCGGCCTTCAATGCACCCATGTGGTTTATTCTGGATGGCCCAGGGCGCCCAATATGCCACGTGTGTAAATATAGGCGGACATGGAAGCTGCTTCCGATTGTTCCGAACAGAAAATCTGTGGGCAGGACTACACTTCCATTGGATCAATCGCATGCTTTGACCGATAGAAGACTTTTGTGGGACAGTGCCGGTTTTCTCAGGGAACCCCTGAGACAGCGACTTCGTTCCCTGAGGTAATCGGAACCAGGAATTTCAAGACACGAGTGGAACGTTTAACTCTAATAGGGGACGTAGAGAATGAAAAACGTGAATTTGTTCGCGCGAGTGATGATCGCCATGGCTGCGATCGGGCTTTGTTTTCCGTCGGCCGCATTGTCGGCGTCGACCGTGGCATCGCCTAGCGTGGAGGATGTTGCCTTGCTCGACGGCAACGTTCTGGTTGGGCAGCTTGTCGACGCCAATGGCGGCAACGTGGGCGAGGTGCCCGTTCTCCTTCAGCAGCAAAATCAAACGATCGTGGCCCTCAAAACAAACAAGGATGGCGTTTTTGCCGCCAAGGGAGTGCCCGCCGGAGTGTATCGGCTCGCTACCGATAATACCCAGGGAATCTACCGGCTTTGGGCGCCCAAAACCGCTCCGCCAAGTGCCCAGAAAGGGGCCTTGTTAGTTTCGGGCGACCAAGTGGTGCGAGGGCAATACGGAAGCCCGCTAAGGAACATGTTGGCCAATCCCTGGATAGTGGCCGGCATCGTGGCATGTGCCGTCGCAATCCCGGTGGCCATCCATAATTCGCACCATAGTAGCTCCCAAAGTTAAGAACGTAATATAACTCCGATTGGCTGTGAATCTCCGGACGGAGAAGCTGCACAGGCAACGCGAAACGTACCCGGCCTCGAAGCAAACAAACTTCGAGGCCGGGTTTTTTCTTGATTTCCCACAATCCTCACTCTTCTTATCTTGCCATACCGTGCCATTTCACACTTCGTTCAACAACCCACGAAATTGGTCCTCTGGATCGCTCGGCGATAACGACCGGTTTTTTTGATCTCACGGACGCGATATGCGTTGAATGACATTGACGCCAGGGTCGCATTCTTTGTATTAACCTCCCACCATTTTTGTGGGACTCTCGCGGCTCCTGCCGCAGGATGACTTGCATCCCAACTAAGGGGGGTGTGTTCAATTCCTGTGGGTGTGCGCCGGCGATCGCCCACCTGGTTTGATCGTAAGTAAGACGGAGAGTCTTTTCCCCACGAGGTCTCGGTTTACGGCATGGATGCGGGTTGCCGCAACGTCCTTGGGTGATAACCTTGCCCGGCGAGTCCTTCAAGACGATGTACCTAATCAAAGCTACAAGACCAAGGTTTCGCGAAGCCCGAACAAAACAGGACCACGACTCAAGTGCGTTCCTCAATCAGCGGCCGCGTTGCCATGGGCGATTGCTGGATGACCCGACACATGATGCATTCTCTTGCCGGACGACGTTTGAGAAACGTTCCGTTTGCCATAATTGCGACCGTGATGATCGCTGCGGGCGGATTGCCCGGCTGTGCATCGCGTGTCTATCGGCCGTCGCAGTTGCCGGTGGAATACGCGGCGTCGCCGGCGATTGAACTCGACACGTTGAATCTGGCCAATCTGGCGGGGGAGTCGGACAAGCAAGACGTCATATGCTGGGGTGATCTTCTGGTGATCGAGGTTGACGCGGGTCTTCCTTCCTTGGAACCGCGAGTTTCAACGGTTCGCGTGGCCAAGGACGGCACCGCCAAGATTCCCTTGATCGGTCGAGTTGCGTTGGCTGGTCTCGAAGTGGAGCACGCCGAGTTGGCCGTGGTCGAGGCGGCCCGGTCCAGAAATGTATATCCCAATCCGTTTGTCTCCGTGCGGCTTGCA
The DNA here is from genome assembly GCA_016933425.1 of Pirellulales bacterium. Classification (GTDB taxonomy): domain Bacteria; phylum Planctomycetota; class Planctomycetia; order Pirellulales; family Thermoguttaceae; genus UBA11386. The sequence goes on from JAFGAY010000195.1 coordinate 6,629, forward strand.
AATCCGCGCAAGAATAACGTGACGATTGTCGGGGCCGTATCGAAGCCGGGTGTTTACGAGTTGCCGCGTGGTTCGAGTTCCTTGATGGCGGCGCTGGTCAAAGCCGGGGGACTGGTGGACAAGGCGAGCGGAGAGGTGGAACTTCGACACACGGATCCGCGATTGGCTTCGCTTGGTTTGGCCGATTCCGACAAAATGGGCGGCGAGAAGAATGGAATACTATTGACGTCTCACGAAACCGAGAGCTTGTCCCCCGACGGCGTGACGCGCATCAATCTCATCGATGCGGCCTCGCATGGAGGCGTTGATCATGAATTGCAGGATGGCGACGTTGTCAACGTGATACCCCGCGAGTTGCCGCCGATCTATGTTCTTGGCCTGGTGACCAAGCCTGGTGCGTTCGACATGTCGTCCAATCGAGACGTCTTTCTTCTGGATGCACTGGCGCTGGCCGGCGGCAGCGCGAATCCGGTGGCCGATCGCGTGACCATACGGCGGCGAGTGCCCGGCGAATCCAGTCCCGTGACCATCGTGGCCAGCATTCGGAAGGCGATGGACGGAGAGAGCGACAACGTCTTGTTGGCGCCGGGCGATACGGTGATGGTGCGTCAAACGCCCGAAACCGTGGTGGTCGACGTTATCAAGACTTTCGTCCGCGTGAGCGTGGGAAGTTCGATTGCCATGTTTTAGTGGGGCGTGAACCCCATGCCGGTAAAGATGACGGCAAACGAGTGTTTTCTTGAGAGGAACCCTTGGGGATAAATCGATCATGACGCAGGAGCCGCAAACGATTATTACTCCGCCGGACGCTCGATCCGATCAAATGATCGTCCACGTGTTAATGCAGTTCTTGCTGGCGGTCCGTTACCGCAAGAAGGTGGTCATTGCGGCGTTTGCCTTGTCCGCGGCGATGGGAGCCGTTTATTACGTCACGGCGACTCGTTACTATAGCGCCAAGGCCGAGATGTTGATGATCCAAACAGGAATCGACAATCTTGAAACGTCGCTTACCGAGGGGGCGTCGTCCCGTTGGAACGCGATGGAAACATTCGAGCAGCTCGTGCGCAGCCCGAAGGTGGTCGAAGGCGCATTGGCGCGTCTCCGGCCCGAGGATCAAGTTGATTTGGAAGGCGTTCCGCGGAAAGCCTGGATTCCCACGCTGCAAAACCGTCTTTCGACGAAAAACATCCCCATGACGAATCTGCTGGAAGTCAGCTTCCGGTCGAAGAAGCCGGCCGTCGCGGTGAACGTCGTCAATGCGGTGGTCGATTCCTATCTTGCTTTTCTCGACGAGACGCACCGCGGCACGATGGGCGAGGTCCGCGACATCTTTTCGCGACAACTGACGCAAGTCAGCCAGGATCTCAAACAAAAAGAAGAGGAATTGATCGCGGCAAGAGCCCAATCGGGAATACTCCAATCCGGCAAAAGTGACGAGATTATCGACCCGGTGACAAAGCGCGCCATGTTTTTCGCCGACCAGCTCAGCAGCGTTCAGCGGAATCGCATTGAATTGCAAGCCACCCTGGCCGGCATCCAGACGGCGGTTCGCAACCGGGAAGATCTTCGTCAGCACCTTATCACCGTCGCCGACGTCGTCGGCAAGGAACTCATGATGCGAAGCTTCGGGCTCAGCAACGCCGACGGCCAGACTCTTGCTTCGCTCGAGCAGCAGCTACTGAAAGATCGCGCGGATTTGGAATCCATGCGATCGTGCCTCGGGTCGGCCCATCCCAGTATGATCGCCCAGCAGGAGAAAGTCCGGCAGGCGGAAATGTATCTACAAGGCTACCAGCAACGATCGGCCGAGAGCGTCGCCCGCATCCAAAACACCCAGTTAGGACCCTTGCTGGTTCAAATGGTCCAGCAGAGGCTCCACGAGACCATCGAGCAAGAGCGGTCGCTCGACGGCCAGTTTCGAGTCGCACAGCAGGAAGCCTCGCGACGGGTGGGGCAAGTCGCGCGGTTGGCCGTGTTGGAACGCGACGTCCAGCGGCACTACAATCTGATCGACGTGCTCGTCGGCAAGATCGCTTCCCTTGATCTGAAACAGGACGGCGGGGAAGTGCGGGCCAAGGTGACTGCCCCACCCGTGTCCAACGAACGACCCGTTTCGCCGCGCCTGAGCATGGTCGCTTTTTTCGTGCTCGTCGTCGGCCTCGGATCGGGATTCTCGATCGTTTACGTCCTTGACGTTCTCGACGATCGGTTCCGTAATCTCGAGGACATGCAGCACCAACTCGGCGTTCCCATCCTTTCGCTCGTCCAGCGGCTTAACACTCCGCAAACGACGGGGCTCGACGCCTTGCAACTTCACGTGGCTCCCATGTCGACCGAAAGCGAAGCTTTCCGAACGCTTCGCACGGCATTGGCGCTGGCCGACCAGCACCTTCATCGCATCGTGGTGACCAGCGCGGAACCGGGCGATGGAAAGACCACGGTCTTGGCCAACCTTGGCGTTTGCTATGCCCAATCGGACAAAAAAACCCTGATGATCGACGCCGATCTCCGACGCCCCGGCTTGACCAATCTGATGCAGATGCGGCGCAACGAAGGACTCTCCACCCTGCTGTGCTCCGAAGAAAATATTCCGGACTTGTGCGCCCATCTAATTCAACCGTCGGGCATCGAAAATCTCGACGTCTTGCCATCCGGGCCTCGACCGGCCAATCCGGCCGAACTGCTGGCGGGTTCGAGATTCATTGAACTCATCAATTGGGCGACCACCGTCTACGATCAGGTCTTGATCGACAGCCCTCCGACGCTTGCCACGAGCGATTCCGCCGTCGTTGGTCGACTCGTCGACGGCACGATCCTGGTCGTTCAACCCGAGAAGAATCGACGGCGCGCCGTTATCAGGGCCGTCGAGGGATTGCACGGGTTGAGGATTCCCTTGCTCGGACTGGTTGTCAACCGCGTGGAACCGGACGACCGCGGCGGATACTACGGTTACGGATATGGATACGGGTATGGTTACGGCTACGGATACGGATACGGCAATGACGAAGACTCGGACGATCTCGACTCGTCGGACGCCGGGCATTCATCGCAACAGGATTGGGAACAGTCCACGGACTATGAAGATTTGGATGAAGCGCGCTCGTCGCGCCGAATCGTTCCACGTCGCGCCGCGTAATGCTGTCTACCCCCTATTGCCACGCGCAACACCCGGATCATGGCACTTTCCAATCTCAGTCATGAAGGACGTTCCCAATTCGTCCGGCGTTCACGCGAGTCTGGGCCGCATCGAAGTCGGCGCACAGCGACGCGCCGCGACCGGCTCGACGCCGTGCTCGTGGGGCTGACGGACGCGGCGCTGGCCGGGTGCGTCTTCGTGACGCCCTTTTTGATGGGTGGTCGACACGCAATCGGCCAACTGGCGTTGGTCTTCTTCACCTCGATCGCGGCAGCGGCCTGGGCGCTCCGCCAGACTTTTTCAACGCATGGCGCATGGCGGCCCACTCATGCCGCGTGGCTCTTTCCGCTGGGCGTGATTCTGGTAGGTTTTCAACTGGTCGACTTGCCTCAGGCGTGGTTGGCCAAATGCTCTCCGCACGCGGCGCAACTGCTCCCCCTGTGGTCGTCGGCAACGGATGCGTCGAGTTCACTGGGCGACTGGACCCGCATTTCGCTTGTGCCCGAGGAAACCCGCGCCGGATTGATTCTCCTGGTCAGTTACAGCGTTTTATTTCTTGTCACGGTCCAGCGAGTCAAGCGAGTGGAGGACGTCGAGCGGATTCTGCGTTGGGTCGCCCTGGCGGCAATCACAATGGCCGGCTTTGGTTTGCTTCAGTATTTCACCGCGAATGGCAAGTTCTTCTGGTTTTACGAGACGCCTGGTTCGAGCACCCATGACTGCGTCAAAGGCAGCTTTACGAATCGGAACCATTTTGCCCACTTTCTGGCATTGGGTGTGGGCCCGTTGGTTTGGTGGCTTTATCGCGCGGCGAACGTTCGAAACGAGCGTTGCGCGCCGGCCGCGAATTTCGGCCACTCGATGCTGCTTGTCGCCGGGATCGTGGTTGTTTTTGCCTGCTTGTTGAGTCTTTCGCGCGGGGGCAACACGGTGCTGATGTTGGCAGCCCTGATTGCCGCGATGGTTTGCGGCCGCGCCGCGGCCGTGCGAGGTCGCTTCTTGTTGGGAATGGTTGCCGCCGGCGTGCTTGTGATTGTCGCGCTGAATTGTTTTGGCTACCAAATGGTCAGCGAACGGCTCAGCGATCTTTCGGCCGGATCAGTCGAGCGGCTTGACGGCAAGGGTGGACGTCGCAAGGTTTGGGAAGCGGTGGCCGGGGCTATTCCCCATTTTGCTCTATTCGGTTCCGGCGTCGGCAGCCATCGCGACGTTTGTCCCATGTATGTCGAGGAAGATCCCTGGGGACGCATCTACACCCACGCCGAAAACGGCCCGCTCCAGGTCGCGCTCGAGACCGGAACGGTCGGCGGCGTTCTATTGGCCGCGGGCATCGGGTTCTGTTTGTTCTGGTGCATTGGTGGGCTGCGTCCCGGGCCGCCCACGCGAATCCGAGCATGTTTCGGGGCGATTGCCGGGAGCCTCGCGGCCAGTGTCGTCCACAGCCTGGTTGATTTTGTCTGGTATGTTCCCGGCTGCGTGGCCGTGGTCGCTATTTTGGCGGCGGCCGCGTGCCGGGGTTGGCAACTGAGCCGGCCGCCCGACCGAGTCGTTCGACCGTGGCGATTGCCGCGTGCCGCGGCCGCCGCCATGGCGATCGGCATTGCTTGCGCGTCGGCCGGCATGATTGCCAATCGGGTTCGGGCCACCATCGCCCAATATCACTGGGACCAAACGCAAGTCATGGTCGCCGAGGCCGCGAATCGGAACTCACAACAGCGGGACATGAGCGTTCCCGAGAACCGCCTTCGTGAAATCGAGATGGAGAAGCGATTGTTTACCCACCTCGAACAAGTTCTTCGCTGGTATCCCGAACATACCCGAGCCCACCTCGCGTTGGCCCGATGCCATCTTCACTTATTCGATTTAATCCAGGTCACCTCGCCTAATCCGATGCCGCTTCCGCAGATTCGCGACGCGGTGATTGCCTCGGAGTCGCAGTTTCCATCGCTTCAGGCAAGGAACGAATGGATGCAGCGCGCTTTCGGCGACCATTGTCAGCACCTGCACCTTGCCCTGAAGGAAACACGCATTGGTTTGCGCCACTGCCCGCTGGAAGGCCGGGGATATCTCTATCTGGCCGAGCTTTCGTTTCTCGACGGGCCCGGCGCCGTGTCGAAACAGGCCTGCGTGGAACAGGCGCTGCGCGTGCGACCCAACAACGGCGACGTTCTCGACATGGCCGCGCGAGAAACCTACGAGGCAATTTTGACGGGCGATCTTGGCCCATGGCTGAATCTCGCTCGAAAAACGATGCGATCAGAACGCGCATGCAAACGCCGGGTGATCGAAAACCTCGTCAGGAGCACGCCACCGGAAGGCACGGCGGCGGTCGCCGAATTCATTGTCACTCAGCTCCAGCCTGACATGGAAGGGCTCACCTATCTTTACGACGCATGTCAGGGACGAGCCGACGCAAACCAGTTGAAGCCGCTGCGCCGGTACTATGCCCAGACCGCCGAATTTCACGCCAATAAGGTGAAAGGTCCCGAGGCCGCGCGGTTATGGGCGAGAGCCGCCTCGGCCTATCGCGCTCTGGGGGAATCGGACGAATCGCTTCGCTGTTTGCGAAAAGCTGACGAATCCAATCTGGGCAATGCCGACATTCGCTACCAGTTGGGTTGTCTGCTTTTGGATATCGGCGCCGTCCAGGAAGCCAAATCGCAATTGCTTTGGTGTTGTCGGCGGGCGCCGGAAAACGAAACCTATCAACGAAAATACAAAGAAGCCCTCAGCCGAGCCGTCGAGGGCCAAGGGCCAGTGGCGTCGGGCAAGCCGGGAATAACCCGGTAGCCCCCGCCGTGGAGGTTCCCCCATGAAGCGTGCGTTTGATTTGTGCATCGCGGCCGGTTTGCTTGTCGTGGGAATGGTTCCCCTGGCACTGGTCGCGTTGTTGGTCAAGCTGACCTCGAAGGGACCCGTTCTCTATTGGTCGGATCGCATCGGCCGCGGCAACCGCATCTTTCGGATGCCCAAGTTCCGCACGATGCGCATCGACACGCCGGAGGTGGCCAGTCACCTTTTGACCGATCCGGACGCGTGGTTGACGCCCATTGGCGGCTTGTTGCGTCGCACGAGCCTCGACGAATTGCCCCAGATTTGGAGCGTCGCAAAGGGAGACATGTCGCTGGTTGGCCCCAGGCCCGCCCTTCACAATCAACACGATCTGATCGCGTTGAGGACCCTCTCGGGCGTTCACGTATTGACGCCCGGGGTTACCGGCTGGGCTCAGGTCAACGGCCGGGACGAGGCTCCGATTCCCCAGAAGGTATCACTCGACGCCGAGTATCTCCGCCGCCGATCCTTTGGATTCGATCTCAAGATTATCGTTATCACTTTCTTGCAGGTTGTTCGCCGCAAGGGGACCAGCGTGCCCGAAAAGCTTCGGCAATCCACGGAAGAATCCGTTCCTGCCGCTGCATATCTGGCAAGCGCCGCGGTCTGGCTTGCCCTAGGAGAGCGTGAACGAGCCGAGGCCGACCACGATCGGGCACAGGCGTTGATCCGCGCGGCAGATGAATGCGGATTGAGCGGATCTTCTGAAGCGAAACTCCGCAGCGCGTGAAATAATTCCACGAAAGCCCATCGCCGAAAAAACGCCCGGCGGTGGCTTCTACTCTTGTAGAATTAGAGTCGGACGACGCACGCGCCCCAGGAATAGCCGACCCCAAACCCGACCAACGCCAGCGTTTGTGGGGCGGTCATTCGTCCATCGTCGAGGTATCGGGCCATGGCGATGGGGATCGACGCCGAAACGGTATTGCCAATGTCGTCCATGGCGTAGACCATGCGCTGCCAGGGAATTTCGCTCGCGTCGGCCAGGTGCCGCATCATGAACCGGTTTGCCTGGTGATAGACATACCAGTCGATTTCCTCCTTGCGAAGGCCGGATTTCGCGAGCAATGCGTCGATCGTCGGAGGCACGGTGTTCATGGCGAAATTCATCAGGGCCATGCCGTCCATGAACAGATTGTCGTCCGACCGGACGCAACCGGTGATGTCGGTCGTTTCCTTCGCCGTTTCGGACGAACGCGGCAACCTCATTCCGCCGCTGGGCACGATCAGCCGCGCCGCGCCCGCGCCATCGGTTCCCAACACAAACTCACCCAGAATCCCGCGGCCGCCGTCGGTCGCGCCGACCAGCGTCGCCGCGGCGCCGTCCCCAAAGATCGGGCGAACCGATCGGTCGCGCGGATGAATATATTTGGTGTAGGTGTCGGCCGTGATGAGCAGCACGTTGCGCGCCGCGCCCGTCTCGATGAATTGTTTCGCCAGAAACAACCCATAGATGTAGCCCGAGCAACCCAAATTAAAATCGAGCGCGCCGACGCCCTTGCTCAGACCGAGCCGGTCTTGAAGAATGCAGGCCGACGTGGGCAAAAAGTAGTCGGGACTCTGCGTGCAGTAGAGCAGGAAGTCGATTTCGTCGACTTCAACGAGCCGGCGGTCGAGCAACTTTCGAGCCGCGCGATACCCCAGGTCGCTAGCCGTTTCGTCCGGAGCTGCAATGTGTCTTGCCGATATCCCACATTTTTCCTCGAACCGGCTCATGTGCCACGACGGATTCTCACGCGCCAAGTCATCGTTGGTCTCGATGCGCTCCGGCAACTCATATTCAATGCCAAGGATGCCGGATGCCATCGACTTTCTCCGATCGCGGTTTTGCGCTGTCAATTGATGGAAGGAAATCAGTTAAAATAAAACCGCCCAACTCGCCTGTCAACCCCAGGTTTACGCGAACTTGGCGTATGCTCCGGTGATAAATTGAAGTTATCGCACTAATAAGGGCATTGCGCCATCATTCTTACTGCGTTTGGCAATTCTTTTCACTTGACCTTGGTGACTATATTATCTATTTTCCCTCTACAATTGGGGAAAAGGTCTTCGCACATGGTGGGCACCGACGTGACAGCCACAACACAAAAAGTTGTAACACTTCAGCCATCTGGAGTGATTCGGCGAGAATCAAGTTAGCCGCCGCGCCTGCGCGGCGTGTGTCGAGAACTCAAGTTTCAACACCGCGCAGGCGCGGCGGCTAACGAGGATTTCCACCATCCGGCCGTCAACAGTAAGGAAAAAACTCTCATGAATCCAAACCCAACACCCCCAAACAAACTCGGGACAGGCTCTCTGGTTTTAGTGACCGGCGGTACAGGCGCCATTGGCCCGACGGTTGTCCATCGTCTTGTTGACGCCGGATGCCGTGTGCGGTTACTCGTTTGGGGTGAAATGCCGCCGGCGGGCGTGCTGCCTGACGACGTGGTCTTGTTTCCCGGCGAGATTAACGACCGCGACTCATTGCGCGAGGCTCTGAAAGAGGTTAACGTCGTTTTTCATCTTGCGGCGAAGCTCCACATCAACAATCCCGACCCTAGTCTTCGCCAGGAGTACTGGCGGGTAAACGTCGACGGGACACGGTGTCTTGCGGAAACAGCGGCGGACGCCGGCGTTGGACGATTGGTGCACTTCAGCACGATTAACGTATATGGACCCAGTACGTTTCCCAATGTATTCGATGAAACCTCGCCGACGAACTGTGATTCCTGGTATGCCGAATCCAAACTCGAATCAGAGCGGATCGTTCTCGACCGTCTGCCGGCCACGGTGTTGCGCATGGCGGCCATCTACGGCCCTCGCATGAAAGGCAACTACGTTCGATTGCTCACCGCCTTGAAAGCCGGACGATATCTACCCATTGGTTCAGGCGCCAATCGACGTACTCTCGTCCATCAAGAAGACGTTGCGGAAGCCGCCATCGTCGCTTCAAACCATTCCCAAGCGATTGGTCAAATCTATAATGTCAGCGACGGCCAGATCCATACGCTCGATGAAATCGTTACGGCGATGTGTCTTGCCCTGGGCCGCCGCGCTCCGCGAATCCGGCTGCCGGTGGTTCCGGTCAAGGCATGTGCTTCCCTCGCCGATTATGGTTTTCGATGCCTCGGACGCCGTCCTTTTGCACGTTCGGCCGTCGAAAAACTCCTTGAAGACATGGCGGTGGACGCAAGCAAGATCCAAACGCAATTAGGCTACCGCCCCCACTACGATTTGCAAAAGGGGTGGTCCACCATTGCCTCGTGAGGCACGATGCAATCCGTCCGCGAAGTTGCTCTTTGGCCATCAAGTGGACACGTTTGGCTTTCAAATCGCCTCGCCCGTGAACGACACCAAGGCCTTCATGTAGTTGCCTCGCTCGAACGCGGCCGGGTCGGGGCAGTTTTCCTGGCTCATGCTTCCCCGGAGTTGTTCGACCGAGTCGTATTCCTTTTCCTCCATCCACTCGGTCAACCCGCCGAGAATTTTCGAGATGTGGGGAATTCCCTGGGTATAGAGGACCGACGCGACCATTCCGACGTCGGCGCCGGCGGCCAGCGCCTTGGCCAGATCGGCTGCCTCGTGCAGTCCGCTGGTGAGCGCCAACGACGCATTGACCCGACCGTGAAGAACGGCGATCCAACGGAGCGGCTTGAGCAACTCGAATCGGGTGCTCAACTCCAGGTGGGGCGACGTTTCCATCTCGTCCAGGTCGATGTCGGGCTGAAGGAACCGGTTGAAAAGAACCAGCCCGTCCGCGCCGGCGCCGACGAGCCGTTTGGCCATGTTGCCCATCGAACTGAAATACGGTCCGACTTTCACGGCCAGCGGGATCGACACGGAGTCCTTAACCGCGGAGACCAGGTCGAGGTATCGTGCTTCGACCTCCTCGGAAGTCATGTCGAGGGTGGCCGCGATGAAGTAGATATTCAACTCCAGGGCGTCGGCTCCGGCGTTTTCCATCAGCTTGGCGTAGCGGACCCAGCCGCCCTCGGACGTTCCGTTCAGGCTGGCGATGATCGGGATCGACACGGCCGCCTTGGCTTTTTCGATGTGTTCCAAGTACGAATCGGGCCCGGCCCGATAGTCGTCCTGTTCGGGAAAATAGGTCAGCGCCTCGGCGAAGCTGTCCGTGCCGAACTCATGCGCTTTGGTCAGCTCAGCCGACTCGTGTTCGATTTGTTCCTCGAACAGCGATGGCAAAACGGCCGCCGCCGCTCCCGCCTCCTCGATCCGCCGGAGCGAATCGAGCTTTTGGGTCAAGGGGCATGCCGATACCACCAACGGATTCTCGAGCGAAAGCCCAAGATACTTGGTTCTCAAATTCACACCCATCAGTTCACCTCCTCCTTTGCTTCCTCCTGGACGTCGGCCGGTTGACCGTTACTATTCTTTCCATAACGCATCGAGGCGAGTTGCGAGTAAAACTCCCATCGCCAGTCGATGTCTCCTTGGGCCAGTTTCTCAAGCCGGTTGGCCTCCTCCGGCTTCGACCGCTCCAGAATGGCGAAACGCGCCTGTTGCTTGGCGAATTCCCGGTAGCTCCCCTTCGGATCCTTGCAGTCGAGATGGAACGGCTGCTCGGCGTCGGTCGGATCGTAATGGTACAGAGGCCAGTAGCCGCAGGCCACCGCTTCCTTCTGAAGATTCAAGGCCGTGGTCATGTTGATGCCCTGGCCAATGCAGTGCGCGTAGGCAATCAACAGCGACGTTCCACGGAAAGCCTCGGCCGCGCGGATCGTCTTGATGGCGTGCAGCGGGTTGGCGCCCAGCGAAATCTGGCCGACGAACACGTTGCCGTAAGCAATGGCCATCATGCCCAGGTCTTTTTTGCGCCCTTGCTTGCCGCTGGCGGCGAATTTGGCCACGGCGCCTCGCGGCGTGGCCTTCGACGCCTGGCCGCCCGTGTTCGAGTAAACCTCGGTGTCGAGCACCAGGATGTTGACGTCGCGGCCCGAGGCAAAGACGTGGTCCAACCCGCCGTAACCAATGTCGTAGGCCCACCCGTCGCCGCCGAAGGACCAGATGCTTCGCCGGATGAGAAAATCGGCCGACGCGAGCAAGTGCCGCGCGTCCGGGTCGTCGACCCCGGCCAGTTTCTTCTTAAGTTCGGCGACCATTTGGCGTTGCTGGGCGATTTCCTCGTCGGTCCGGCCTTCGTTGGTCAACAAACCCGACACAAGCGCGTCGCCCAGTTGGGACGACAGTTTTTTGAGCAACCCGTGGGCATATTCGATCTGCTGGTCGATGGCCAGCCGGAATCCGAAGCCGAACTCGCCGGCGTCCTCAAAGAGCGAATTGTTCCACGAGGGGCCCTGGCCTTCGGCGTTGACGCAGTAGGGCGTGGTGGGGAGATTGCCGCCGTAGATCGACGAGCACCCCGTCGCGTTGCCGATGATCATCCGGTCGCCGAAAAACTGGGTGATCAATTTGACGTAGGGCGTTTCGCCGCAGCCGGCGCACGCGCCGGAATACTCAAACAGCGGAAGCAGCAACTGCGAACCCTTGATCGTGTCGGCCTTGACCTGGGAACGATCCATGTCGGGAATGCCCAGGAAGTAATCGTAATTGCGCCGCTCTACCTCGAGATGGTTGAGCTTCGGCTCCATGTTGATCGCCTTGCGCTTGGCAACCTCTCGATTCTTCGCGGGACAAGCGTTGACGCATACGCCGCAGCCCGTGCAATCGTCGGGAGCGACCTGAATGCGCATTTTCATGCCCGGGTATTCCTTGCCCTTCCAGTCGACGCAAACGAACTCCTGGGGGCCGTCCTCGGCGTATTTCGTATCGAACGCCTTCATGCGAATGGCCGCGTGGGGGCAAACCAGCGAGCAGATGCCGCACTGGATGCACACGTTTTCGTCCCAGATGGGGATGTCCAGGGCGATGCTTCGCTTTTCGTATTGGGTGGTGGCCGTCGGAAACGTTCCGTCGACCGGCATCGCGCTAACCGGCAACTCGTCGCCGCGATAGGCGATCATCGTACCCAACACGTCCTTGACGAACGCGGGCGGATTGCCCGACGTGCCGGCATGAAGGTGGAATTTCGACGTGACCGCGTTGGGCACCTTGACCTCGTGCAGTGCCGCGAGCGCCCCATCGACCGCCGCGAAATTGCGCTCGACGACCGTTCCGCCGCCCTTCTTGCCGTAAGTCTTCTGGATCGCTTCCTTGATGTGGGTGATCGCCTCGTCGACCGGCATCACGTCGGCCAGCTTGAAGAAGCACGTTTGCATCACCGTGTTGATCCGCACGCCCATCTGGGCCTGTCGGGCCACTTCGTAGGCGTCGATGACATAAAGTTTCAGCTTCTTTTTGACGATCTGTTCCTGCGTCTCGATGGGCAGGCTGTCCCAGACCTCGTCGGGTCCGAACGTGCTGTTCAAAAGGAACGTGGCCCCCTCGTCGGCCAGCGAGAGCATGTCGAGCTTCTCGACAAAAATCGACTGGTGGCACGCCACGAAACTGGCCTTGCTCACCAGATACGAACCCTTGATCGGCCGTGGGCTGAACCGTAGATGCGAAACGGTGACCGAGCCAGCCTTCTTCGAGTCGTAGACGAAATAACCCTGGGCGTACAGCGGGGTGTTTTCGCCGACGATCTTGACCGAGTTGCGATTGGCTCCAACGGTTCCGTCGCTTCCCAGTCCAAAAAAGACGGCGCGAACCACGTCGTCGGCCTCGGTCGAATACGACGGATCGTAGTCGACGCTCAAATGGGTTACGTCGTCGTTGATGCCCACGGTGAAGTGGCGTCGCGGCTCCGCCTTGGCCATCTCGGCAAACACCCCGACGGCCATGGCCGGCGTGAACTCCTTGCTCGACAGCCCGTAGCGACCGCCGATCACTCGGGCGGCGGGCCCACCGTATTCGGCCAGCGCGGTGAGCACGTCCTGATAGAGCGGCTCGCCGAGCGCTCCCGGCTCTTTCGTCCGGTCCAAAACGGCAATCGTTTTGACCGACTTGGGCAGCGCGTCGACAAACGCTTTTCCGTCGAAAGGCCGATAGAGGCGAACGTGGATCATGCCGACTTTCTCGCCCTCGGCCGTCATCTTCTCGACCGCCTCCTCGACGACGCCGCAACCGGAGGCCATCACCACGACCACCCGATCGGCGTCCGCCGCCCCGACGTAATCGAACAAGTGATACTGCCGTCCCGCCACCTGGGCGAACTTGTCCATCTGCTGCTGGACAATCGTAGCAACCTTGTCGTAGAACGGATTGCACGCCTCGCGAGCCTGGAAGAAAACGTCGGGATTTTGAGCCGTGCCGCGAAGCTTCGGGGAGTCGGGATTCAGCGCCCGACGGCGATGCTCCCACACCCGATCGGGATTGATCATCGCGCGGGCATCATTCTCATCAAGGATCTGGATTTTGTTTACTTCGTGCGAGCTGCGGAAGCCGTCGAAGAAATGGATAAAAGGCACGCGGCTTTCCAGCGTCGAGGCGTAGGCGATCAGGGCCATGTCGTGGACTTCCTGGATCGACCCCCCAGCCAGTTGGGCCCAACCCGTGCTCCGGCACGCCATCACATCGCTATGGTCGCCGAAGATCGACAAGGCGTGGGTAGCGACCGATCGGGCCGAGACGTGAAAAACCGTCGGCGTCAGCTCGCCGGCGATCTTGAACATGTTGGGAATCATCAGCAACAGGCCCTGCGACGCGGTGAACGTGCTCGTCAGGGCCCCAGCCTGAAGCGATCCGTGGACGGCGCCGGCCGCGCCGGCCTCGCTTTGCATTTCGACAACATGGGGTATGGTGCCGAACAGGTTTTTGCGACCCGCGGCCGCCCAGGCGTCCGTCAATTCGCCCATTCCCGACGACGGAGTGATCGGGTAAATGGCCATGACTTCGTTGCACAAATGCGCGATCACGGACGTCGCTTCATTGCCGTCAATGGTCACGAAGCGTTTTTCTGACACGGTTCCTCTCCTCGATAGAAAACAAGGGGGCGTAAGTGGTTAGCAGGAAACCCGATAGATTAACTCTCGCCCCCCGCCTCCGCAATAGCCCCACCCAAAGGAGGGTTATCGGCAAAAGTGCCCTCCGGCGTGTATGCTATCGTCGCGCGTGTGTTATCGTTGGATCCGACCGATGAAATCCGAACCGCGACCGTCAAAAAGCGGCGGCCTCGCGGATCGAGTAGTCCCGCCGGGTCGTAATCCGGTCCCTTACCGTAACATCGCATTGACTTCACGGATTTACCTTTTTCAGCACTGCCGTCCCATGCCTCACCTCTATCTGATTCTGGCCATTTGTGCCGAAACCATCGGAACCAGTGCTTTGAAAACGTGCCACGGGTTTACCCGGCTTGTTCCCAGCCTGGTTGTGGTCGCCGGCTACTCGACATCGTTCTATCTCCTGTCTCTGTGTTTACGGACGATGAAAATCGGCTTCGTCTACGCCGTGTGGAGCGGCTTGGGGATCGTGCTAATATCGATTATTGGCGTTTTCTACTTCAAGCAGCGAATCGACCCGGCCGGCCTCCTCGGCCTAGGCCTGATTATCGCCGGGGTTGTCGTGCTCAACGTGTTTTCGGATATCCAGGCGCATTGAGTTCTTCCGAGTTGCGGCGCTAAAACGTTAGGCAACGATAAACGTCGAGCGGGCTCGACGGCTAACTCGCGGGGATCCATCCCCTTCGTATGTGGGGATTTTCCCTCGCCGCGACTGCTTGGAAATGGTCCCCGGCAACAGCTTTCCGGAAAAAGCATGGGACATCAGTTTTTACTGGCAAAAAAGCTTGCACTCAGTTCAAAATCGGATACACTAAGGCCATGCTCTAATGAGCGAACTCTAGGTATTCTCGGGGTGAGA
>JAFGAY010000196.1 GCA_016933425.1 Pirellulales bacterium
CATCTGGCCGATCCATCCGGAGGCCATCCGGTCGCGATAGTCGGCCAGCGAGATCCGCCGGACCGGCTCGTCGCCGAACAACCGGATTGGCGCCACCGCCAACAAAAAGCTCACGAAAATCGCCAGGCGGAGAAATTGCGATCGATGGTCAACCATGACGTTTTCCTTTTTTGCGAGGGTTCGTTGCGATTCGGCACCGGTTTCAGTCTATTATCCTACACCATTCGCATTGAAAGCATAATCATCACCGAGGCATTATCTCCAGCCCTTCCCCACCAGTATCGACCGTCCATGTTAGACATGGCTGCTCACACCGGGTTGCTCACGCTGGATCAGGTGGCACGCCCTGGAAGGGCGTGGCACCAACCACGGCCACGACGGAGCGTGGCCTTCCATAACCAATGTCGTCAGGCACGGCGTGCTTGACCTACGCCGGCGCCGGGACCTCCTCGTTGAGCGTGATTTGCCGGCCCATGCAATCGGCCATTTTGCGCAGCAGGGTCATGGCCTGACCGAACTGATCGAAGTCCAACGATTGGTAGCCGTCGCTCAAGGCCGTTTCGGGATTGGGATGAACCTCCATGATAATGCCGTCGGCCCCGACGGCGATCGCCGCGCAGGCCATCGGCACGACCAGATTAGCATGGCCCGTCCCATGGCTCGGATCGACGATTACGGGCAGGTGGGTCCGTTCGTGCAGGTAGGGAACGCTCGCCAGCGGCAGGGTGAAACGGGTGTGGGTCTCGAACGTGCGAATGCCCCGCTCGCAGAGCATGACGTTCGGATTGCCGGCGTTGAGGATGTATTCGGCGGCCAGGAGCAATTCGTCCATCGTGGCGGCCGGGCCGCGTTTCAGGAGAATTGGCCGGCCCGACGCGCCGGCCGCCTCCAACAACCGGTAGTTTTGCATGTTGCGGGCGCCGATCTGGAGCACGTCGGCCCAACGGGCCACTAGTTCGACGTCTTCGTCGGCCACGACCTCGGTTACAACGGCCAGCCCCGTCTCGTCGCGCGCGGCGGCCAGGATGCGAAGCCCTTCTTCCTTGAGGCCCTGAAAGCTATAGGGGCTGGTTCGCGGCTTGAACGCGCCGCCGCGAAGAGCCGTGGCGCCGGCGAGTTTCACGGCGCGGGCCGTGCTGAGGGTCTGCTCCTCGCTTTCGACCGAGCAAGGGCCGGCGATCATGCCAACGTGGCTATTGCCGACCACCAGGCTGCCCACGCGGATGACGGTTGGCTCGGGCTTGACCTCGCGGCTGGCCACTTTGTAAGGGGCCAAGATGGGCACGACCTCGGCGACGCCCGGCCCGCTCTCGAGCGACTGGCGGTATTCGTCGCGTTTCTCGCCGATCGCGGCGATGACCGTCCGCTCCGTGCCGTAAATGGGATGGGCTTTGAGGCCGAATTCCTCGACGCGGCGAATCATGTGTTGGATCTCCTCGGGCGTGGCGCCTCGCTTCATGACAACAATCATGGGGGTTTCCTGGGGATTAGGGATTTCAGGATTTGGGGTTTGTTCGACCAAATGGTTAGCCGACGACATAAAAAAAACCCCGAAACCTTTTCAGGTCTCGGGGCTTGGCGATGCTTCGCTTATTCGTCAGAGGTTAACCGTGCACACCTCCTCCGGCCCCGCGACCCGGCGGGCAAAAATAAAACCAGAAGTAGGCGTACCAGAAACGATTCATGGTGTAAAAGGCGTTTTCATCGAAAGAAGCTTGCACGGTGCCGCTCCCTTACGGTCGCGGTTCGGTTTTTTTCTCTTTCTTGATATGTACTTGACGATCGGGTAAAAATCAAGGGGAAAGTGGTTAAAAATTCACAAGAATCGTTCCAACCCCTTGGGCCGGCGTCATTTCGCGTCTTCCGCGTCGCGGCCGGTCACCACCAAGCGACCGTCGCGGACCGCGAACGTCAATCCGCACTGCTCCAAGGCGTCGGCCAGCAGTTGGCCGACGGTGGTGTCGCTCGATTCGATCGTCACCGGCGCGTCGAGCGAGACGCCGGCCTTGGTCAGCGAGGGCTGGTCGATCTGGATGTCCAGCGCGCTCATCTCGCAAAGCAGGTGCAAAAAGTCGCCCAGTTCCATCTCGTCGAACCGCGCGTTGGCAACCGGCCGGGCCAGACGCCGGGCGATCTCGATCGGAATCGCGACGGGCGACTTCTCCTCGGGTTCCGGCGCCTCGGGCTTGACGGCGGCCTCGGCCGGTTCGTCCTCGATCTCGACCGGCTCCGAATCGTCGTCGGGCAACGCCTCGGCGATGGGCCTTTCGCCGCCGGCGATCGTCACCAGTTGCTCGACCACGCGAGGATCGACGTCCTTCGAAAGAAATCGAACCGAACCGTCGGCCATGCCGACCAACATCCCGTCGGGCTGGCTCGTGCCGAATCCGTCGGGCCCGTTAACATAGGGCTGCCGCGCGAGTCCGCGAACCGTGGCCCGACCGCCGGACGCCCAGGGCCCGCAATCACCCGTCACGCCGAGAATGGCAATGGTGTGATTGGCCCCGTCGCGAATCTGGCTGGGCTGGGTCGTGCGTCCGAAGCCGAACAGGCCGGCACGCGGATCGTTGGCCGGAAGCCGCGGGGCGTCGGCGCCCAGACCGGCCGAACCGACGTAGTGGGTCACCGGAAAGCCGTCGCGCGTCGTGGCGGGGCCCAGCAACGGATTGACCACCTCGGGCAGAATCCGCTTGGCGATCGGTTCATTCTTCGACGCATCCCAGGGAAAACCGAATCCAAGTTGCTCGTGCCAGTCGCGGCGGCCGTAGTAGGGGAGCAGCGTGGCGATCCAGCTTAGCCGGGTCTCGGGCGGCAACAACGCGCCGCCGACCGCCGCCGCCGGATAACGGTCCTTCGCGCGGCAATAGTCGTCCAATCCGCCAAGCAGCCGCGACTCTTGCCGGCCGACCAACCCGGCCCCGGCGGCCATCCAGTCGCGATGCGCCTCGGGAAGCGTGTCCAAAATCAGCAAGCCCAATCCGGAAAAATCCTGAGCCCAGTCGGTCCAGACGCGGACGGTCGTGCCCAATTGCTCCCAGCGCGTTGCTTCGAGCGCGGCGACCGTTTCGTGAAGCAGCAAGGCGTAGGCCTCGATCTGGGGTTTGTCGGCCGCGGCCGACAGCATTTTCGCTTTGTCGGCCAGCGCGGCCCGGCCCGTCGGCGCCAGTCGTTCGACGGCCCGCAACACGGCCTCGGCGGCGGCCGCGTCGGCACAAACCAAGTCGAGTTGGCTGTGCATCGTGCCGCCGTCGAGCCGGGCGTCGATGCCCAGCCCCTCGGGCCGCCGGCAGAGCGTTTGCCACGACCGCGCGCCCGGCGGCCAGACGTTTAACGCCCGCTCGGGCAACGGCCACCCGGCACGACGCGCCGCGGCCAGATCGACCAGCACGGACAACTCGCCTTCGCGGGGCGCGGTGTCGAGCAATTTGGCCAGCGGGCGGCTTGCCAGACGGGGTTCGACGCGGGAATCCAACGCCGCAAGGACGTCGGCCTGGCCGGTGACGATGGTGTGGGATCCCAGCAAAGCGAAGGGCTCCCGCCATTCACCCCGAACCAACCAGCGGCATGTCGCGCCGCGAAATTGCACGGGCGCCGGCGTGCCCGACGCGACGAGCCGGCTTAAATCGCAGTCGGGCTCGACCTCGATGACGACGACGCCCCGCGCGGCCAGATCGCTCAAATCGCCGGCGCTCCACGTGACGCGACGCAACTGGTCGGGCGTCAGGCCAAAGGAACCGAGCACCCGATCAATCACCGGTCGCCAAAGAGGTCCGGCCGCCGCGAACAGACGATCCATGCCCGAACGGCTCGCCAATCGCGAAGGCGCCAGGCTGACAACCAGCCGGGCGTCGTCGGGAACCCAGGCCGCGGAAAGCACGCCGGCGTCGGGCAACTCGGGCTTGGCGGCTTCGGACTTCGGCGCGGGAGTAAACGGCGTTGTCGACGACGCGGCGGATGGCGCTCCGGTCGTCGCGTCGACCGGCACGCTCGCCTGGCGATCGGGCGAAAGCATCCATACCAGCGCGACCACAATCGCAAGCCCGGCCACCGGCGCGCCAACCCAAAGAAGCCCCTTGCGCCACAATTGTTCAATCGGCGAAATACCGGCCGCCATGGGCACGGGCACCGCCGCGCTCGCTGGAGTGGGCGACGGATCGGGGGATGCCGTCGCCGGAGTCGGGGCCGGCGCCGAGCCTGCCTCGGCCGGCACGCGATGCTTGGGAAGCGGCGGCGGCACAATGCCCGCCGCGCGGGTCCATCGCGAACTTTCGGCGGGAGTCGATGCACCGGGCGCCGGCGCGGCCGGACTGGGTTTCGATGCCGCGGGACGCGCCGCTGGGGGTTCCTTTGTCGCGGGCGGACGAGCGGGCGACGCGGGCCCAACGGCGGATGCCTCGGACGACGCAGCCTGGCCCTCGCGCGACCAGCCCGCCGGCGGGGTGATGTGGACCATGCTCTGGCACTTCGGACAAGCGACTATTTGCCCGATGAGCGACTCGTTGCGCACCTCGAGCCGCGCCTGGCAGGTCGTACACGTGATCGTAAAAAGACTCTGTTCCACGGTTCGCCATGGTTCCGGAAAAAGGAAACTCGTTCCCCTTTTCCAGCAAGATCATGAAACCCACGAAAACCTTCCTAATTGTAGTATCATCCCAGCCCCGACCGCCACCGCAGGGACCGATAAAATTGCCGAAAATTGCAAAGTCGGAAAATTACTCCGAGGGAAGCTATCCCCATTTGCTCAATGCCTACTAACCGTTCGAACCTACGCGGGGGGCTTCCGTTGGTGGGTAGAAGGGAACACAATGAGCATTGAATGTGTCCTGATCAAAAACGTCCTACAGTGCCCCCTTTCCAGGCATTCACGACATTCAAAATAAACCCCCCGGAGGGGTTGGAGTATTTTGGCTATGGCCCATGAGCCCTCGCTAAACCTTCCCTGGATCGACAGCCGGCGTGACGACCTTGGGGCGGCCATGGACGGTC
>JAFGAY010000197.1 GCA_016933425.1 Pirellulales bacterium
ATGATGTTCACGACGGTCACCCCTTTCTTCATCTCTTGAATCAAAACGCCGAGCGTTCCCTTCTCGTGTGGAATGGGACGCCGGGGAACGCTGACCACGCCGATGGCCAGCGGATCCTCGCCCAGCCCCGGCACGGCCACCCATTGGCCGACGTCGGGATCCTTCAGTTGCCAGGAGATCTTGGGAAGATCGACAGCGTCGATCTTGAGCATGGCCAGATCGAACCGCGGATTGACGCCGATCGTGCGAGCCTCGAGATCGCGTCCGTCGGCCAACCGCACCACGACGCGGCCTTTCAATTCGCTCGCCTTGGTCAAGATCCAACCGTCGGGTCCGACGATGGTTCCCAGGGCGGCGTCCTTCTTGTCGCAGCGGACGCGCACGACGCAGGGAGCCGTTTTGGCCACAACCTCGCGGAAGGCCGCCTTGACCGCCGCCGCGTCGCGGAGCGTGCCGTCGGTCCAGATGTGCCCCTTCTTCAAACGGTCCCAATAATCGTGAAACACATCGGCCGAGACGTGATAATTCATGCTCATCGGGCCGCTGATGCGGCTGTTGATGCCGATGACCTTGCCGTCGAGGCTCACCAGCGGACCGCCGGAATCGCCGACAATCAGCGGACAATCGGTCTGAATCGTCCGTTCTTCCTGGTGGAGCACGCGACCCATCCGAACCACCGGAGGACGGCCCGGCTGATAGCCGAGCGGATGGCCCAGGGCCAGACACCAGTCGCCGACGTGCTCGGCTTCTTTCACCTCGAGTTCGAGGTAGGGCCAAGGTCCCTTGTCGTTCAGCTTCATCATACCGGCGTCGGCGCTCAAGAAAACGCCGAGACTCACGCCCTTGAACTTCTTGCCGTCGGAGGTTG
This sequence comes from Pirellulales bacterium, assembly GCA_016933425.1. Lineage (GTDB taxonomy): Bacteria > Planctomycetota > Planctomycetia > Pirellulales > Thermoguttaceae > UBA11386. The sequence goes on from JAFGAY010000197.1 coordinate 869, forward strand.
TGATGGTGGCCGCGGCGCCCGGCTTCTGCGCCACGTGGCCGGCCGTCAAAATCAGGCCCTCGGGGCTGATGAGCACGCCGCTGCCGCGCGACGACCCAATTTGGATGCCCACCACGCATTTGATGGCTTTGGTGGAAACCTTCTCGAAGCATTTCTCAATCGAACGGAGTTGCTCAAGCGTCTTCGGCACGGCGTTTTTCTTGTCGTCGGACGCCGCGTCGGCCGGTCCGGAATCTGCCCAAACCGGCGCACCCGTGGGAAGAACGCTGAAAGCAAGAATGACCAGAAGTACGATCCAGGCAAAACGCCCGCTTCGTTCGCGTGAGGATTTGAAACCCTGGGCAGCAAGATGCGAAATCACGAAAAAAACCTCCTATCAGTACCGTCAAGTCGACGCAAATCGGGTTTACGCCAGAACTTCATTATGATTGGAGGCGCCGGCAAAAACAAGCGCGCGTCATAATCCCTGGGGGCGGCTTGAAAAACGTGTTTTGACGCTGGTTTCCAGCCTTCCAGGACGCCGCCGCCGGCTGCGACGGCCGTGTTTTCCCGAAAACCAGCTTCACAACGCCGGGCAAGGCAACCGTGGCTTGCGGTTTTATCCAGCAGACCGCCCGCGACGTCCGTCTTGGCCGATTACTTCTGGAACACGGCCAGGATCTCGGGCCTGAGTCCGGGATATTTGGCGATGAATTCGGCGCGTTGGCGGTCGAGCGCTTCCTGCTCGCGCTGAAAAACGTCGGGCGGAAAAACGCGATCGGGATGGAAAAGCGCCGGATCGACCGAAGGAACGCCGTCGGGAACCAGCAGGCCGGTCTTTTTCGAACGAGTCCACTCGGTCAGTTCGCCCCGGAGCACGGCGTCGAGGATATTCATCGTGTCGCCCAGGCGGATATCGCGCAGGTTCTCGCCCTCGCCAACCCAGCCCGTGTTGAGCAGATAGCAGTTGATGTGCGGATTGCGCTTGAGAATGTCGTGGAACAGGTTGGCATGGGCGGCCCGGTCGCCGGCGACGAACGGATCGTAGAAGAAAACATTTTTGATCTTTCCCGCCTGGGTCGGATCGCCGGCCGACGATTCCATCGACTGGCCGAGAACCATGAAGGCAACGCCCTGTTCGCGCGTCAGTTTGGCGATGGCCGGAACGATTTTTCCGCGCGAGATGATGAAGATATTGTCGACGCGCTCGGCGTTGATCTCGCCGCCGGCGTGCATGAAGTCGCGCCGCTCGATCACCGCGCGGCCGTTGCTGGTTCGTTCGACGTTGAAGAAATCGACCGTGCCGTCGGGAGCGACATAGACGTTTTCGAGAAACGTTTCGCGCTTGAGCGAGCCGTAATAGGCCTCGATCTGATCGCGCGGCCCCAGGCCGTCGGTTTTGACGAACAGTCCGCCGGCCTCGAACCCTCGGAACGAACCGTCCATGCCGAGAATGCCGCCGTCGTCCTGGATGAGCCAGGAGCGTTCCTGTCCCTTTCGGGCCAAGACTTTGCACGAGGTGCTCGTCTTGCCGTTGGCGCTCAAGGCGACAAAAAGCGAAACGGTTGTCCGATATTGTCCCTCGGCGACTTCCAGCGTGTCCTTGCGGCAGCCCGCGTGGAGAAACAATGCATCGCCCTTCAGCTTGGCACGGTAGTCCTCGGCCGTGAAAACGCCTTTTTTCCACTCGCCGAAGTAGTTCGTGTTCCGCGCGAATTTGACCATCCGGCCGTCGGCCGAATGGGCATTGCGAATGGCGATGCTTTTCTGGGGCAAGACCTTCGACTTGTTCTTCTCGAACTCGTCGTCGAAGAACATGACGACCTGGTGGGTTGGGTCGTCCGTTTTTGCCGGTTTGAAGAGCTTGACGCCCGCGTAGGCCACGTGGGCGAATCGCTTCGGCACGATTAGCCGCGTCGTGATGTTCTCGCTGCCGTCGGCCACCATGACGTCGACCGCCACAATCTTCTCCTCCTTGGCCGAACACGCCGCGGCCAGGGCGAGCAGCTTTTCCTCCTCCTCGCCGAAAGGCGCATCAACGTTGTTGCGCGTAAACATGGCCGCCCGCGACATGGGCTCCGACTCGACCGCGATGCTGCCGTATTTGGTCACGACGGCGTCGGGCTCTTCCAGAGTCAACACGCGGAGTTCCTCGTTGGTCGGATTGAGAATCAGCCGGCCATCACGCCGAGCCGTTTCAAGAATCGCCAGGGCCGTTTCGCGGAACTTCTGGAACATCGAGTTCTCCCGTCTTTGTTTCTTGCTCGCGCGGGCACGCGGCACTTATTCCGCG
>JAFGAY010000198.1 GCA_016933425.1 Pirellulales bacterium
ATTATTTATCCGCCTTGATGCGTGGTTCCCGAAAAAACGGGAGTTGGAATCATGGTATACCGCGGCATTGTCAAAAATGGGGTCGTCGTGCTCGACTCGGCTGATGTTCTTCCCGAAGGCGCCGAGGTCCGCGTGGAAATTGTGCCCACGGGATGCAACGAACCTCTTTTGGATGAGCAAGGGCAGACATTGGGGCAAAAACTCATGAAGTATGCCGGCCGAGCCGTGGGTTTGCCCGAGGACGCGTCGCTCCAACACGACCACTATCTATACGGAACTCCCAAGCGATGAAACCGGTTTTCGCCGACACCGTGTACTACCTGGCGCTAATCAACCCGCGCGACCAGTACGCTCCGGCGGCAACCCGTTTCACCGCTGGATTCGCGGGCTCGTTTGTCACGACTGCTTGGGTTCTGGCCGAAGTCGCCAACTCGCTGGCACGAGGTCCCGACCGCGCGCTGTTCTGCGAGTTATACCAAGACCTCGCAAACGACCGTCGGGTTGCGATTGTACCAGCCGCCCAGGACTTATTCGAACAAGGAATGGATTTATACGCCAAACGCCTCGACAAGGAATGGTCATTGACCGACTGCGTTTCCTTTATCGTGATGCATGAGTGTGGATTGACCGACGCGCTGACGGCCGACCGCCACTTCGAGCAAGCCGGGTTTACCGTCATGCTCCACGAGGAAACGAAGAAGTAAGGCATGGAGTCCGATTCTATTACGGAACCGCGGCGTCCAATAAACCGATTGCATACGTCCAAAAGACCTCAGGCCGTGCCATGCTGATGGGCCGGGTAACGCGGGCATAAACACGATATCGATTGCCAATCCCTGATTCCTGATCTTTCCACTACTATGAAGACCCAACTTGCGATTATCGGCGGCGGCCCGGGCGGTTATGCGGCCGCGTTCATGGCCGCCGATCTTGGAATGGAAGTTACGCTGGTCGAGAGGGAGCCGCGATTGGGCGGGGTTTGCCTGCTGCGGGGCTGCATCCCGTCGAAGGCCCTGCTGCACGTGGCCAAAGTGCTGGCCGAGGCGCGTCACCTTGGGCAATGGGGCGTCCGGTTCGCCGATCCGGCGATTGATCTGGACGCCGTCCGTTCGCGCAAAAACGAAATCATCGCCACGCTCAGCGGGGGGCTGGCCCAACTCGCCAAGCGGCGCAAGGTTCGGATCGTTCAGGCCCAGGCCGCGTTTGCCAACAGCCAGTCGCTGCGTTTGCAGCCGGTCGGCGACGCGGCGCTCGAGGACGATTTGCTCGAGTTCGACGACGCGATCGTGGCCACCGGCTCGGTACCGGCCTCGATTCGGTCGCTCGACCTGGCCAGCCCTCGCGTGATGAATTCGACCGGCGCGCTCGATCTGCCCGACGTGCCCGAGTCGCTGTTGGTCGTCGGCGGCGGTTATATTGGGCTCGAGATGGGCACGGTCTACGCGGCGTTGGGTTCCCGGGTTTCGGTGGTCGAAATGACCGACGGACTGCTGCCTGGGGCCGACCGCAATCTGGTCAAGCCGCTGGCCAAAAAGCTATCGAGCGATTTTGAGTCGATCTGGCTCGGCGCAAAGGTCGTGGCCTTGGCCGACAAGGGCAATTGCATCGAAGTCACGTTTGAAGGCGACGTCGAACCAAAGACCCAAACGTTCAGCCGCGTGCTCGTTTCGGTCGGCCGGCGTCCGGCCAGCGCGGGCCTGGGGCTCGAAAACACCCAGGTCAGCGTCAACGACAAGGGTTTTCTGATCGTCGACGCGCAACGTCGCACGACCGACCCGCAGATTATGGCCATCGGCGACGTGGCCGGCGAGCCCATGCTGGCCCACAAGGCGGCTCACGAAGGCAAGGCGGCCGTCGAAGCCCTGGCCGGCAAATCGACCATGTTCGAGCCGCGCGCGATTCCGGCCGTTGTGTTCACCGATCCCGAGATTGCCTGGGCCGGACTGACCGAGGAACAAGCGAAGGCCGAGGGCCGCGAGGTGGCTGTCGCACAATTTCCCTGGGCCGCCAGCGGCCGCGCGCTGGCCGTCGGACGAACCGAGGGACTGACCAAGTGGCTCATCGATCCCGAAACCGAACGTGTGCTCGGCTGCGGCATCGTCGGGCCGGGCGCGGGCGACCTGATCGGCGAGGCCGTGCTGGCCATTGAGATGGGCGCGGCGGCGGGCGACCTGGCCCAGTCGATCCACCCCCACCCGACACTGACCGAAACTCTCGGCGCGGCGGCCGAGGTCTTTTTCGGCACCGCGACGGATTTGTATCGGCCGAAGCGGTGATTGCCTATTCTTCCAGTACACACTTGGAGGGCCACGACGGAGCGTGGCCCTCCAAGTGTGTATCGCCATAATCCGTCAGGACATGGAGTTTCTCCATGAACTGGGCGTTATGATAGTGGTAGAATACCTAGGGTGGGTTTGATTTCCGCCTTTGGGAGGATGGCATGAACGAGCGTCACGCCGGGTGTCGCTGCGGTCTGCTGTTGGGACCGCTGGCGGCGATCCTGATCATAGGGATGTTGGCCATGGTCTTCTTCTTCAACCCGAAACCAGAGAGTCGCGTTGCCGACGACCCGGCGCCCGGCTTCGCGGCGCCGGCGGTCGACAGGGGTACGGCCGAGCAGTCCCGCTTCAAGGCAGCGCGTGCCCGGATGGTCCGCGACGATCTGATCGACCGCGACATCCGCGACCCCCGGGTGTTGGAAGTGATGGGCCGCGTGCCGCGCGAGCGTTTTGTGCCGGAGGATCTTGCCGGCCAGGCGTATCGCGACGGCCCTTTGCCGATCGGCCACGGTCAGACGATTTCGCAGCCCTACATCGTCGCGCTGATGACCCAGCTTGTCGAACCCAAGCCGACCGGTCGGGCGTTGGACGTCGGCACGGGCAGCGGTTACCAGGCGGCCGTGCTGGCCGAATTGTGCAAGGAAGTCTATTCGATCGAGATCGTCGAGCCGTTGGCCGCGTCGGCCCGCCGGCGGTTGGACCAGTTGGGTTATGCGAACGTCACGGTCCGCCACGGCGACGGCTATCGGGGCTGGAAGGAACACGCGCCGTTCGACGCGATCGTGGTGGCCGCCGCGGCCGACCACGTGCCCCAGGCGTTGGTCGACCAGTTGGCCCCCGGCGGTCGACTGGTAATCCCCGTGGGCCGATTCTTCCAGGAACTCCTGCTCATCGAGAAGATGCCCGACGGTTCGACCGAACGCCGAAAAATCGCCCCGGTCGCGTTCGTTCCGATGACGGGCGAGGCCGAACGCGGGAAGCGGGGGGCGGCAAGCACGGAACCAGAGACGGGGGACGGAAACCGAGCAATGGAAGGCGACTGGGAACCGCCGCTTTGATAGCCGTGGGCGGAAGCCCGCGGTGAAAAAGTCGAAAGGCCGTTTACCAAGGAATCCCAACGATGTTCAAACGACTATCGCTTCGCGCGGTGCTATGGGCAGTGCTCTTGTCGACCTGGTTCATGGCGTTGGCCGGCTGCTGAGGCCACCGATAACCGGCCGCGTGTCGCGGCCGATAATAACCGAACCACGACCGTGAAGGAGCGGCAAGAATCGCCGCCGGCAAAGCCATGTAGGTCAGGCTGTGCCTGACAGATAAGTGGGCCGTGAACGGTGTGCTGTGAAAGCGCGTCTATAGCCTGTAGGCCAGGTCATGACCCGGCACGTGTGAGACTTTACCGAGTCACGACCCGACCTACCGTGTTTCAATCCCAAATCTCCAAATTTCTGATCCCTGGGTGTCAGGCACAGCCTGACCTACGGGAATCCCATGAGCGAATGTATTCGGGCGCGATTCTACTCTGGCAGGTCCTTCTTATCGACTAGGCGTACGCCAAGATCGCCGTGGATAACCTGGAACTTGCCGCTCCCAGCGGGCCGCCAGAAGATGGGCGTCGTTGCGTCACCCTGCTTGACGCCCTTGCCGCGGTAAATCCAATTCGAGTTTGAATTCAGTTTGAAAAAGGCTTGCCCAATCAAGGTTTTGAGGGTTTTCTCGTCCTTGGTTTCCTGGGACCAATCGTATTTGCCGGCCGCCCGCAACCAGTCGGCCACATTGCCCAGCGAATCGGGAAACACGCCGCCATTGCCGCCGGCCCAGGCACGCAACAACAACAATAAACCTTCGATCGAGTCGTCACGAACATTGATCGGGGCGGTGGCGAGGACCTCGTAACCGGGGGGTACATCGAGGCTGAAAAGCGATTTGTCCAACGGAGGATTGAACCGGATGTTGCTCATGACGGTGCGGACATTGCCCGATTCCATGACCATTTCGATGCGGACGATTTGCGACGTTTTCTCGTCAGCCCAAACGGTCGTTGCACGACCGTCGTTCGCGATTCGCCAACCCTTGCATTTCCGACCTTCCCAGGTCTTGATGCCGATTTCCTCGGCCCGCTTGCTTCCGACAATTTCTTTCAAGCGTGCAAACCAATTCTGCCGTTGGGACTTCGCGGGATCGTCCTTGAGCGTTCCGACAACAGCGAGCTTTTGTTGCGGGAAGAGGGCGATTATTTTGCCATGCTCCCAGTCGATCACCGTCGAGCCTTCTTTGGTGTCGAATCGCACGTGCTGGGGATCGAGGAACGACGCGGTTTCCTCCACACGCATATGCTTGCCTTGGTAAGTATTAATCTTCAAGGAAAGCGTGCTAACGTGATTCAGGGCTTCGCCCACATCGGCCCAGGCCGCCGACGCGGAGTGGACCACATACAATGACACGAGCATGACGCCAACCACCAGCACGGCGGCCGAGGCGATCCAACGAGTCCAGGGGCTATTCATAATGATTCTCCATTTGCGGGATGGTAAGACGAGACGCGGCGGGCCAGTCGATGGCACGGCGGCAATCACGCGGGCACGCAGCTCGCGACGATGGGCGTCCCGGACCGGCTCGGTCTCGCCAATGGTTTCCAGGAAACGTTCAAACTCGCGTTCAACGTCCATAACCGTCCTCCGATACAAACTCGTCGTCCAACATGCGTTGAAGGGTCGGCCGAAGCGACCTCAGGGCCCGATGAATCTTGACCCGAACGCTGCCCGGCCGTCGTCGAACGAGCCGCGCGATCTCGTCGTGCGACAATCCCTCGAAAAAACGCAGGTTGATCAGGTGTTGCTGCTCCTCGTCGAGCGCGAGTATCGCTCGATAGAGCGCCCCCCAACGGCCCGCGCGGCTATTGGGCTGGTGCTGCCGGACTTGTTCTGCGACAAGCTCGAGGAACCGCTCGTTGTGAAGTATCCGGCGCAACACCTGGTTGACGTGGTTGGCGGCGATGACGTAGAGCCAAGCCCGAAAATCTCCGAGCGTCTTGCCTCGAAAATCGCCGATTCGACGGACCATCGTCAGGAAAATATCCGATACCGCGTCCTCGGCCTGCTCGCGAAAGTATAGACGCCGCGCGCAATAGCGATGAATCGGGTCGTACATCGCGTCATAAAGCTCGCCGACCACGGCCGAATCGAGCGGCTTCCTCAAGACCGTCGAACTCGGCTCATCAGCCATTCCTGTTTCTCCCATGGGTCGCAACGCGTCGGACTAGTGGGAAAGATGCGCGCACACCCAATATGTTACACGATTTTCCATCGATTTGGCCAACCCAACGCCGCGAATGCGTGCCTTTATGCCGTGTAATTATTGCCACGGGCATATTATTGTACGAGCTTGAGGCCAGACTGTGCCTGACGGACAGCAGGCAGTGGGCCGTGAACGGTGTGCCGTGAAAGCGCACCTATAGCCTGTAGGCCGGATCGTGACGTGTGAGACTTTGCCGAGTCACAACCCGGCCTACTGTGTTCCAATTCCTAATCCCTAATCCCTGGGTGTCAGGCACAGCCTGACCTACGGGCTACGGGCATCTTGAAAATGCGAGAGGCCGTCGGCTTCCGGCGCCGGCAAGCCGTCGGCGGCGCCCGGGGGAAGCGGCTTCGTTGCGGTTTGGCTCGGGCCGGCGGTCTGCGCCACGAGACTGCCCGTCCAACTGAACACTCCCGTCGGCGAAGTCCAGATGGGCGGCGTGACCGCTTTGACAAGCACGACAAGCCACAGCACATAGGCCCAATGGGGCCGGCGCCGGCAAGCGAATTGGGCAGCAAGCCCGGCGACGCAGATGACCACCGTCAGTTGCCAAAGTTGCGTAACCGCCGTTTGGTGAAACGTCTCGAACAGGATACTCATGTTTTGCCCTTTTTGAGTTCGTCGAGAGTTCGTTGGAGTTCGTCGATCTCACGGTCGGAAAGGCCCCGATCGTGGATCAGGTGATGGAACAACGGCAGCGTCTGGCCGTCGAACACTCGCTCCAACAGATCGCCGACCACTTCGCCGACAACCCGATCGGAAGAGACGCGCGGGCTGTAGACGTTATTGCGCCCGCGGCGCTGGGTTTTCAGATAGCCCTTGGCCGACAAACGGCGGAGATAGGTTTGCACGGTCCAGAAATCCAACTCGCGGTCTTCCGGCAACGCCTCTAGAACCTGGCGCACCGTGGCCTGTTTCAAATCCCAGACGATCCGTGCAATCTCAAGTTCCGACTTGGGCAGCGGAGGACGTTTGGCCATCGTGGGTATTCCTTTCGAGGTTCGGAAGGGAAGCCGGTCGGCGAGGGCAGCATAGAAAGTTCATTTGAACGTCATTATAACGTTCAATCGAACGTCGTCAAGAAGGAATCGCCGTCGCGGAAAAGAATTCTGATCCCCCCGACGAGCCGCGATGGTCGAGGCGGCATAGGACAACATAACCAACCGTGGGATAAGACGTTAGGCTGGTTATTACCTACTCGCGGCGACACCCCAAACTTGCCACGGATGCGATGACCCTGGATCGCCGTGAAAGGCGTGGGCAAGATGCCCGGGACATCCACGGTTCAAAGGGATCGTGGAATTAATGCGTTCTTCAGACAACGGTAGGGGGTGTGATGCGTATTTCGCCGCCACCGCGGGCTTCCGCCCGCGGCTATTATCCTAGAAAAGACGCTACACTTATCTGAAGACCGTACTAGTCGAAGTTTTTCGGAACCACTTCGCCCCCGTCGCGAGTCGAGATGCCTTGAAAGATGAACATGTCGATGGCTTCGGAGACGAACATCGTGTGGCCGTCGGCGAAGCAGAAGTAAGCCCCGCCCTCGTGGCGGCTGCCGAAAGCGTGGTCGGGCCAGGCGTCGAATGCGACCTTATGAGGATCGTTAGGATCGAAGATTCGATTGAGGAAGTTGATCGGGGCGTGGGTCCGCCGGCACGCGCCGTTGCCTAGGGCCCAGGTGTTGAAGTCGTTGTGTTCGGGCACAACCTCGCCCACGGCAAGCGTCTGGCTGGCTCCGTCCGTGATGCTCGCAATGTTGACCGGCGTCATGCACGAGCGCGACCAGAAAAGGCCCGAGCACGACGCATCGACCGAGTAACTTGCGCAGTCGGGCAGCCCCTCGGTGAAACTCGAATGTCCGCCCGAGGGCAAATGGGGACCCATAATGCCTTCGTAGCAAGTCGGGGACCAGATCAGACCCGAAAAACCCCACGGCTCCGAGGCTTCCCAGACGTAGTCCTGAAGTTCCCGGGCCGTGTGATCGCTCGGGCAGAGGAAGGTCGGCACGAACGTTTCGCGGGCCAGTTTGTTTTGCGGGTGAAACATGCCGAGCCAGTCCGGGCAGGGACCGGCTAAAATAAGCGTATCGTAAATTGACTGCTGGCCGACGAACGGCAAGATGCCGGTCATCCAACTCATGCCGTTCGGGTCCTGATCGGGATAGGCGGAGTCGTTCCAGTGCGAGAAGGAAACGGGCAAGTACTGGTGATGGTTTTCATAGGTCAGCACGGCGGTCCAAATTTGCTTGAGATTGTTCGAGCAGCTCATTCGCCGGGCCGCTTCCCGCGCGGCTTGAACGGCCGGCAGCAGCAGCGCGATGAGGACGCCGATGATGGCGATGACGACCAACAGCTCCACCAGCGTGAAACCGCGGCGCTTCGGGTTAGTCCGCCAGTTCAATCGGGAACTCATGGTCCTCTCCCTTCTTCACTTCGTAGGTATAAGGCGTGGTTTCGGCGTTCCCGTATTTCAACGGAATCAGCGATGCCGGCACAACCAGGGCCCGGGATTGCTCGGGCGTGAGCGGCGCGCGGCAATGAACGGTGACTTTATACCGCCCCACCGCAACTCCCGGCGCGCTGCCCGAGCGAACCTCGAACGAGCCATCCGACTCGATCGGGCCAACGGCCTGCGGGCCGGACGTTCCCTCCATGGGCACGAAGACGACCGTGCCGCGGTTCAACGGCTTGCCGCGGTAGGTAACGGTTCCCTTGACGGTGCCGATGTCGTACGGCAAATCGGGTCCGCAACCGCACACTGCCATGGCGCAAATCAGTATAACACTGAACCATCGTCGACTGCTAATCATATTCATGGATTCGATTTCCATGGGCCGTTTGTTTCTCCCCCGTTGGAGTTAAACGTCCTCAATTCGTGGGTATTACCTCGACGGCCTGGAGCGTTGCTCCTTGGTCGTCGCAAGCTTTGACGTGAATTTCAATCGCTCCGTTGGCCGGTTTAATATTCTCGAACGTCTTGGACAGTGCGTGAAACATTCCGCCGGCCTCGTTGGTAACGTTCATCCCCTGGAGGACGGGCCTGTCGTTGATATCGACGTCAACCGTGTGGGTAATGCGGCCCCCCTTGGCGTTTTTCTCGAGAAACCAGTGCAGCGGCGTGTCGGCGAAATGGAGCGTTACGCGGTAGGTGCCGGGAGCCGCCGTCAGATTGACCCAAAATTCCCGGCCGTGGGCGCCGTAGCGATACAGTTCCTCGTCCTTGGCGCCGGCGATGTGGATGCTCCGCCGGTCGGTCCACCAGGCTTCTTTGACCGTGTCCTTGCCATACCCGCTACGGATCACCCATTCGGTCGCGGGCCGCCAGGCGTGGCCTTGGCTGTCGACGTAGTCGCGCCGGTGGGGATAGCCGAAAATCATACGCTGCGCGTCCTTGGGTCCGCCGCCGGCGCCAAAATGGCTCGCGGCGGTTTGGTCGGAGTATTGCACGGCGTCGACATACACGTTGGCGCCCGACGATCGGGGATTTCCCTTGCCGGCCGCCACGATTTCGAGCAGATGTTTCGTGTTCGGCAGTCCGCTTCGGGCGTAGAGCACCTGTTGGTCGCGTCGCCGGGGGCTCCAGCAGTCGACGAGCGTCGGCTGTTTCTCGCCGTCGAGATAGACGTCGGCCAATCCTCCGTCGACGTCGACCGATCCGATGACTCGAACCTGGTTGCCCGAGAATTCGAGGGTGCACGAAGCGTCCTTGTTTTGGGCGACTGCGAGCGTATTTTCCCAGGCGTCGGGATTGTCCGCGCGGCGCCACTGGCCGCCGAGTTTCAACCGGCGGTCGTCGACCTGGCGTTGCGGATCGGGTCCGGTGACGACGACGTTCCGCGCGCCGTCGTGGCGAATCACGACCAGATAGTCGCCCGCGTCCAACGGTTCGGCCTGGTAGCCGTTTTGGTCGAGCGTCTGCAATCGGGGCAGGTCACGGCCGTCGGCGGTCACGCGGTCGGGCAAAAACGAGAGCCGCAACACGGATTGCGCGTCGGAGGGCGCGTCGAAAACGGTGAAGGCGACCCGCCCCTTCGCGTAGACGACCGATTGGACGACCGACGTGGTCCGAACGATGTGGTTTTCGCGTCGCGGGGCGAAAATCGCGGGCGTCCACTTCATGGCCTCCATGATCTGGCACAGCGGCCAGGGGTGGGCCAGATTCGACCATTCGCCTGTGGCCACCGAACGGCCAAACAGCCCATCCTTGACCACGCCGTTTTCGTCGGCGTCGTAGCAGGCCATGATCATCATGCGCCGCCCGATTTCGGCGACGCGCGGGTCGCCGGTCAGATGGGCGTATCGCAGCAGGGTTGGCGCCGCCGTGAATTGGTTGTACGAAAGCGACGTGCCACAGCAGGTGCACGACTCGGGAAAGGCCCACGCGCCGTGGTACATGTCGCCGTGCGAGTTCGGGTCGGCGCCGTTGCGGTTGAAAATGAGCGTCAGGACGTTGCGCAGGTCGGTTTTCCAGTGGGGAAAGGCCTGGGGATTGGCCAGAATGTAGTCGCCGCACATCGAGACGATGCCGCACATGACGGGATTGTCCCAGTCCCAGTAGTTGCGTCCCCAGGTGTCGTTTTCGAGCCATTGGGGCAAGAGCGTTTTGGCGACGTATTCCCTGCCGGCGTCGCGGGCGCGGACGATTGCTCCGTTTTGGCCCTCGTGGCCCAGGCCGACGAGGTCGTCGAGAAAAGCGAGGATCAACGTGACGCCGCCGGTCAGTTCGTCGGACCAATCGGCGGCGGCCGGATCGACGTATCGGCTCCAAGGGGGCAGGGTCGGATCGAAGCGGCACTTTTCGGCAAATACGTCGCCCCAGTGCTTGGCCGCGTCGAGATATCGAGCGTCGCCCGTCAACCGATAGGCCCGAAGAAATTCGGTGCCGAGAATCGCGCACAAGTCCAACTGGTTCCGCGCGGTCGGGTCGCACTTGCCATAGGCTTTGCCTTTGGTGGGCGTGGCGATGGGAAATCGGGGCCACGCAGCGTCGTCCGGCGTTTGCGCGTATTCGAGAATGTAGTCGGCCGTGATCGGGATGTAGGTAAAGGCGATCGGATCGCCGCTGTAGGCGTAGTAGTCCGTCAACCCTTTCACGATGCTCCAGGCGCGCTGGCTCAAGTCGCCGCACATCCAGTCGTTGGTCGGCGGAATGAGGATAGTTCCGTCGGGCCGGATGCTCCAATGGGAGTTGTAGACGAAATCGGGCGCGGCCACCACCGATTTCGGCGGCTCGACCCAGGGATAACGCTTGAGAACCTCGACCGCGATGCGCAACCGCTCGTCCAACGGCCCGTTGCAGCCGTCGTTCCAGGGCGCGATCACTCCGAACGCATCCTGCTTCGCCGGGTGGGCATAGTAGTCCTTGAGCGTCTCGGCGGCGAGCGTGGGCAAGGCCGCCCAGACGGCAATCGCCAGGGCCGCCGGCGCGAGCCGCGCGCGGATGGGGGAACGTTTTCCGACCGGCGGGCCCGAATTTTGGGTGTCCCTTGTCCGCGTCATGACACAAGCGGTCCCTTGGTCAGGGGTTGATTTTATCAGCTTTTTCTCCGTCGAGAGAAAGCAGCCAGGCCGACGGCGCCCAGGATCGCGAGCACAAGCGTCGAAGGTTCGGGAACGGGATTGGATTCCGTGGTGCCCTCGCCCCAGTTGGCCGCGAGGATCGCGGCGTCGGCGGCGCCGACCGATCCGTCCTTGTTAAAATCACCCATAACCCAGTTGGCGTTGGACTTGCCCCAATTTTCCGCCAAGACCGCCGCGTCGGACTCGTCGACCGTTCCATCCACGTTGGCGTCGCCGGGAATCAAGGGGAGCGAGCCGTCGCCGGCCGCGTATAGTTTTTGGGCATCGGCAACCGTTCTTGCTTCGCCAACCCAGATCGAGACTTCGTCCATGACCCCGGAAAACATGTCGGTGAATGCTCCCGACCCGGCAAGATAAGCGTTCCCCTCGCCGTCGCCGTAACTTGAAATCACCCCCGAGGCGGAAAGCAGGCTGCTATAGTCCACGCCGTCGATAACGACGGTCAGGTTGTCGATTCCGTCGCCGTCGCGGACGACAAAGATGTGGTGCCATTCGGTGTCGACCAGATCGACCGCCGTCTTGGGCAAAACGGCCGAGGTTAAGCCTCCGATGAATTCGTCGTCGGTTGCCAGGTACAGGCCGGCCACCTCGCCAGTCTGAACGTCGTCGTGAATAATGACCTGGAAGTTGTTTTCCGCCTGGCTGTTCGTGAAAACACGATCCCATACGACGTTGCCCGTGCTCGGGGCAAGCGCCACCCAGCCGGAAAACGTCATGACTTCCTCGTCCCACTCGGTGCCGGGTCCGAGATAAACGGAACCGAAGCCCGCCGTGTCGGCGGTTCGCGGCCCCAGACCCGCGTTGCCGGGCGATGTTTCAAAGCCGGGCAATCCATCGCTTGTCCCCGGGCCCAGCGAGTCGAGTTCCATGCCGCCGTGATACGCCCGGAGCACGCCGTCGATCGGCGTCGCCGCCGCGCCCGAGTCGTGGGCTATGACGCCCGTGGTCCCGAATCGATAGTAGTGGGTGGGGGCGAGCGAGTCGGCCACGGCGCCGTAGACGTGGTTGCCTTGGACAACCCGGGTGTCGAAACCCGTGAAATCGCCGCCCATGATCTGGCCGATCTCGGTCGACGTCAGCGCGGTATCGAAGTAGGCGACGTCGTCGATGGCTCCGACGAACTGCCGATCGTAGGAGCCGTGGACATCCCAGCGGTTGCCGATATTGATCGCCCCGAGCCAGTCGCCGCGAAGGTTCCGAACCTCGCCCAGGGCCTCGAGGTTGTGAGTGTACTTCAAGGTCCCGTCCACGTAAAACCTCATGTCCGTTCCGTCGTAGGTGGCGCTGACGTGGGTCCATTGGGGCGACGTCGAACTATCCGAACTGACGGGCACAACGGTTTCCGTTTTGTCATAGACGTCCACCGACCAGCCGGTTTCGACGGGAAAGCCCAAGTTGAGCGTCATGCCCGTCGAATCGATGGTGGACAGCTTGTCCATGTACATGAGCATTTCCCAGCGTTGGAATAGTCGTCCATATTCGGTTCCCGGAGTCGACAGTTCGTTGACTTGCTCGCTGGAAACCCACGCGGCGACGGTAAACGCATTCGAGGCGGAGGGGCTGTCCATGACGGGTTGGTAGTCGGCGACCATGATGTTTCGCGAGCCGCCGACGCCAAAGCGAAGTGCCGTGTCGCCCACGGTGCCCGTGTGTCCGTCGATCCAATCCGGTTGATTCGAGCCGGTTTGCGCTCGCAGATCGCCGTCGAGTCCATTGCCCGACGAGTCGACCGCGTCGGTGCCGGTTCCTTCATCGAATCGCCACAGGCCGATCAGGGTTGCGTGAGACGATCCCACGACGACAAACGCCAAAACCACCGCCAAAAAAACCGGGGCTGCCGCTGACAAGCGTCTCATGAGTCGAACCTCCCAAGAAAGTCGGAAGAAAATCCCCCGTCAATGGAAAAAGCATCGCCAAGCCGGCGGCGCGGGCGCACTCCGTCCACGTCGTTGATCCCCCATCGGATCAACGACGAGAAAGCGCACATGCCCACATGTCCCATGCTTTTCGGGGGAATCCTTGCGCAGCATCACCACCACGTGACTGTTTGCGGCAAGGCGTCGTGCCCCCAAAGAACCACCACGGGCACCAACCCACCGGTACATTCGCATTGTAGGCGAGCGTCGACAAAGTTGTCAACTATTTCGCACTTGGGGGGGTGGAAATGGTTTTTGGCGGTATGGGGTGGAGGGCCACGCTCCGTCGTGGCCATTACTATTCGACGCTCGCGGCCACGACGGAGCGTGACCCTCCAGGACGGAGCGTGTCCCTCCAGGACAGGATGTGTGCGGGAGCGAATTTGGCCCATGGGCGAGGCTTTGGCAGACTCAATGCCGCTAGTCCAATCTACCCGCCAAAGGTGGCACGCATCCGGTCGCAGTAGTACCGGACGTTGTCCCAGGAGGCTTCGGGCGTGATGCGATGGTCTGGGCAGGGAATGTATCCGCCCAGGTCGACCAGAGGTTTGAGGCGTTCGATTTCGGCGTCGATGGCCGTCGGGTCTTGCGCGAGCACGTTTTTATTCACGCCGCCGACCCCCAGCAGGCGTCGGCCGAATTTTTCGCGCCAGGGCGCCAAGTTTCCGTGCCAGGTGCCGACTTCGATCGGAAACATCGCGTTCACGCCGTTGTCGAGCCAGAGGGGAACCAGGCTATCGATCTTTCCGTCGCAATCGAGCGAGGTAATGCGCACGCCGTGCCGCTCCAAGAGGAGACTGATTCGGCGATAGTGCGGGCCGACTTTCTCGGCCAGAAACCGGGGGCTCACCAGGGGCCCATTCTTGAAACAGATATCCTCCCAGTAGTGGCCAAAGTCGAATCGGGCTCCGGTCCGGAGCACGGCTTCGAGGCACTGGTAGGCCGCTTCGGCGGCTGTGTCAATAATTTCGACGAGCAACTCCGGCTGGTCGGCCATCATGTAGCTCAATCCCTCGACGCCCAGCCAGTTGCGAATCTGGCCGATCAGGCTGCCGCAATACAGTCCCAGCGGAAATTCACGATCGTCGCGCCGCAAATAGGACAACCCTCCCTGGTCGAACGGAAGAATTTCGTTCGGCGTGAACACGCGGCAATTGGCGATTCTCTCCGGGCAAAACCGGAGCCGAGGCTTATAGTGTTGCTCCCACGAAGCTCGATCCTGGAGCAGGTGTTTCACACGAGCCGGGAAACAGTCGGCGCCGGGCTTTTCGCGGACAACCACGCCTTCGGTGTCGACCATGTCGCGGCTGCCGTCGGGATACTCCTGGAGCACCTCGGCGGCGAAGGGGGGATACAAACGCACCTCGGGCGAAAATCGCGTGTTCCAGTTGAAGTCGAATCCCAGTTTCCACGCAACTTCGTTTTCGCCGGGCATGCCGTCCTTGCGAGTCTCGTAAGGGGCATGGGAAATGTGGCCCTCGTCAGCCCAACGGGCTAGGGCCTGCTCCCAAAAACCGAAATGCACGATCGGCATCCGATCGTAGCTCTCATAGTTCAAAACCGCGAGGGCGCGCTGACGGTGGTTCATTTTCGTGAAATAACGGTAAGATTTCAGCCGACTGAAGTAACCGGGTATGTGTGAGAAGGAAAAAAGGGAAAGGGGGAAAATGGGAATACGGAACAAGAAGAAAAGCAACCGATACTCTTGGCAAAAATGCTGTTACGCGGTTCTTATCTACCACGAAGGGCACGAAGCACACGAAGAAGCCCGAAGCACCAGAAGCGAGGAAACGCGGTGTCAGGAGAAAATCTGTTTTTTGCTTCGTGATCTTCGTGATCTCGTGGTATGAGAAATGTGTTTGCCGAATCCCTTGCACGGAAGAGGGTTATGCTGAATATCATCTTCGGACAGTAGAAATACCCAGCTTGTTGTCAGGCACAGTCTGGGCTACGTAAAATCATGAAATCGGGAAGTCATTTCTGGACATCCGCCATGGATCAAGGCAGTCCGCTACCGGCCGATCCAATCGATGCCCGACAGCGATGCCAGGGCCAACTGGAGCGCCTGGGTGCCGTCGCGGTCGTGTCCTTGGGCGGCCAGAGCGACGTAGAGCTGGTGGGCCAGCGCCAGACCCGGCATTGAAAGTCCCATTCGTTTGGACTCTTCGAGCGCGATGCCCATGTCCTTGATAAAGTGGGCCACGAAGAAGCCGGGGTCGAAGTTGTTGGCGATGATTCGCGGCGCGAGATTGGCGAGCGACCAGCTCCCGGCCGCGCCCGAACCGACGGACCGCAACACCTGGTTCAAGTCTAAACCGGCCCGATAACCGTACAGCAGCGCTTCGCAAACGCCCACCATGTTGGTGGCGATGAGGATTTGATTGACCATTTTCGCGTGTTGGCCGGCGCCGGGACCACCTTGGTGGACGATGGTTTGGCCAAGAACCTCGAAACAGGGCGCCATTGCGGCGACCACGTCGGGCCGGCCGCCGATCATGATCGACAGCGTTGCTTGGCGCGCGCCCACGTCGCCGCCCGAGACGGGCGCGTCGACGGCGTGGACTCCCGATCGGGCCGCCGCCTCGGCGATTTCGACGGCCAGCGACGGTTCGCTGGTCGTCATGTCGACGACGATGTTTCCCGGCGAGCAACCGGCCAGCACTCCCTCGGGCCCCCAAATCACGGCCCGAACGTCGGCCGGATAGCCGACCATCGTGAAAACAACGTCGGAGACCTTGGCCAGATCGCGGGGGTTGTCGGCCCAGCCGGCGCCGCGTGCCAGAAGGGGCTCGGCCTTATGTCGCGTGCGATTGAAAACAGTGACGGTGAAGCCGGCGTCCAGCAAATGGCCGCACATGCTTTGGCCCATCACCCCGGTTCCGATCCAGCCGAGTCGCGTCGTCCCGGCGGCAATTGGTGTAATGGTCATGGCCTGCGTCCTTAGGGTTTCCAAAAGAATAATGGAACCGGACGCGGCGTGCAAGCAAGAGGCGTGGGCAGTGGGCGGTGGGCAGTGAGCCGTGGGGCGTGAGCCGTGGGCCGTGGGGCGTGAGCCGTGAACGATGCTAGGTGAATCATCCGGAATGTTCATAGCCGCGGGCGGAAGCCCGCGCGACGGCGCCGTGAGCCGTGGGCCGGGTTGCGTCATGCTCGGAGGAGCATTTGGGCCAGTTCGACGAATAGCCAGGTGGCCATGGTTCCCAGGATGAGAATGACAACCCCCAGGACTTGGGCGACCCAGCCCAGGACGCGGGCGCGGCGGCCCGTCACGGGACGGACCGGCCGGATTAGCATCATGCCGGACAGGGGAAAATGGCCGCGGCGGCAGATGCGATGGCCGAGCCAGACGATCCAGGCGCCGAGGATTAAAACCCCGAGACTGAATCCGAAAGCGACAATTCGGGTCAGCCACACCAGGTTTTCGGCGGCCAGTACGGGATTGGCGCGGCCCACCCGTTCGATATGGTGCAAGGCACCATAGGTGGCGACCACGGCCCACCCCACCAGCAAGGTGATGGCCGCGACAACGCTTCCCATGTGGTTTTGTGTTTGGTTTTCCGTCGGCGTTTTGGATGTAAGTTTCATGGTGGAACGTCGCCCCTGGCTTTTTGCAACGATAGAACGGGATACCCAATTGATGGGCATTTCGCCCAAAAACAATAGCACACAAACCGGCCGCGTCGCGATCGGCCGCCGAAATCAGGCGTTCGCCGACCCCATTGACGGACGATCGACCACCACCACGCGCAGGTCGCAGACATTCGTATGGGTAGGACCGGTTTTAACGAGGGCGCCGAGCGGTTCGAAGAAATGATAGGCGTCGTTGCGGACCAGGTAATCAGCCGGATCGAGTTTTTTCGTCGCCGCCGCTCGAACGACCGATTCATCTAGCACCGCGCCGGCGGCGTCGGTTGGGCCGTCTTCACCGTCGGTGCCGCCGGAGAGGATGGCAATGCCGGTTGGGTCGCGATCGTCCAGCCATGCCAGAGCCGCCAGGACGAGTTGTTGATTACGTCCCCCCCGGCCGCGCCGCGCGGCGTCGACCAGCCGGACGACCGGCTCGCCGCCGCTGACGAGGCAATCGAACTCGGCGCCGCGGCGCATGGCCAACGCCCTTTTGGCCAGACTTCCGCCGACCTCTTCGGCGGGGCCCTCGGCGCCGGGGGCGGTTTCGGCGGCCGGCCGGTAGCCAAGCCGTTGGGCTTCGCGCGCGGCCGCGTCGACCGCCGTGGCGTTGTTGCCGATGACGAGGTTCGTGACTTGCGTCGCCGGCGGAGAATGCTCGATCCATTTGCGGCGTTCGAGAACCTCGAAAACGGCCGGCGAAATTCCGGCCTTTTCGGCGTCGAACTTTTCAAGAACTTCCAGCGCGTCGCGGGCCGTCGACGTGCTTTGAACCGTGGGACCCGAGGCGATTACGTCCAGCGGATCGCCCAGCACGTCGGAAATGATGA
Organism: Pirellulales bacterium; assembly: GCA_016933425.1. Lineage (GTDB taxonomy): Bacteria > Planctomycetota > Planctomycetia > Pirellulales > Thermoguttaceae > UBA11386. The sequence goes on from JAFGAY010000198.1 coordinate 17,523, forward strand.
GGGCGATCAATCGGCCGGCGCGGCACGCCCGGGCCAGCCCGCCGCCTTTGATCCGGCTGAGTTGTTTGCGGACCGTATTGAGCTGGTCGATCGTGGCGCCGGCGGCGCTCAAGTGGCGTGTGACGGCCAGTTTGTCGGCCAGCGTGACGCCGTCGACCGGGGCGGGCAGCAGGGCGGAGCCGCCGCCCGAGATGAGGCACAGGCACAAATCGTCCGGTCCCAGCGAATCGACGATTCGCAGGATTTCATCGGTTCCCAGCACGCCGGCGGCCGTTGGTTCATTCACGCCGGCCGGCCGGGCGCCGTGGAGCCATACGTGTTCGAGCGAGCGGACGCAATCGTCCGGCACGTTGACCCAACCGACCGCGTGTTTGCGGGCGAGCCAGTCGGGGCCGAGAATTTGCTCGACGGCGGCCGCCATGCCAGCGCCGGCCTTGCCCGCCCCGACGATCCCGATTCGCCCAATCGGATCGAGCGGGAGTCGCTCGCCGCCGGCTACCAAGGTGGAGCCGTCGCGCGCGAGCGATTGGCGGACCAATCGTCCCGAGTCGACCGCGGCTAACCCGGCGCGCCAGATGCGCAGGGCGTCTTGTCGGAGTTGTTCGGTCGAGCGGGGCATGGGGGGCGCGCGGGCTTCCGCCCGCGGCTATTAAGGAGATGTGGTTTCGCGGGTTGGTGATTATGGGTTGGTGATTATGGGTTGGTGATTATGGGTTGGTGATTATGGGTTGTCGCGGGTTTAGGGTTATTGGGTCAATCGCACACGGAGGACGCCGAGCCATTGGTTTTCGTTTTCGATGATTACGTTGCCGTGCCGGTTGGGTATTTCGGCGCGAAGGACCAGGCCGGCCATCATCGGTTGCTCGCCGACGCGGAACATGCCGGCCGCCGAACTCCACATGCCTTTTTTTCCCGGTTCGCCGGGCAGCCGCAGGTTTTGAAAAAACGCATGGGCGAATCCCCGCGAACTGACCTGGCGCGGCCACGCCCGAATGAGAGGTTCGTGGGCCGCCGCCACGGCGTCGAGGCCCGGCACGATCGAGTCGACGACCTCGGGCAATTCCTCGCGAGCCGGCAACTCGGTGGCGTAGCCGACCGGCGCCAGCACCACGGCAACCAGTCGGACCGGGATATTATAGAATTCCAGCACGGGCGGGCCCGGCGGTGGAGGGGCATCGGGTAAAACCGAGACGTCCACGGCCAAATCGGGCCGCGCGTCGGGCGCCGCCCGACGACGCGCGAAAATAGCCCTAAGCAACCACCAGGCCGCCAACAGCAACCCCCCGGCCGCGGCCAGCGCGATCCAATGCTCCCGGAGCACGACAACCCAATCGACCACGGGTTCTTGTGCGAGCAGGCTCACCACGGCCATCTCCGATTTGCGAGGGATCGTTGCCCCACGACATGGATACTATCCTTCCATAAGCCTTCGGGCAAGGCAAGCGGGATCGTTTGCATGAATATCGGAGCGTATCCGAAAATCGATTTAGAATCGTCGGGCCGGGGCGACCGGCTGTTGGACCATCGGCGACGCGGCTGGGACGAGCACCCGAATCGCCACGTCGTCGATCCAGACCTCGCCCAAACCGCACAAGGCGAGGGTGACCGACACGGACCCCGATCGGGGCACGACGCGAAAGAGCGACAACGGTTGCCATCCGGTTGTTTCGCCGATTCGCTCGGCCAGAGCCTCGCCGGTCATCGAATCGAACACCAGCAGCCCATCGACGCTGCCGGTCAACGGCGTCGGCACGTGAACCCACCCCTGGATGAGCACCACGGTGCCCGCCTCGAGATAGACCGGCGGACTGGTGACCCAAATCGGCGCAGTTTCGATCAGCGTCGGGGCGGACTCGGGCGGGGCGCCTCGCACGGTCAGCCGCAGCCCGGCGCGTCCCGACCGGGCGGCCTTCGCGGCGATTTCGCTCGTGGCGGCGACGTTTTCCGTTTGATGTTGGTAACACGTCCAGCCGGCAGCCGTGACCGCTGGAAACGCCTCGAAGTCGCCGCCGGCGATCCGGTTGGGTCCCAGTCGCCACGATCGGGTTTCGTCGACCAGGCTCCAGTGCCACGGCAACGTTGAGAAGCAGACGGTCGCCGGGCTCGAAATGGGCGAACGGAGCGAACCGACGGCCTTTTCCCAGTTGGTTCGCTCGATGATGCGCAACACGCCCATGGCCCGCTCGGCCGCGAGACACGCCTGCCCATGGTCGCGTCGCGCCAGGGCGCCGTCGCACGACTGGAGATGTTTTCTCGCTTGAGTCAGGTTTTCGCCGGTCTGCCACTGAACGGCCGGGCGGCCCGACAGACGCCGGTTGACGTCTTCAACGACTTCGAGCTTGTGGGCGGCCAACTGTCGAAAGAGTTTCGCGGCGCGAGGGCCGATTCCGACGGCCTGGCTTCGCATGTGGTTGACGATCGTGCCCGCCTCGGTAAACATCACCATCGAACAAAGCGAAAACTCGCTCAAGGTCACCTGGACGCCGCCGGCGACGCGCTCGGGCCGAATCGGCCGCAATCCGCCCGGCGTGATCTCATAGGCGCGGTTCGACTCGGGCACGCCGGGAACGACGAACGTCAATTGCCGCTCGGCGGCCTGGCCCGGCACGTACTGAGCCCCGGGGCCCGACCAAAGCGGCACCATCAGCCGGGTGCGGTGATACTGAAACACGGCGGCCGAGACGTCGGGGTGGCTGCTCCGCACGGTGCCTAGCAGTTCGACGTCCGCCAGCCAAGGGCGAGCCAATTCAAGTTCGAGATTGACCAATTCGATCACCGCGGCCCGCGCTTGGGTCGCCGGATCGGTCGCTTCGAGCGAGCCGGATGATTCGAACAGCAGTCCGCGGCTGCCGGCGGCAATCGCCGAATAGGCCATCAGCCGGATCTGCTCGACGGCGACCTCCGGCGGCAACGACGCCCGGCGGCCGGCGGCGGCCCATTGGGCGACCAGCGCGGCCGAGGGTTCCGTCTGGACCGTGCTCCATAGGATCTTGCCAAGTCGTATCAATCGCGAACGGTAGCAGATCCACCGGCCGTAGTCCGAAAATTCCAGGCTCGTCGCCAGCGGCGATTGGCCGACCGCCAGCACGTCGATAAACCCGCTATAGTCCCACAAGTTCGACTCGGGCCGGCACGCCAACGGACGCCCGCAGTGCCCGTCGGCCGCGCGAATTCGGCCGGCCAACTCGCGTGTCGGCGTCACTTGTTGCCTCGACAATTCACTGCCGAGATCCCAGGCGATGACCGGATCATATTCCGGTCCGATG
>JAFGAY010000199.1 GCA_016933425.1 Pirellulales bacterium
CCCCCACGCGACCCGTTGCTTCTTGCCTCAACCGCGTTAGGATAGCAAACGTTTGTGACTTTTCCGGTTACGCGAACTGAGGTATCCGCGATGTCCGCGAAAACAAAACTCCTGGTGTTCCTGGCCGTCTTTCTTTTCTGTGGCGCCTGGGAATCGACCGCCTCGGCCCAATGGTGGTGGACGCCGTGCCGATGCTACTCCCTCCACAACTGCGCTCCATATTACCACGGTTACTGGTCATGGGGTGGATTCCATAAGCCGCCCTATTTTGCCTATTCGCCGCCCATTTACTACCAGATGTACTTTTCTTGCGACTCTCGCCCGAATTCTACGAATGGGTGCGAATCTGCACAAAATGCCGCTCCACCAAAGCCACTCCGTATTCAAAATCCCTATATTACCCAGATGTCGGGCGAGACGTCGCGTCCTGCCCCGGCAATCGGTCCGCTGAAAATCACGAACCCCCATGTGGCCGCGGTTTCCGGCAGCCGGCGGTCGCCCTCGTGAGCGCTCACACAATCGCCAATTCCTGGTCAAATCGGTCTTTACATCGACCGGAAAAACGTTAATCTACGCATCTTCCAAGCTCGGTCCTTTGGGGGAGATGTTCTGTCGACTGATACGTGGCAAGGACGCCATCGCAATGCACTGGCGCTGTTTCGGTTGAGCCGTCGCCGAGGTGGAAAGGAGTCCGCCCGATGAAACGGCCGTGGTTTCTTGTTGTGCTTATTCTGGCTCTCGCCGGCTGCGCGAGTCGAAAGCCCTATGCGCCCGACGCCTTCTTCGGCCGCACGGCCATTCCGCCCCCGGCCACCGGATCGGCCCTGGCATCGCGTCACGCACCCTACTACGCGGGCGTCTCCGAAAATAACTCCCCGATCATTCAAGTCGAGCAACCCGCCCAGCGTCTGGCTGCCCACGAAAACTCCGCCTGGCAAAGCACGGCCGACGTTCGTCAATCCGCGAACGCCCCCGCGTCGCCATCGCCCTCATCCACGAACCAAATCGCGGCCCACTGGCTGCCCGGCTCGACCGGCTCGGCCGACATCCGAACACGCATCCGCCCGCCCGACTACGCCGCCTCGACCAACCAACCCGTAAACGCGCCCGCCAACTCGAACCAGATTGCCGCACCGTCGTCCACAAGCACGGCGACCCAACGCCCCCGACAGCCAATTGTCAGCATTCTTCAACCGCGCGCCACGCCGGCGAGCCGCCAGCTCGAAACCATCGCGGCAACCACGCCGTCGACAAGCGCGGGCTGCGCCACGACGATCGCGTCGTCATGGTCAAGCCCAACCTCCGAATGCAACGCGCCGACCACGTCCATCGCTCCAAGGTGCGACGCCGCGTGTCCCGATCGCCCGACCATTCGGCCGAGCCGGTTCGTCGAAATCGGCGACCTGCCCGACGTGGGCACCAGGGCCGCCCGCACACGACGCATGGACAACCAGGTCCAACAAGCCTCGGCGACGGTCGCCATGGGCGGTCGTACGCCACAAACAAACGCCTCCGGGCCGTCCACTCAACCGAGCAACACCTCGGGCTGGTCAAACGCCAACGGCTCAACCCCCTCGCTGAGGTATGGCCACGACCCGGCCTACGCCTGGCTCCGTGGCCGGCTGGAATACTCCGACGTGGCCAAACGTTGGAAACTCCGTTATATCCCGATCAACGGCGAGACGGATCGGTTCGGTGGAAGCGTCGTGCTGGGCGAGACGACGCTCCTGGCCGATCTGGAACAAGGCGACTTCGTCGAAATCCGCGGCCGCCTCCTGACCGGCGAAAACGGCCACTGGGGCTATGCCCCGGTCTACGAGGTGGCCCAATTACGCCCGATCGGAAAATAGTGCGTCCTCCCAGAAAGCACTCCCTGGGGCCAGTCGTGCGCGGCCGCAACACAGCGCGGCCCTTCTTGTCCTATGTGACCACTCCCCGAAAGCACGGTTCGCGCCGTATAATTGTGAATAGCTTGTACGATCTTCAGATACGTGTAGCGTTTTTCCTAGGATAATAGCCGCGGGCGGAAGCCCGCAGGCGCGGCGAAATACGCATCACACCTGCTACAGTTATCTAAAGAACGCATTCGTGCCTCAACCAACCCGAATCGTCGGGCGCCACGGACAACACATGACCATCGAGTTACCCTCGGGCTATCAATCGCGGATCGCGGCGTTGCCGGGCGGACCAGTCAAGGTCCGGCTGGCTCACTGGGCGCAAACACTGCCGAAAATCGCCGCCTTCGAGCCCAAGCTGATGGAACTGACGGACCAGGAACTGAAAAAACGCAGTCTCTCGGTCCGCTATCGAGCGCGGAGCGGCGAGCCGCTGTCGAAACTGCTGCCCGAGGCGTTTGCCCTCGTCCGCGAGGCGGGCCGCCGCAAGCTAAACATGCGCCATTTCGACGTGCAGTTGCTCGGCGGCATCGCCATGTTTTACCGTTCGATCGTCGAGATGCGCACCGGCGAGGGAAAAACGCTCACGGCCACGCTCCCCATGTATCTCAACGCGCTGGACGGCAAGGGATGCCACCTGGCCACCGTGAACGACTACCTGGCCCGGCGCGACGCCGAGTGGATGCGACCCATCTACGAAGCCCTCGGCCTGACCGTCGGCGTCATCGAAACCCAAATGCCCCAGAACCAACGCCGCAAAGAATACGCCTGCGACGTGGTCTACGGCACCGCCAAGGAATTCGGCTTCGATTTCCTCCGCGACCGACTCCTGCTGCGCCGGGCTCGCGAGGGACAAGGCGACCTGCTGGGAAGCATGTTGGGACACGCCGGCCGCGTAAAGGACGAAAAACCCGTCCAACGCGAGGCCCACTTCGCCCTGGTCGACGAGGCCGACAGCATTCTGATCGACGAGGCCCGAACCCCGTTGATCATCAGCGCGCTTCCCACCGAGGAAGAAAAAATGGAGGTCGAGTGCTACCGATGGAGCGCGAAAATGGCCGACGAGTTCGTCGAGGACGAGGACTATGAATACGACCACGACAAACGAAAGGCCGAACTGACCCGGGCCGGCCGCCAGAAGGTCCGCACGCTCCCCAAGCCCCAGGCCCTCGACACGGTCGGCATGGTCAACATCTATGAGTACGTCGAACGCGCGATCATGGTCGCCCGCGAATACACGCTCGACCGCCAATACGTCGTCCGCGACGGCGAAATCGTGATCGTCGACGAATTCACCGGCCGCCTGGGCGAGGGCCGAAAATGGCGCGAGGGGATCCACCAGGCCGTCGAAGCCATGCAAGGCGTCAAAGTAACCGTGGCCACCGGCCAGGCCGCGCGAATCACCGTCCAGGACTTTTTCCTGCGCTACAAAAAACTGGCCGGTATGACCGGCACCGCCCGATCCTCGCGCCGCGAACTGGCCAAGATCTACAAATGCCACGTCATCCCCGTGCCCACCAACCGGCCCGTCATCCGCCGGCAGCTTGCCACGCGCATCTTCGGCGACGAACTGGCCCGATGGCAGGCCGTCGTCGACGAAGTCGCCGAGGTTCACGCCGAAGGCCGGCCCATCCTGATCGGTACCCGATCCATCGACAAATCGGAACTCCTCTCGAAAATGCTCCACCAGCGCGGTATCGAACACCAGGTCCTCAACGCCCATCGAATCGCCGAGGAAGCCGATATCATCGCCGCCGCGGGCAGGGCTGGCAAGGTCACCGTCTCGACCAACATGGCCGGCCGCGGAACCGACATCAAACTCGGCGAAGGCATCGACGAACTCGGCGGACTCCACGTCATCTGCACCGAAATGCACGACTCCCGGCGAATCGACCTCCAATTGATCGGCCGATGCGGACGCCAAGGCGATCCCGGCACCTACCGCCAATACCTGGCCCTGGACGACGACTTGCTCGAAAGCGGACTCGGACCGAAGAAAGCAAAAAAACTCAAGGCGCTCGGCGAGTCGGGCAACGGCGATTTCAGAAAATTCGACCGACTGTTCCGAAGCGCCCAACGCAAAGTCGAACGCCGCCACTTCCGCGATCGAAAAGCCCTCATGCACTTCGAAAAAGAACGTAAAAAAATGCAGCGTCAGATGGGACAAGATCCTTATCTCGACACGCCCGGGTAAGCTAGAGCGCATCACGTTTCACTATAGCGGGTGCCGTGGCCACGCTTGCGTGGCCATGCCCTGGTTTTTGCGGGAAAACATGCCCACGGCGAGCGTGGGCATGGCATCCCAGCCAAACCCTCGGTTCCGCTGGCAGCACTTCAACGCTTCGACTTCGGCTTCCTGAATTTTTGCAATACGGCAATCGCCAAAAGCAAGGGTATCAAATAAACAAAACGCCGCGGCTTGATCGCCACAATCACCAACGCCGCCGGCGCCGCGGCCAACAACCAACCAGGCCATCGACGCAAGTCGGGATAGGCCAGCCACAGAACAGCCATCACCGCTCCCACGCGCCACAACGCCGCCTCTAGCCCCGGCCACCCCCTCTCGCCCGGCGGCCAAACCCACAACGCCACAGCACCCGACAGAAGCAACACGGCAATAAGTCCAACGGCATGTCGACGCATGGAAACCAGGAATTTGAGATTTGAGATTTGAGATTTGA